>CAYZJV010000007.1:0-71097 GCA_964478945.1 uncultured Spirochaetaceae bacterium | reverse complement strand
TCGACCAAGGAAGAGTTGGCGGAAGTGCTTGAATCCCCTGCCAAGATCGAAGCCTTGAAGACGGATCTGACCTCGAAGACAGTTGCTCCGGAAGACATTCCTACCAAAGTGTCCGATGGAATCGCTGAAATCGAGACGGAACTTGGTATCGATATTGAGATCGAGAATGAAGCCGATCTCTTGGTGGCGACTCTGATTGTTTCGATTACCGACGATCCCATCATTGATAAGCTGAAAAGTGGTGACGATCTAACCGAGGAAGAGGAAGAACAGGCTCTGGCTTTGGTCGATGAGGCGATGCAGGTGGTCGAGGTCGTGAAGGCACTCTCTCCTACCGGCACAGTTGAACTCGAATCGGCGGTAGCCGATCTGCTCGCATCCTTCACCGGTGGCGAGGACAGGTCTCGTGCGATAAGCCGTGAGGGGGAAGATCCTCCTATCGATGAGATTCTCAGTGATTACGTCATCCCTGTACTCGATCCTGTGTTGGCAGCCATGGATACCAATAAAAATGGTACCATCGAGACTGCGGAATTGCAGATTATGATCCGTGACTATGGCGTGATGCGCAGGGCTTATGAAAGCATGGCTCCCGGCCTCATCAGAAAGGTCGATGGCTCGATTAGAAATCCCAAGAAGTTGTCCGATCTGATCAACTATGCATTGAGTGTGGTATTCACCTCCGGTAAGACTCTATTGGATGGAGCGTATACACCGAATCCTTTGGCCGATAATGAGTTCTTCCTGTTCATCCAAGCGCTCAAGGAATATGTCGAAGCGTATGATGAAAGTGCCGATCCTACAGCATTGTTCAATGAGAAGTTTGCCGACTTCAATCTTGAAACGATCGGAACCAACCTCGATACCTTCACCGGTGATACCACCAAGTGGACCAAGATCAAGGATACCATTTTGAACATCTCGCGTGCGATTCCGAAGAACACGGCCTTGACCGAGATGTTGGAAGATGCGTTCGCCGACATGGCGGCCGAGTAGGAAGGAGGACACAATGAAAAAGCTACTGGTAATCATTTTGATAACGGGTGTTGTCGCTTCCTCTCTGTTCGCGACGACATTCTTCGAGGATGAAGAATTGTTCTATCCCAATGTGACGTTCAGCCCCATTAGTGCCCGCACCGAGGCCATGGGTGGTGCTGGTGTCGCTACCGCAGCCGGTGCCGATGCGTTCTTCATGAACCCGGCCAATCTGGGTTCGAGAAGATTCAGCTTGAACCTTCCGTCCGTTTCAGTCACCCTGTTCAATCCACAGAAGATTCTCGATACCGGGATCATCCAGGATATGGCTGATGGAAATGAGCCCGATCCAGCTGTTGCGGGTTTGGAGTTTCTTTCCACACTGAATAGAGGGAAGGGGGATGTGCTTACCACGGATATCGCAACTTCCTTCACCGGTGGTGGATTTGGAGTGGGCTTGCAGATTCAAGAACAGTTGCACAACTATGACAAGGGGACCGATGCCAACTTGTTCGCTGAAGTGAATGCAGGGGTTTCGGTCGGATTCGGTTTCCGACTCGATTTCGTGCCCGAGGTGCTTTCCGTCGATGTCGGTGCGTCGGTACGGCCGACCTACAAGGCGTATACCGAAGGAATTGGTGCACCAGGGTTGATCACGATGTTCACCGATGAGAGTTCCGATCCTGGGCAGACTTTGATGCGTGATACCGCACTTGCCGCCGGATATGCCGTTCCTTTCGATATCGGTGTGAATGTGAATCTTCCCGTTGGACTCCGTGTTTCGGCTGTTGCCAAGAATCTCAATGGCAAATACACGATGCAGAAGTACAGTGAAGCGGGTGCTTGGGTGAACGAGATGATGGATATGGTGGGTCAGGAAGCGGTCTATACCGATGAAGCTCCTGAGGCTACCACCTCCGAATTCACGGTCACTGTTCCTTGGTCTCTCGACTTCGGTTTCGGATGGATGCCGGAACTTGGTGGTTTCGGAAAGATCCTACGACCGACTCTCGCGTTCGACTTCGTCGATGTGGTCGGAATGTTCGAGGCCATGGAGACCGATGAGGATGCCTACTGGAATTATCTGAAGGCTGGAGCCGAAGTGAAACTGCTTTCCATGATCGATGTGAGGGCAGGATTGAATCGTGGAGCCCTTTCGGTTGGACTCGGACTGGATCTGCTGGTGTTCCATATCGATGCTTCCTACTACTGGAGGGAGAAGGGGGTCGAAATCGGCGACAAGACTGTCGATGCCCTCACCGTCCGGTTCAATCTGGGAGTTGACGGTCGTTAATCATTTCTCCCATTGGTTTGCACCTCCCCTTCGGGGGAGGTTTTTTTCGCCCGATGAAATTTCATACTGTTATCTGTATAACTGATCTGTGTGGTATGATCACAATTTGTAAATAAATTACTGTACGAACGGCATGGGGTGTGGTATGCTCCCGGTAGAAACCTTTCATGCCCTAGGGCATGCTCCAGGAGAATTCAATATGACTGATTTTGGCATTTGGGGACTCATTCCCCCGGTACTTACCATTGCTTTGGCGTTCATCACCAAGGATGTCGTCATTTCACTGTTTCTCGGTATCCTCTCCGGAACCTTGATAGTCGCGGGAGGAAACCCCTTCGCCGCATTGGTCAACCTTTCCGACGTGGTGGCCGGTTCGCTCAATGATGGCTGGAATATCAGGATATTCCTTTTCTGTGCCTTGTTGGGAGGTCTGGTCGGACTTCTTTCCAAAACCGGAGCCACCAAGGCCTTCGGCAAGTGGGCCGCGCAACATGTTCGTTCTGGAAAGGCCAGCATGCTCATGACTTGGGTATTTGGTCTGCTCATTTTCATCGACGATTATTTCAACAGTTTGGCTGTAGGTACGGTGATGCGTCCGATCAGTGACAAGAATGGAGTACCCCGTGCCAAGCTCGCCTACATTCTGGATGCGACCGCTGCTCCTGTGTGCATCATCGCTCCGGTGTCGAGTTGGGTGATCACGGTGATGTCGATCGTGAAGGGATCCGAGGGTTTCGGACAATTGGGCATCACTGAATTCGAATTCTTCATCAGATCGATTCCCTACAATCTGTACGCATTGCTCACCATCATCATGGTGTTGACCATCATTCTTACCAATCGTGATTTCGGTCCCATGGCGGCTTCGAACCGGTACCATGAGACCACCGGTAGCCTGTACAACCAGGCGTATGGGGATGCCCCCGGAGAAGTTGCCGAGATCGGGGGTAAGGATCGTGCGATCGCATTGGATATGATCCTTCCGATCGTTGTACTCATCGTTGTTGCGGTGGTGTTTTTCCCGGTGACGACCTGGATGGGTGCTATCGATGGTGAAACGGTCACCTCGATGGGACAGGCGATGGCGAGCATGTCGCTCGGTGATGCGTTTGCCAATACGGATGCCTCCTACGCACTTTTCTATGCGGTGATCTTCACATTGACCATCACAATCATCTACTACTTCGCGCGAAAGCTGTTCTCCATCAAGGAGGCCTCGGAAGCATTGAAGGAAGGGATCGGTTCCATGGTACCGGCCTTGCTCATACTTACCATGGCATGGTCCATAGGAACCATCATCAAGTCGGCTCCTGAAGATGGAGGACTTGGTCTCGCTTCATTCCTTTCCGAAGCGGTGGTGTCTGGTGGCTTCCCGCTTGCCCTCGTTCCGATGATCGTATTTGCACTTTCGGCGTTGATCGCCTTTTCAACCGGTACTTCTTGGGGTACTTTCGCCATCATGATTCCGATCACCATGCCAATTGTCGCTGGTCTCGCACAAGCAAAGGGTCTTTCGGTCGAGGGGATGTCGCATGCGATGTTCCTTGGAGTGAGTGCTGTACTCGGTGGTTCGGTGTTCGGAGACCACTCGTCACCCATCTCCGATACCACGATCCTTTCCTCCACAGGGGCCAGTTGCCCCCACTTGGAACACGTGGGAACGCAAATGCCGTATGCTCTGTTCGTTGCCGTTTGTTCTTTGGTGGGATTCCTGCTCGGAGGCTTGTTCCTCAATGCGGTGGTGGCTTGGATTGGTGCGGTCGCACTGTTTGTCGTGGGAATGATCTTTCTTCCCCGCCTCTATCGAAAGGCGTGATTAGATGATACGATGGGCACATGAGTGACCTAACAGCATCTATGGATATGGTGCCCATCACACCTAAGGTTCAACAGTACGAGTGGGGTGACATTGCGTTCATCCCCTCTCTGTTGGGCAGGGATCCCGATGGCAAGCCGAAGGCGGAACTTTGGTTCGGCACGCATCCCAATGGAGAGGCGACGCTCTCAGATGGTGAACCTCTTGGTGATTTCCTTACCGATCATGCGCAACAGTTCTTCTCTGATGAGCATGTGGAAAGATTCGGAAAGGATCTTCCCTTTCTCCTCAAGGTTCTGGCTATCGCCAAACCACTCTCTCTTCAGGTCCATCCATCTTCCGAGCAAGCGCAGAAAGGCTATGCCGCGGAGATCCCGTCCCATGTCGATACTCCACGCGATCAGTGGAATTACAAGGATGACCGGCAAAAAGCCGAGGTACTCTATGCGCTTACTCCGGTCACCGCGATGTGCGGCTTCCTTCCTTTAGCGAATATCATTCGCAATATGGAGGCACTGATTCCCAATCATGTGCAATTGTTCTTTCCTCCAGAGGCGAAGGAAAAGGAGGAAGCAGCGGCGATCGAACGTTTCTTCACTCTCCTCTATACGATGGAAAAGGGGCAATTGATTTCTCTATTGGAAGAATACAGGAACAATCTTCCTTCTATTCGGGATGAGGCTTGCGAAGGGTGGTTGTCTCCAAACCAAATTGCACTCGACTGTCTGGAGACCTATCCTGGTGATCCTGGAGTGTTGGCACCATTCTTCCTCAATGTGGTGCACATGAAGCCGGGGGAAGCGATATTCCTCGAACCGAGAACTTTACATGCCTATGTGAAGGGTAATGGAATCGAATTGATGACCAATAGCGACAATGTGCTGCGTGGTGGTCTTACGAACAAGTTGGTGAATGTACCCGAGTTGCTCAAGACGTTGACATTCAAAGCGCATCCGGCCGATCTTTGTCCCCAGTTGAGGGATGCCAGTGGAAGACTGAATGTTTTGGCCCCTACCGGGGATTTCCTGTTGGGAGTGCATGATGATGGACAGTACGATATCACCGGGAGAAATTCGGTGGAGCTTCTCTTCTGCACCGAAGGCAAGGTCGATATCGTGGCGGATACGGGGAAACTGTCGTTGAAAGGCGGTGAATGTGCCGTAGTGGCAACCCACTTGTCTTCGTATCATCTTGATGTGCAGGGGACTCTTTTCAGTGCTTCGGTGCCCGGTTGATGCCATTGTGTTGTCTCCTCAGAACAGTGGTAATCGGCACAGTATGACATCAAGGATAGGGGTTTGCTCCCTTTCATCACGTGGAGCAAACCCGCTTTCCATGGTATAGTCGTGGGTATGGAAACACGACAGTTTTTGGATCTTCTCAAACGTGAATTGATGATCGCGATGGGTTGCACCGAACCTGCGGCAGCTGCGTTGGCAGGTGCCAAGGCCGGAATGTTGCTTGGTGAACCCGTCGAGAAGCTCGATATTTCGGCAAGTCGCGACATGGTGAAGAATGCCATGGGAGTTGGATTGCCCAACTGCACCATGCGTGGTATACAAGCGGCGGTTGCATTGGGCGCGGCCGGTGGTGATATTGCAAGAGGACTGGGAATACTCAGCGAAATTTCAGAATCACAGAAGCTTGCGGCTGCACGATACTCACAGGAGGGAAAAGTTGCACTCCAGCTCTTGGAGGATGTCCCTCCCGTCTATATCGGAGTGGTTGCTTCCGGCTTGCAACATAGCGCAGAAGCCGTCATCAGTGGAGAACACAGCCGCTTCGTACGATTGCGAAAGGACGAAGGAATGCTGTTGGATCTTCCCTTGGCGGTAGCGGAGGAGAGTAGGGTCGACGATTCGTTCACCAACGAGATGATCGCGAATTTGTCTCTTCAAGATATCGTCGATGCGGCCAACAGGATTGCTGTTGAGGAACTCGATTTTGTGTTGCAAGGAGCCAAAACGAATATGGCAATCGCACGACATGCGATGGAACATGAATATGGGTTGGCGGTAGGTAGGACGATGGGCTCTTCCCTACCAGAAGTACCCACTTCCCTCGACGATGCATACGCTCTGGGAGCCGCTCTCGCCGCATCGGCAAGCGATGCCCGTATGGCAGGGTGTCCTTTACCGGTGGTGATCAATAGCGGTAGTGGCAACCAAGGGATCACCGTATCTGTACCTCTTTTGGTGATGGCAAGCCATCTTGGCATAGCGGATGCAATGCTCGTCAGGGCATTGTTCGTAAGCCATCTGGTCGCCTTGGTCCTGACTGCCAAAAAGGATAGGCTCTCCGCCTTGTGTGGGGCCTTCACTGCCGCGATCGGAACCGCATGCGGTTTGGTGTATCTTCAGGGAGGATCTGTGGATGCGCTGGATATGGCAGTGAACAACATGGTGGGAAATCTCACTGGAATCATCTGCGACGGTGCCAAGGGTACCTGTGCCTTGAAGATCTATTCCTCTGTACAAGCTGCAGCCGTAAGCAGCAGATTGGCACTAAAGGGGATGTCCCCTCGTGATGAATCGGGTATCGTGGGTAGAGACGCTTTGCAAAGTTTTTCGTATCTTACCCAGATAAGCCATGAAGGGATGGAACAGACGGACCGTACCATATTGGCGATCATGATGGGAAAACAGGAAGTGTGTGAACGATGAGATATGTTGCAATCGATTTTGAGACGGCGAACAATGATCCCACCAGTGCGTGCTCGGTGGGATTGGCGAAGATGGTTGATGGGAAGGTCCTCGATTCCTATTACACCCTCATCAACCCCCCTTCGAAATATTTCTCTCCGATGAATATTTCCATCCATGGTATCCGACCGGAAGACGTGGTCAATGCTCCGACTTTCGATATGATTTGGCCCGCAATCCTTTTGTTCATAGGCAACGATCTTCTGATTGCCCACAATGCTCCCTTCGATATCGGAATTCTTCGTGCCATGCTTACACATTATGGTTTGCCGATTCCTCCGCTCCGCTACACGTGTACAGTGAGGATTTCACGGAAGATATGGCCACACTTTTCCAGTCATCGCCTCACTTCACTGTCCGAGCGATTCGGTTTCGCTTATCAGGCCCACCATGCCTTGGAAGATGCGGTGAACTGCGGCTTGGTGTTCCATGAGGCGTGCCCCTGTCCCTCCGAACAGGAGGCTGTGGAGTTCCTGATGGAGCGGGGAATCCGTTTCCAACGGATGACCGGAGGACTGGCTCCGCTTGAACCCCCTGCTCCCCAAGGTGATCTGTTGCTTTGATTCCACCGTACCGAGGCTCCCTCTCCCCCGTGTACCAAAACAGCTTCCCACCAGTCCCACGCACTGGTCGTCCTTTTCGTACTTCAGGCCCAACGCTCTCCTGAGAGAGAACCTATGGTGTTCACTGGACAGTTGCAGGGTATTGTAATCACTGAACAACCACATATTTTTGGATTATATCTTGCGGACAAATGTTCCTGATGGTATCATAATTTGAAATCAATTCAAGGAAATTTCCAATACAGTGGGAGGACTACATGGAACTCAAAGGCTCAAGAACCGAAAAGAATCTACATGATGCGTTTGCAGGAGAGTCGATGGCTCGCAATAAATATACCTATTGGGCAAGCCAGGCTCGCAAGGATGGATACCAGCAGATTGCCGACTTGTTCGAAGAAACCGCCGACAACGAGAGGATGCATGCGAAGCTCTGGTTCAAAGCGTTGCAGGCGAATGGTGAGATTGCCGATACCGCGACCAACTTGAAGATGGCCGCCGAGGGCGAGCACTACGAGTGGACCGACATGTACAAAGGCTTTGCGGAAGTCGCCAGGGAAGAGGGTTTCAACAAGATCGCAGCCTTGTTCGAAGGTGTGGCCAAGATCGAAAAGGAGCACGAAGCCAGATATCTTGCATTGCTCAAGAATGTGGAAGAGGAAGTGGTCTTCTCCCGTGAGGACGAGCAGATTTGGAAGTGCGGGGTCTGCGGCCATATCCACATTGGCAAGACAGCTCCGAAGGTGTGCCCCATCTGTGCCCATCCCCAGTCTCACTTTGAGATCGCGGCCCGCAATTATTGACAGATCGGGGCGCTCCAAACGCCCCTAGCTTGAAGACGGCATGGTCGAATATGATTGTGCTGTCTTTTTTTTGGGATGATCCTAGTGCACACATGGTGAGTATTGGAATATCCGGTCAAAGGACAAGAAAAGGCCATGCTTGAGTCTCCCCCCGCATGGCCTATCGATAGCTATCGGCAACCGTCACATCATATTCGGCAGTGTCATGGTAAGTGCCGGCCAGAAAGTGACGAACAGCAAGGTAACCAACATGGCGATATAGAAGGGGAGCATGGCCTTGGTAGCCTTCTCTATCGATATCTTTCCGATCGCGCTACCCACGAAGAGCGCGGATCCGACCGGTGGGGTGCAGAGACCGATGGCAAGGTTGAGGATCAGCATGATACCAAACTGGATCGGGCTCATGCCCAATTGTCCCACTATCACAGGATAGAGGATCGGAGTGACGATGATGATCAATGGCGCCATGTCCATGATCGCACCCAACACCAGCAACATCACATTGATGAGCAGCAACAGGATGATCGGATTGTGTGAGATTCCAAGCAGGAACGTAGTCACAGCTTGGGGGATTCTCAGATAGGCAAGCAACCAACCGAAGGCGCTTGCCGCCGCGATCAGACTCATCACCATCGCAAGTGTACGCAAGGAATGGAGCAGGATCTTCGGCATCTCCTTCAACGAGATTTCGCGATACACGAAGAATGTGATGATGAATGCGTAGACCACTGCTACTGAAGCCGATTCGGTTGCGGTGAATACACCGGTCACCACTCCACCGATGATGATTACCACGGTGAGCAATCCAAGCACGGCATCACGGGAAACCTTCAGTGTTCTCTTGAAACCATATTTTTCCTCTTTTGGATATCCCCGTTTCACCGCAATCACATAACTCACGATCATCAAGGCGACTCCCAACAACACTCCAGGGATGATCCCTCCCATGAAGAGCTTGCCTACCGAGACTCCTCCTCCGGCTGCCAGGCTGAAGATGATCATATTGTGGCTGGGAGGTATGATGACTCCCTGACAACTACTGGTGACGGTGACGGCAACCGAGTAATCGTCGTCGTAGCCCTTGTCGACCATCATCGGGATGAGCATGGTGCCGATCGACGAAACATCGGCAACCGCTGAACCAGAGATGCCTCCGAAGAACATCGATGCTAGTACGTTCACCTCCGCGAGGCCTCCCTGAACCCGTCCCACCATTGCGTTCGAGAACTCGACCAATCTACGTGAGATGCCACCCCTTCCCATGATCTCACCAGCGAGGATGAAGAATGGGATCGCAAGCAATGAGAACGAATTCACTCCACTCACGGTCCTCTGCACGATCGACAGCAGGGGAATGTTGAGATAGAGTGCGGTGAACACCGAAGATATGAAGAGGGTGAATGTGATGGGGAATTTGAGCAATAGCAATACGACGAAGGACCCCATCAGGATGGCTGTTGCTGTTGAAGGATCAGGCATTGGATTTCCCTCCTGTCGTATCGTGCACCCGCTTCAGGTCGGCGATGGCCACATAGAGGAAGTAGGCTGCGTAGAGGATGATGAATATCGCTGCGATGGGAACTATGATGTAGTTTACCGCATTCGTAATTCCTGTGGCGGGCAACTTGGACATCGCCGCGTTCCTGGTCACTCCGATACCGAAATAGAGCAGGATGAATCCAATGACGATCTCCAGGATGTACTTGACCAGATTCAATGAATCATTGAACACACGAGGGAGTTTCTTGGGAAGAATCGTGATGTTGATATGGAGATTTTCCTTCACTCCAAGCGCCATGGCGATGAAGGTGAACCAAATCACGATGACCAGAGAGATTTCCTCGGCCCATCTGATCCCCGAATTGAAGCCATACCTCAACACCACGTTTGTGAATACGATGATGACCATGGCGACCAATAGGACCATGGCAAGCACCAGTGCCCAGTTGAACACCTTGTCCAGATACTTCTTGAACACTTTCATGTCCGGCACCTCCTTTGGTAGCCAATTCGTCATGGAAGAGGGGGATCCCTAAGGATTCCCCTCTCCATGGTACACGACGGTTTCAGAAATCCACAAGTCTATTTTACCGCTTTGATCTTCTTGACCCACTCTTTTCCTTCAGCATTGAGGAAGCTGTCGTAGAGGGGTTCCATTGCTGCGGCGAATTCGGCTTGGTCGTTGATCTTATTGATCTTTGACCCGGCTGCGACTACCTTTGCTTCCGATTTCTTTTCGAAGTCGGCCCAAGCCTTGATCTGCACTGGGGCGGAATCCTTTGCGGCCTGCTTGATCAATTCCTGGTCTGCTTCGGAAAGCTTGTCCATGGTGATCTTGGAGGCCACGATCATTTCGGGAACACGGGTGTGCTCGTCGATCGAGTAGAACTTCGCGACTTCATGGTGGCTGGAGGTGTCGTATGAGGGCCAGTTGTTCTCTGCACCATCGATGACGTTCGTCTGCAATGCGCTGTAGACATCACCGTACGGAAGTGGTGTGGGAACGGCACCGAGAGCGGAAACAAGACCCATCATCAGAGTCGATTCCTGCACACGAATCTTCATTCCCTTGAGATCCGCAACCTTATAGATGGGCTTCACTGAGTTGTAGAAGTTACGTGCTCCACTATCGTAGTAGACGAGACCGATGAAGCCGACATCGGAGAGGGAGTTGAGGAAGTAATTTCCGATTTCTCCGTTGAGGACCTTCCACATGTGGTCGGAATCACGGTAGAGATAGGGCATCTGCAATGCGTTGAGCAGCGGCTTGAAGTTGGCAAGAGGAGAAATCGAGACACGTGTGAAGTCGATTCCACCGAACTGGACCTGTTCGATCGCAGACTTCTCATCTCCAAGCTGTCCATTGTTGTACACTTCAATCTTGATGCGACCATTGGATCGTTCCTCGACCAACCGGGCAAACTCAAGGTCTCCCACCACTGTGGGATACCCGTCGGGCTGGTTGTCCGCCAGACGAAGGACGATGGGTTTTTCAGCAGAGGCCTCGGTTCCGCCTTGGGCGAAGATCGGGGCTACCAACAGGGATGCCACTACCATGGCAAGCAATACTTTTTTCATATGGTTCCTCCTGGAATCTTAGTGATGTCCAAAGTATCCTACGGAGGTGTGGTGATTCCTAGTTGGAGAATTCTATTTTTGGGCATTTATTTTACAAGATTTTACAAATAATCTAATATTTATATATATTTGAAAGAATTATTTTAGCTTTTTTTGGAAATCCCGAGGTGAAAGTCCCACTGAATTCCTGAAGACACGTGAAAAATATGAGTAATCGGAGAATCCGGTCACCTCCGCGGCCTCGCGAATCTTCATCCCCGTACGTATCATCTGTTTGGCGACATTCAACCTGCAAGAGGTGAGATGGTCGACGAAAGATTCTCCGACATATTCCTTGAATAGACGGCTGAAATATCCCGGACTCAATCCATACATCTCTGACAACCGTTCAAGTGAAAGCGGTTCGGCGTAGTGGGAATTGATATATTCCTTCACATCCTTGAACAATCGCAGATACTTGTCCTTTCTGTCCATCCCGATCACCTCACAGGCCGAATCGATGAAATCCATGAAGTAGCGTTCGAGTTCCATCGGTGAAGTTTTTTGCAATGGTTCATAAGAGAAGTGGTCGATGCCATTGCGTACGGCTCGTGTGACCACGAGAACCGTTTCGTAATAACGATCCAAGAATGCCTCTTGTTCGGTATGGGTGAGGGCTATTCGATCCTGCAACAAGTGTGCAAGTCTTCTTGCATCTCCTTGGTTGGACGACAACACCGCATCGATCAATTGCCGCTCAGTCTTGTCGATCTCATCATCAAGAAGGGCATATCCAACCAAGGATTCGAACTTCACCAAAGTCTGCTTGCCACTTGATGCGATACCATAGGCTTGGGAGGCCTCGCGAAGGGATTTTGGTATTCCTCCATATGTGGAGAATGGTGTACCCATTCCCACATGACATTGCGGACACTGCAAAAGGAGATGTTCCGCTTTGATCGCCAATGCGAGGGCTTCGGGATCCAAAGCAAACATAAGTACGCTGATTCTGTCGACAGTGGGAAAGCAACAGGCTTCATAGCGAGGCCCCTGCACACTTTTTTCCAATATTGAAGCCAAACGCTGCTCCTCAATTCCATCGACCACCAACGCAATACCCGTATTCATCTCGATTCCTTCCAAGCGTAGATACGTCCGTATCCCTTCATCTCCCACCACACCATATTTCAGGGCGGCGAAAAAACTGCGGCTGAATTGTCTGAGGATGGTCCTGACTTCTTCGGTGCTGCTATAGGTGCCGGTGGTACCACGTTGATCGAGTTCCTGTTTCAATCTTGTAAGCAGTGTGATCACATCATGTGGTGATGCGGGTTTCACCAGATAATCCTTCGCTCCAAGACGTATCGCCTCTTGGGCGAAATCAAAGGAGTTCCATGCAGTGAGGAATACGATGCGACAATCGGGGGCGATTTCATTGATCCTTTTCGCAGCTTCAAGTCCAGACAGTCCCGGCATCCTGATATCGAGGAAGGCGATATCGACATGGGTCTTCTGAACAGCCTCCACAGCTTGTCGCCCATTGCGTACCTTGATGGTGGTGAATTGGAGAGTGCTTCGCTTCACCAGCAGATCGATCGCTTCCCTTTCAAGATGCTCGTCATCGGCTATGAGGAGTGTGTACATGGTCAATCTCCCAATCGATCCTGTTTTCGGATGGGAAGCAGCAATGTGACGATGGTACCGGACGGCTTTGCAATGCCGACCTCCATCTTGGCCGATTTTCCATAGTAGAGCTTGATACGTTCAAGTACATTCGTCAATCCGATGTGGCTGTTGTCTCCTTTTGGCGCCGATTCGAGGGTATTCATCACATCGGGATCATCAATTCCTACCCCCGTATCGCGAACAATGATCGAGAGTTTCCGCTTATCCTGGGAGATGTTCACCTCAACCATACCCCCCTCCTCGAGTGGTTCCAATCCATGTATGATCGCATTTTCGACAAGAGGTTGGATAATCAAGGGAGGAATCGGGAGTTGGGGGACTTCTTCGGAGGAATTGATGCGGTATTCGAGCCGATCCCCAAATCTGATTTTCTGGATCTTCAGATACTTGCGAATGAATTCGATCTCCTCATGCAAATGGACGGTAGTCCTTTGGTCCAGCATATAACGGAATATCCCCGCAAGATCGGTGACGAGCTCGGATGTCTGTTCCGCATCCTCGAACAGGGCCGTACGACTGATCGTATTCATCGCATTGAAGAGGAAGTGGGGATTGATCTGTGCCTGGAGGGTAAGTAGCCTTGCCCTATCCAGTTCCCTCTTCACCTTTATCCTCTGGAGTTCCTGCTGATGTATCCTCTTCTCCAGTTTCGCATTTTCATCCAATGTCTCGATCCTTTCCTTCAAGCTTGCCTTCATCGAGTTGAGGCTTTGTTCGAGGAATCGTATCTCTATCGGTCCGACGGCAGGTAGATCGGGAGTCTCGAGATTCCCCTTGGTGATCTCACGAGCGGTTTCGGCCATCTTCTGGACAGGATGGGAAAGCGATCGTACCACCAGAATGATCGCTATGGTATAGATGAAGGCGAAGAACACCACGAGGACCATGGAGAGGATCCTGATATTGCCTATCGTGGTCTGCATCCTACTGACGGCCTGGGCATCCTGGTTCACCGCACTGGGAAGGAATCTGCTGTACACGTAGGAATCGAGATGTCGATAGGTGGTTTCCAATACATAGTAGCGGGTGAAACCCTCGACATCGAGGGGAAGTTGTTCCATCATGATCCGTTGTTGTTGGGAAATGAAGTCGAGACCGTTCCGAATTCCCCTGAGGAGAAAGTATTGTTCCGGGCTCGCCTCATGGGATGTCTCCAATTTCAACAGTTCGGCCTTGGCACGGGTTTCGGCACCGTTGAGCTCGGCGAGTATTTGGATCCGTTGGCTCTCGGAAGGAGAATCGAATATGAGACGATTGAACGCTTCCCGATGTTCACGTAGATGGGAGGCAACTTGCATCACCGTGGCATACCGTGACGTCTGTTCCTGCACCATCGACAACTGGTTGAATACGATGGTGAAGAGCATGGCCCCCAACAATAGGAGGGAAATCACCAGAACCACACTATAGGTGACCAGCAATTGGCCGAAACCATATGTCCTGGGGCCTTTGATCTTCACCCTCAAAGTCTCCTATGTGGTCTTGATATCGGCGATATGGGCCAACCGTTCGATGATCGGCAACTTTTGGGTACATAACGCCTCACACTGTCCGCAAGCGGTACACTTCGCAGCCAGATCGGCGGGAATGCCCCAATGGTTGCGAAGGCGATCGAGGACTTCAGCGTCATTGCCTCCACTGAGAATGTACATATTGTAGGAATCGAGCAATTGTGGAATGGGAATCTCTTGTGGACATGAATCGCAGTAGGCGCACGTGGTGCACAAGGAGTTGAGCTCGGTAGTGAGGTGGCTGGCCATCTCGTCGAGGTAGTCTTCCGTGGCAGGTTCGAGATTCTCGGCCGCACGCACATTCTCCTCCACTTGTTCGACCGTACTGAAACCAGGAATGGCAAGGGTTGCCTTGCCTTGTGACAGAATGAACTTCAACGCACTTACCGCGAGTGAATCGTCCCCAAGCTTCAGGAAGGAGAAATAGTCGGGATGTTCGGGAATGATGCCGCCTCCGAGGGGGTTCATGGTCACGATCCCCAGGTTGGCTTCATGACAGGCATCGATGCCTTTCTGACGGTAGGCAAAATTGATGGCATTGTAGCCGAGGGTGACACCTTCGAAGAAACCATCCTTCGCTATCTTTGCGATATCCTCACCACCAAGGTGTGTGGTGAAGCAAATGTGCTGGATCAAACCCTCACTCTTGGCTTTCAGTGCCCCTTCGTACACGCCACCCTTCTTCATATATTGATGATAATCGTCCAAGGTCTTGATCGACCACATGTTGTAGAACTCGATCATATCGAGACCCATTCTCTCCAAAGATTGGTCGATCATGCGCCTTGCACCATCGGCGGTGGTGGCATTCCACAGTCCACACTTGGTGGATACATGGAAGGTGTCCCTCTTCATGGTCTTGAAGGCTGCACCATATATCTTCTCACTCGTGTCGTCGCAGTATCCCGGAGCGGTATCGAAATAGTTCACACCCAATTGATGGGCCCTGTGTACCACTTCCACGGCGCGGGTATAGTCTCCACCGGCATAATCCTCCTTACGGAATCTCATACCTCCCATGCCGACTATCGATACTTTTTTTCCTGTGTTTCCGAATGGTCTGTACAACATCGATGATTCTCCTATTTCGATTCAATGAAAATGGGAGGTCCCGAAGAGATCTCCCATGCTGTCGGGGCTTCAGGATACCACACCATATCCTTCCACCCAGTATATCACAGCGGTTGTCAGATGAACAGATTCACCCCGCTTTCACTCGCAGCCTCCATATAGGTGGCAACTCCTCCGATTTCGATCCCGTCAAGCAACTCCTGTTGGGGAATTCCCATAATGTCCATCGACATCTGGCAGGCGACCATCCTTACTCCGGCCATCCGTGCCTGGGTGTACATCGAACGCAATTGGTCCACCTGTTTCTGCTTCATCCTCTTCTTCATCAATTTGGGTCCCATTCCACCGAAGTTGATCTGGGACAATGAGAGATCGTCCATTCCCTTGGGAAGCATCATCCCAAACATCCTTCCCATGAAATCCTTCTTCACTTGTCCGGTCTTTTTCGTCCTGAGTACGGTAAGGCCCCAGAAGGTGAAGAACATGGTCACATTCCGACCTGTGGCAGCTGCTCCATTGGCAAGTACGAATGCCGCGAGGACCCGATCCATGTCATTCGAGAAGACAATGATCGAGGCTCCATTCTGGGGCGCTGCGACTGCTGTCGGGAGAGCTGTCTTGCCTGGACCTTTTTCCAACACCGCTTCGATCTTCCCATCTTTGGTCTCCAAAGAGACAAGCCGGTTCCCGGTGAGTTTGCTCCAGGATTGCACATCTCGGTTGAAACCCGGGTCGGTGGCCAAGACCCTGAGGAAGTCTCCTGCAGTCATCCCGTCCATTGTCTTCTTCATGGTGAGAATCGGTCCGGGACATTGTAACCCACACGCATCGACCAGCTTGATCGATTCGCTTTGTGGTGCTCGAGGACTGCCATCTTCCTCGCCCGGGCTGGGTGTGAACAGAGAAACGTGGACATCCTGGGGATGTTCCAATGCATCCAGTTCATTGTCCACCACATGCCATGTCTTGTACCCTCCGGTGAGGTTGTACACCTCCTTGTAGCCATGTTGCTCCAGCATCCGTTCGGAGAGGTACCCCCTCACACCCATGGCACAATAGACTATTATGGGACGATCTTTTGGGATTTCCGACAAGCGTGAACGGATGAGCGTATGTGGGATGTTCACCGCTCCATCGATGGCCCCCAAATCGAATTCCTCTTCGGTTCGGGCATCGAGTATGAATGCACCCTTCTCCCGAAAAGCGGGAATCTGGTCCCAGGTCACCACCTTGCTGTAGCCATCGGTGACATTCTGGGCAATGAAACCGACCATGTTCAAAGGATCCTTCGCGCTGGAGAAGGGTGGGGCATACGCCTGTTCGAATTCGGCCAGATCATCAATGGTACCTTTCTTCTTGATAAATGCGGCAAGCACGTCTATCCGCTTGTCCACTCCGTCGTAGCCCACAGCCTGTCCCCCATAGAGTTCTCCGCTCTCTGGGTCGTAGAGGATTTTGATGGCGAGCTGCAACGCATTGGGGTAATATCCTGCATGGCTACCGGCATGGGTGACTACTTCGGCGTAGGGTATCTGGGCCATTTTCAATTGTTTTCCGGTCATTCCGGTGGATCCTGCGGTGAGATCGAATATTTTGGCGATACTTGTCGCAATGGTGCCCGAATAGGGTTTGCAGGACCCTTTTACGATAGCTTCTGCCACCAGTCGTGCCTGTTTGTTCGCCGGTCCCGCCAGAGGTACCGTCACCGGTTGTTTGGTGAACGGACTGGGATACTCGATCGCATCCCCCACCGCCTTGATATGGGGGTCGCTGGTGTTGAATTGGTCATCCACAGAGATGGCTCCACTCTTGCCCAATGTCAACTTCGCATCGTGGGCAAGCTTGGTATCGGGACGGACACCTATCGAAAGGATCACCATATCTGTGGCCACGACGGTTCCAGACGAGAGAGTGACCAGCAATTCTCCCTTCTGCCGCTCGAAGCTCTTTACCCCATCCTTGAGATGGAGTTGGATCCCCTTGTCGCGAAGATGCTGCTGCACGATCGCGGCCATGTCGTAATCGATGACATTCATCACTTGGTCCAATGCTTCGACCAACGTGACCTTCAACTGCCTCTCCTTGAGGTTCTCGGCCATCTCGAGTCCAATGAATCCACCACCCACCACCACTGCGCGGGTCGTTTGTGGATTCTCCACCTTACGTACGATCGCGTCAATGTCGGAAACGGAACGGACAGAGAAGATCGCAGGATCGTCTATGCCGGGAATCCTGGGGCGTACCGGAGATGCTCCGGGACTCAACACCAGTGTATCGTAGTACTGGTCGAATTCATTCCCTGTGGTAAGGTCCTTCACATGGACATATTGTTCTTCCCTATTGATGGAAAGGACTTCGTGTTTTGTCCTCACATCAACATTGAATACTTCGTTGAACCGCTGTTCGGTCACCACGAAGAGCCGGGATCGTTCGGTAATGGTCCCTCCGGCATAGTAGGGGAGTCCACAGTTGGCATAACTGATATGTGCTCCCCGTTCGAACATGATGATGTTCGCATGTTCATCAAGACGTCTCAATCTGGCGGCGGTACCAGCTCCCCCGGCTACGCCACCAACTATCACATAGGTGTTCATTTGGTTTCTCCTGATTGCATGTGTGCATGCAGTGTTTCAATTGCTTGTTCGATATGGCGTGGAAGAGGGATTTCGGTGCAATGGAGTTTTTCCACTATGGTTTCTCCCCTTTCCGAGAGTTGCAACATGATGCTCCTCCTGTCTTCGGTTGAAATCGTTCTTTCGAGCAATCCTTTCATTTCAAGTGATTCGAGAATCCTGCTGAGGCGGGAAGGAGAGAGCTCCAGCTCCCTGGCCATCATACCGGGTTCACCGAGGCCTTTGCCTGTATGGCAGAGACAGAGTGCTTCATTCAAGGATAGGTCGGTTGCTTGCTTCAACTCTTGTTCGAAATGGCGCAAGCCAACCATTATTTGTCGTATATCGCAAAGATCGTACATGAACAGCTCCTCGTTGGAATGTTGCCGATAGCAATATTTGCCATCAGCAATAATATGGATGTGAGGTGATCTCGTCAATATATCGATGGATTTTTCTCGATTGGAAATGTGCGTAAGTTTTGCCGAAAGCATTATTCTGATGTATATTTGAACATATTACAATTTGGTGCCCATATGCACCGCTGGAGTGTGAAATATGTTGAATGAAAAAGTAGTGGAATTGTTGAACTCCCAAATCAACAAGGAGTTCTACTCGGCGTACCTCTATCTCGATATGGCAAACTATTACGCCAAGGAGGGACTGGATGGATTTGCCAATTGGTTCGTGATCCAGGCCCAGGAGGAGCGCGACCATGCGATGTTGTTCCGTCAATACCTGTTGAACAACGGTCATGCGGTAAAGTTCGAAACGATCGCCGATCCTTCCCGCAAGTACAAGAGTTATAGGGAGCCGCTGGAAGCTGCCTTGGAACATGAGCAATATGTCACCGCTTCGATCAACACGATTTACGATGTTGCCGGAGAGGTGAAGGATTACCGCACCAGGCAGTTCCTCGATTGGTTCGTGAAGGAGCAGGGAGAAGAGGAGATGAACGCCGAGAACAACATCCGCAAGTATGAACTTGCCGGTGAAGGCCAAGGACTGTTCATGCTTGACCAGAGTTTCCAGTCGAGAGTCTACACGGCCCCTTCGTTGGTGCTAGATTAAGAACAGTATGACAGCAAATGAAAATGCCGGTCGATCGACCGGCGTTTTCATGCAGTGAGTCATGGGCTAGAGAGCCACTTTCCAAAGCCCGTGCAGGTTGCAGTATTCGTAGTAGGCCACAACCTTGCCGATACAGCAGAAGGATGTCTCCGGCTTGTCTCCAGGTTTGAGGGCTTTTCTAAAGATGCCGTTCTCCGTCACCGCTGCGATCCACATGATGTAGTGTTCATCGGTCATCGGGTGGGCGACCGAGCCAACCTTCACGACAGTCGTGTCGCCATCCTTCTCAACCACAGGAACATGTTTTTCTGTAGCGGCATCGGTTGTGTTGGCCTTCAATTCCACCATGGGTTGTCCACAACAGACGAGTTCTCCGCCACCATTGTGGACCAACTCCACGATATTTCCGCATACATTGCAACGATAAAATTTCACTTCCATGAGATATTCCTCCTTGTAGTTTTGGATATACTCTTACCCTACTGTACCCAATTTTTACACAAATTGCAAATTGAAAGCGATTTGAACTTCTTGTAGGTGTGGAAAACCACAATATGTTATACTTGCCCAACCGGAGGTTCATATGGGCATGAGACGAATTGGAAAGCTGGTTGGCGGGACCGTCCAATACGATGGTGCGGGAGTCAAGCTGGTACGGGTGATCGGGAAATCCGATGTGGAGGATTTCGATCCGTTCTTGATGTTGGATGCCTTCGATTCAAGAAATCCCGAAGATTATGTGAAGGGATTTCCTTGGCATCCCCATCGGGGAATAGAGACGGTCACCTATCTCATACATGGCGATATTGAGCATGGGGATTCATTGGGCAATTCGGGAAGCATCCTGGATGGTTGTTGCCAGTGGATGACTGCGGGAAGTGGGATCATCCATCAGGAGATGCCCCAGGCTGTACCAAGAATCCTTGGGGCACAACTGTGGATCAACTTGCCTTCCAAGGACAAGATGACCGAACCGGCCTACCGCGACATCACCAGCGATATGGTTCCCGAGGTGGTGAACGAGAGCTCCAAAGTCAGGGTCATTTCAGGAAGGTACCGTGAAAAAGTCGGACCTGTCCAAGGCGATTATGTGAAGACGCTCTATCTGGATGTAGAATTGCAGCCGGATGCCTCTTGGCACCTCTCCGTCGATCCCGAGGCCACTTTGTTTTGTTATCTGGTAAGAGGTTCAGGTCATTTCGATGAATCGGGAGATACCGTACCCTCCCACAGGGCAGTACTGCTGAGCGACGGTGATGGTGTGGTGGTGAAGGCAACTTCCGAGGGAGTCAGGTTCCTGCTCGTCTCGGGTAGGCCGCTCAAGGAGCCGATCGCTTGGGGTGGTCCGATTGTGATGAATACCCGTGCCGAATTGCGACAGGCATTCAAGGAACTCGACGAGGGGACTTTCATCAAGAGGTGAGAGCACATGGAAAGGCCGCGTATTTCTTCTCCCCCGATTGGAAACACACGGCCTACAGAACAATGACCCGGAATAAAGAATATCCAGATATCTAGACTATACAGTGGTTTGTGACAGAGGTCAATTAAAAAGTCTTGAATTTGACCTTATCGGAACTTCTTCCTACATTATGGATGTTGGCTATTGTCGACAATGGAGGAGTTCATCATGCGAATCGCAATAATATATTATAGTAGTACAGGCAACACCGAAACCATCGCACAGTTGCTGGCCGAAGGGATGAGGAAATCCGGTGCGACAGCCGATGTTTTGCCGGTTGAGCAGTGTGACACAAGTGTGTTGGAGCACTACGATAAACTGGCTTTCGGATGTCCCGCGATGGGACAAGAGGAGCTGGATGATTTGGTGTTTCTGCCATTCTTCGAACAGATAGAGGATGATCTCGCAGGCCGGGAAGTCGCTCTGTTCGGTTCCTTTGGATGGGGTGACGGCCAATGGATGAGATCTTGGGAAGCACGCGTGAAAGAAAAGGGTGCTTCGCTTTTCGAAGAAGGGTTGGCAATCCAAGAAGAGCCGGGTCCCGAGTCCGACGCCTGTCGTGAATTCGGGTTCCGCTTTGCCTCAGGGGAATCTTAACGTGAATTCGCCCGTTCCATATCGAGCAATCTCTTTTTCAGATCAATGCCGCCACCATATCCCACCAATGCTCCATTGGCGCCTATCACTCGATG
Source organism: uncultured Spirochaetaceae bacterium (assembly GCA_964478945.1). Lineage (GTDB taxonomy): Bacteria > Spirochaetota > Spirochaetia > Sphaerochaetales > Sphaerochaetaceae > CAYZJV01. Next base: position 49,785 of record CAYZJV010000007.1, on the reverse strand, counting down.
GCATGGGATGATGAATGAGATGGGATTGCGATGGTTGGCCATGCCGACCGCCCTGACGGCTTTCGGATTGCCGATCGCCATCGCGATCTCCTTATAACTTCTCGTTTCGCCATAGGGGATATCCAACAAAGCCTTCCACACTGAAAGCTGGAACGGAGTTCCCCTTGGTGCAAGTGGAATGGTGAAATCCTTCCTTTGACCTAAAAAATATTCCTGCAATTGTTGCCAGGTCGTGTCAATGAGGGGAGTTTCCCTCAGTACCCCGTCGTAGGTCAGATTCCCTTCCGGTTCCATGAACACTTCCACGATCGCTTTTTGTGATTCAACGATGAGAAACTGTCCGACTTCGGAAGTATGGAGACTGTAGAGGTCCTCCTTCATGGTATACTCCATTTCTCGGCCATGACGAATTGTTCGAGCGACATTCTTCTATCGGTTTCCTTGAAAACTCCGGGATCCGCAGGATATCCCAGAGGAGTGAGTCCCACCACATTCCACCCTTCCGGTATTTCCAGGTATGCCTTTACCTTTGCATTGTCGAAGGCCCCTATCCAACAAGTTCCCAAGCCCAAGGAACGGGCGACCAGGGTCAAATGGTCGAGCACAATCGAACCGTCGACCAAGGTCGAATTCTCTCCCATGTAGCCTCCCCGGTTGTAGGCGATGGTCTTTCCCACCACTGCGATCACCACCGGAGCTTGGGAGATGAACTTCTGGTTGGCACAGTATTCGGATAGTGCTTCACGTCTTCTGCCATCCTTCACCACCACCAACCTGGTGGGCTCCCTGTTGCTGCCCGAGGGAGCATGGCGGGTGACATCCAATACAGTGTGCAATACCGATTCTTCGATCGGTTTCGGATCGTAGACACGAACTGATCGTCGTGTAAGCATGGTCTCAATGGTATCCACAGGTTGCCTCCTAGGATTCATGGTACCCTGAACATCGACAGTTGAAAAGAGGATATCCTTTGGTGGTGGACATTCCGATGATTTGGAGTATGCTGGTATCGATGGATATTGTGAGAACAATTGTAGGCCTTTGCATGAGTCTTATGCTCTCTTTTCCATGTTCCTTGGGAGCCATGGGTAGCGACGAAGAGGCGTTCTCCATCGATTCTCGGGTTGAGATCGTGGTTCCCGCTTCGAAAGGTGGCGGAAGCGACATCATGGCCAGGACACTTGCCGACAGTCTCTCGACGGTACTTTCTCCACAAGAGTCCGTAGAAGTGGTGAACAAACCGGGAGGATCGGGTTTGGCCGCGGTCGCATATGCCAACAGCAGGCCCCAACCCGATACTGTGTTATGTGTTGCCAATACTTCCCACCTATTGAGGATGTACCAGGACACAGGCAGATTGGAACTTGTCCCGATCGTTCGCATGGTGGAGGATCCTGTGCTATTGGTGGTTCCGAACACAAGTGAGATCCATTCGGTCGAAGACTTTGTGTCCATTGCATCGAATAGACGACTTATGGTCGGTACAGCCGATATCCTGGACCGTTACTGTGTGAGTCGGTTGAATACCGAAATAGCGGGGAATCTCCAATCCGTCTATTACGACAGTGCCTTGCCGATCGTGCAGGGATTGTTGTCGGGTCGGTTGGATGCAGGCATCCTCAACCCATCCGAGGCACAGGAAGAGGTGCATTCGGGAAATCTAAAGATCATCGCAATATTTTCCGATGTGCCGAATGCGATCATGCTTTCGGAAGCCGAATCATTCGTTGGGAGAGGATATGGTGGATTGGATCTTCGTTTTTCACGTTATGTGATGGGTCCTGAAAACATGAGTGGTGATGCACTCGATTACTGGTGTGGAGTGTTGGAAATAGTGGCGAAAAGTACCGACTGGATGGAATCATATGTGGATCCGGGTGGAATGAAGGAATCCTTCATCAGCAAGGATGAACTCGACAAATTCTTGATTGAGTACGAACTGCCTATGATCGAGTCCATCCTTGCGGAAGGGGTGTTGTAACGCCGAGTCCATCGGCATGGATTGGTCAGCGCTTGAGAGCCTGATCGATCGCCGCACGATCGAATCCCACAATGATTTTTCCGTTGACATCCAATACGGGAACTCCCATTTGTCCAGATTTCCGTACCATCTCGTGAGCCTTCTCGGAATTCGAAGCTACGTTGTACTCGGTGTAGGGAATGTTCTTGTTCTGAAGATAACTCTTCGCCATCCTGCAAAATCCACAAGTCGGTGTGCTATACAATGTGACAGCCATGTTTGGCCTCCTTCTATTGGTTTCAATTTATGTGCATAACATAGCCGCTAGCTATCATATGGTCAACAAAAGAGTTGGTGACAACATCACCAAGCGATGGTAGCATGGAAGACAGCTTTAAATATGAAGGAGGCATGCAATGGAACAATCCACAAGCTACAGCGATGGTGTGTTGGCAGCCATATGCAGCAACTTGGCAAAAGCCTGCGAGAAGCAATTGAAGAACGAAGAGTCTGTCCTTTTCTCACAGCTCTCACGTTACCATATGGGTAGGATTGCACACCTCGAATCGAAGGACTTCTCCGATTTGTCGCCAATGATCGCCGACGATATCGCCAAGAAGTATGCCGCGGTGGAGAACGAAGCCTCCGCTGTGGTAGATCGTGGTGCTTTGCGGTGTGTCACTTGGGGAAAGAAGGTTACCGCGATCCACAAATCATTGCTCGCCCGATTCGAGACACAAGGGGACGCCCTTCTGGATGGCAACCAAGTGTATGTATGCGAAGCCTGTGGATTCATTGCGGTTGCATCCGATGTCCCCCAACTGTGTCCGATCTGCAAGGCTCCCGCATCCCGATTCGTCAAGATTTCCTGAGGAGGTGTCCCATGCATGCAGCGAGAAACATCAAACTATGTACCAAGGACTGTCTTTGTCTGTTCGTCTGTCCCACAGGGGCGACCGATACGGAAAACGGACAAATAGATTTCGCCAAATGTCTCGATGGTTGTCGTCTCTGTGTGGATGCCTGTCCATCCCATGCAATCCATCTGGTATATGACCGATACCCCGAGAAGCCCGGAAAGGATGGAGCCGTGGTTGCTGCGCTCGGGTTGTTGGCCCAGAGCAAGGCGGAACAGGAGGCCATCTGCGAGTCATTGGCCAAAGATGGTGGCCCAAAAGCCTTGTTGGCGAAAGGACTGGCTCTTTCCAACAGGATCTTGGCCGAGGACGCCACAAGGGAAGCCAATCACCTGGTACCCCAGGATACTCATTCCAAGGCACTTCTGAAGCAGCTTGTCGAAGATTCCGATGACAAGGATTTTCCCAAGGATATTGTAGCTAAATTGTTGGATCTTTTATGATCCTCAAGGAGCGAAGGGTTGCGTTCAGAGCTTCTCTTCCCGATAGAATTCACACCTGTCCTTGAATTCACACTTTGGACAGGCACTCCCGGGACATTGTTTGAAGTTGACATCGACCGATTCCAACTGTTCCACGTGCCAACTCAAGTCCTCTATAAGTCGTTGGATCTGCTTGAGGTGTTGGATTTCCTTGCTCAATAATTTCCGGTATTGCTTCAACAATTCCAAGCGGCGTTTTTCCCCGGTCGAATCCTCGTTTCCCAGACGGATGATTTCAGCGATCTCATCAAGCGACATGCCGTAATTCTTCAACTGGATGATACGATTGAGATACACGAGATCCTCGTCGGTATAGTGGCGTTGGCCTCCATCCTTGCGATCTTGAGTTTTCAACAATCCGAGCGATTCATAGTAGCGGACGGTTCTCGGTGTGACTCCCGCCTTTCTCGCCAGCTCTCCAATCCTGTACTGTTTCTCTTCCACACTGCCACCTGTTTCGGTTGTGTATACACATGGTACCACAAATCTTCACTTGACAGAATCCCAATTCGGGCCCACACTGTCAATAAGTTAAAATTAACGTTAAACGTAAACTATAAGTGTAAAGAGGTAATTCATGAAGCGCGTATATTTGACCGAACCCACACATCTGGAATTGCGGGATGAACCGATCCCCGAATTGCAGGACCATGAAGTACTGGTCAGAATCGCCTTTTGTGGGATTTGCACTCTGGAACAGAGATTGTACGACGGGGAAAGAAAAATCTATTACCCCATAGTTCCTGGTCATGAGGCGAGTGGGGTCGTGGTATCCGTAGGAAAGCGTGTGATGACTTCCGTATCAGAAGGAGATCATGTGGTGCTTGATCTCGTAAACAGATGTCATGCCTGTCCCGCATGTCTCTCAGGTAATTCCAACCTCTGTGAGAACAGGTTCAAGAAGGGACAGCGTGTACTCGGAGCCTTTTCCGAATATATTGCGGTCAATCCCGATCAGTTGCAGGTGGTGTCGAAGGATCTCGCTCTCGAACAGGCTGCGTTCGCGGAGCCTCTGGCCTGTTGTATCCGTTCGATACGGAAAACCAAATTATCTCTTGGCGATACCCTTTTCATCTCAGGTGCGGGAACGATGGGTTTGTTGCATCTCAAGGTTGCTTTGGCGATGGGAATCAGAACGATAGTCTGCGACATCGATTCGACCCGACTTGCCGACGCGAAAGCCATGGGAGCGGACGCGGTGTTCGATGCAACCGATCCGGAAGCACTCCATCTGCACATCATGTCGATGACCGCCGATCGGGGAGTGGATGCCTGTATCATCACCACCCCGGCGGTGTGCGCGGTACAGGCTGGAGTTCGTGCACTTGCCTCTGGTGGGGTGCTGAACATCTATACCTCCTATGGCGACAAGCCTACTTTGCCAGTCGATATGAACACGATACATCGCAATGAATTCACCATCACAGGATCCGAAGGAAGAAGTGAAAAGGATTTCCATACCGCCACAAAGGCCTTGGCCCACAAGAAAGTGGTGGTTGATGATCTTATCAGTCGGATATATCCTATGGAACAAGCGGATGATGCGGTGAAGGAGGCCCTCTCGGGATCGTCCTATCGGGTATTGTTGCGAATGGGGGAATGAATGGTCCTTTCGATAGATGTCGGTACCACCAACTGCAAGGGTGCCTTGTTCGATGAACGCGGTACGCTGCAATATATAGCCAAAGTACCCTTGTCGGTCCTTCCCAGTACCGATGGATCACAGGAGACCGATCCACGCAAATGGTCCGAAGCGTTGGCGACCATATGTGGGAAGATTCCGAATGCCCATGAGGCCCGAGCGATCGTGATCAGTGGCAACGGACCTACAGTGGTTCCCGTATTCGGCAAGCCTGAGTTGCGTGGAACGCTACTGCATGCAGATGCCGGCAATGCCCGCTTATGGCTCGATCGGCGGGCGGTACTCGAGAGTAGCGAGATATCTTCCCTTTCGGGTCAATTCGTTGATGCCAGCTTCATCCTTCCCCAGGTGCTCCACATGTCGCGAACCGAAGCGGATACCTATCGCAAGACGCGATGGTTCCTCTCTTCCTTCGAATTCTTGAACTACCTTCTCACTGAAGAAGCTGCCATCGTCCTGCATGCCGATGATGCACTCAGATGGTATTGGACAGATGACCTGCTTGCTGAAGTGGGGTTGGACAAGACCAAATTCCCTCCCTTCATTCGTCCGGGGGAACTTGTGGGCAAGGTGACATCCAAAGCAGCGGGAGTCTTGGGATTGAAGGAAGGAACACCTGTCTTCGCCGCTGGTCCCGATTTCCTCGTTTCCATTTTGGGATGTGCCGTGGTGGAACCGGGTATGGTATGCGATCGATCGGGTACCAGCGAGGGAATCAACCTCTGCTCCGCCCACCCGATTGATGATGATCGATTGTTGGCATATCTCCATCCTGTGAAACCTTTTCACAACATCTCGGGTCTCATCTCAACCAGTGGGAAGGCGATAGGCTGGATCAAAGGGCTGTTGGGGATGGATTCGGTCCCTTTCGAGGACATGTATGAGTTGATGTCACAAGCCGAACCCGGTGCGGGAGGGCTGCTTTTCCTACCGTATCTTTCAGGTGAACGTTCACCGATATGGGATCCCAACGCAAGGGGAGTGTTCTCCGGGCTTTCGTTGTCGACGGGAAAAGCGGAAATGCTCAGGGCCGTCGCGGAGGGAGTCTGTACAGCGGTCCATGATGTCATCGATGTAATGGAGGAGCTTGATGGAACAGTGGAGGAGCTCATTGTCACCGGAGGACCCTCGGAGAGTGGGTTCCTGAACCAGCTGAAGGCGGATGTGACCGGACGGGTAGTACTGGTACCCGAAATCGCCGATGCGGAATTGGTCGGTTCGATGGTGATCGGAAGAACCTCTCTGGGTGATTATCGTTCCTACAGTGAAGCTGCCAAGGACTTGGTGCGGATGGGAAGTCGATTCGAACCGGATATGACGAAACGGAATCTGTATAATGATCTTTTTCAACGGTATCGAAGTACATACAGGAATCTCAAGGATGAATGGAGGAGTGGAGAATGAACGCTGGGCTTGCACTACGGAGAAATGCGCTGTTCGATAAGGGGGATGGACGGTCGGTGGTCATTGCGATGGACCATGCGGCGATAGCCGGACCCATAGAAGGGATTGTCGATCCACGAGCGATCATCCGCTCTTGTGTCGATAAGAAGATTGACGGAATCCTCACCACGAAGGGTTTTGTGGATGCCTCGGTCGAGGAATGGGATCGCTTTACGGCTTTGGTGCTCAGGCTCACCGGCGGATTCACCGTATTGGGCGGAAAGTTCGAGGAGGAACTCGTTGTTGAACCGGAAACCGCGATAGCCTATGGTGCTTCTTGTGCCGCCATAACGGTGAAATTCGGTCATGAATATGAAGGAAAGTTCATCAAGCAAGCATCCTTGGCAATCGACAGATGCCATTCGTTGGGACTGCCGGTGATGTTGGAGGCGATGGCCAAGGGAACCATGAAGGGCGAAAAGTTCGCCTCGAACGATCCCCAGGCGATCCGAATGGTTGCCCGCATGGCAGCTGAAATCGGGGCCGATCTGGTGAAGACCTATTATACCGGAACACAAGATTCGTTCGCCAAAGTAGTGGAAGGGTGTCCCGTTCCGATCGTGATTTTGGGAGGAGCCAAGACCGATTCGATACGACAGGTGTTCCAAGACATCCATGATTCCCTGGAGGCGGGAGGCCGGGGGATCGCGGTGGGAAGGAATATTTGGGAACAGGACAATCTGGATTCGATGCTCGATGCGGTCAATGGACTGGTACATGGCCACTGGAGTGTGGATCAGGCATGTGATACAGTCGGTATCGATTGAAAAAGGTATCGCTAAAAGAGGAGGAAATGTTATGAAATCAAGGAGATTTTCGGTAATCGTGTTGATCGTCGCACTGTTGCTTCCCTTCGGCACGTTGTTCGCCGCAGGACAAGCCGAGGCAACCCAGGATGCCCCCCAATCGCTTTCCGTGTTGGTGTACATCACTGGAGTGATGGCGGGTAGCCCCCCCTATACGGCACTTGCCGAGGGAGCGCAAGAGTTCGCCGCCGAGCATGGGAATGTCACGGTGAAGGTCTATGAAGCGGGATTCAACCAAGCGGAATGGGAGGAACAACTCACTTCCCTGGTGGCTACGGGTGAATATGACATCGTATTGGGATCGAACCCATCGCTACCCGAAATTTGTGATCGTGTCGGAACGAAATTTCCCGAGCAAAAGTTCATCATCACCGACGCCTATTACAAAGGGAACGATCAGATCAGGACCTACTTGTACAATCAGTATGAACAATCGCTCTTCCTCGGATATCTTGCAGGTCTGGTGACCACCAGTTCGATGGAATTCGCCAATGATGATCTCAAAGTTGGTTTCATCGCAGCACAGGAGTATCCACTGCTCAACAAGCACATGGTGCCGGGTTTCTTGGAAGGAGCTCGAATGGTGGATCCCAAGATTACCTTGGATTTCCGTATTGTGGGCAATTGGTTCGATGCCAATAAGGCAGCCGATCTTGCTTCCAGCATGCGCTCCGCCGGTGTCGATGTATTCGCGGTCATCGCCGGAGGCGCCGCCCAAGGACTGTTCAAGGTAGCCCAAGAAGAGGGTGCCTATGTGGTGTTCCACAATACCAATGAATACAAGGCAGCCCCAACTCGTGTGCTTGGATGCGGTTCGATGGAACAAAAGAAATTGGTGAAGGAGATCCTGGCCGATGTGATTGCTCGGAACGTGACCTATGGCGAAGCGTCGATCGTAGGTGTCCAAGAGGGCTATATCGGCTTCTTCTTCGATGATCCGGCCTACACTGCGAATCTTCCGGCTGATATTAGGGAAGCCTTCGAAGCGTTCATGGACAAGGTCCGTTCGGGTGGAATCGACTATACTCTGCCACCACTCTGATCGGCTGATGAAGCCAAATGGTCCCGGATGAAGCATCCGGGACCGCACTGTTGTGATGAAAGGAGTTGAGGCTCACATGGAACATGCTGTCGAGATGCGAGGCATCGTGAAGATCTATCCCGGAACCGGTTTGCGTGCGAATGACGGTGTGGATCTTTTGTTGCAAAAGAATGAAATACTCTGCCTCGCCGGTGAAAATGGAGCTGGCAAGACGACCCTCATGAAGGTGCTCTATGGTTTGGAGCGACCCGATTCGGGTACGATCTCAATCATGGGAACACAGACGCCCATCCATTCTCCCTTGGAAGCAAATCGTTTGGGAATTGGTATGGTGCACCAGCACTTCATGTTGGTGGACGAGTTCACAGTCGCCCAGAATGTGGTGATGGGCAAGGAACCGAGAAGGCATCGTTTTACCTATGATTTGGTCACGACGGAGAAACAGGTCGCCGAAGTGATCGATACCCATCATTTTTCAATCGATCCCAACAAGCCTGTAGGTAAATTGACCGTAGGGCAAAAACAACAGGTGGAGATCGTGAAGATGCTCTACCGTAATGTCGATATCCTCATTCTCGATGAGCCTACGGCGGTATTGACCGAACAGGAGATCGAATCTTTGTTCGTCACTTTGCGCGCACTCGCAGCACATGGTACCTCTCTCATCCTCATCACCCACAAGTTGCATGAGATCAAGGCGATCTCGGATAGGGTTGCCATCATGCGGCAGGGGAAGATGGTCGGAGACTATTCGACCGCTTCTGTTGATGAGAGGGAGATTTCTCGACTGATGATGGGGGAAAGCGTTTCCCTCTCCATCGACAAGAAACCTTACAATGGTGAGAAACGACCTGTGTTGCGATTCGACGATGTCTCGGTGGTGAGGCGAAACCAAGAGAGGCCACTGTTGAACAAAGTCTCGTTCACCGCCCATAGTGGTGAAATTCTTGGGTTCGCTGGCGTGGGAGGCAATGGATTGGGAGTGTTGGAAGCTGTCCTGGGAGGATTTCTTCCAATCACCGAGGGTACCATCACCCATAATGGTGAGGATATTTCCCATGACGATTCAGCTGATTTGAGAAGGAATGGGCTGGCTTTCGTTCCCGCCGACCGATTGTCCGTCGGTAGTGCATTGTCGGCAACGGTTGCCGAAAACCTGATCATCGCTTCCAGAAAATCCTATGTGAACCATGGTGTGATGGGGAAGAAGAGGATCGAGGAGCGCACGCGTACTCTGCTGGATACCTATAGTGTGAAGGGTCGATCGCATATGCCCATGGGGACACTCTCTGGGGGCAATATCCAAAAAGTCATCCTTGCAAGGGAGATGGAGCAGTATCGTGACCACATCGTGTTCAGCGAACCTACTTGGGGTTTGGATATCGCCAGCAGTCTGTTCGTGTATGAAAAGATGCTGGAACTGCGCGACAACGGAGCCGCGGTGATTTTGATTTCGAGCAATCTTGACGAAATACTCGCACTTTCCGATCGCATCATCATATTCTATCGCGGTACGGTGGTAGCTCTTTTGGAAGCAAAGGAACTCAAGCAAGTCACCAAAGAGGAAATGGGAGCCTATATGTTGGGCTTGAAACGGCAGGAGGGACCGAATGGGTGAAGAACGGAAACGAATGCGGTTCCTACCAGCAAAATTGGCACGTAATTCTGTAGGGGCATTGGTGATTCTTGCGATCGCACTGGGAGTTCTGGTCATCCTCTCCCTGCTGTTGAGCAAGACCCCGGGGAAAACCCTACGATACTTTTTTCTCGGCCCACTTCAGAACACCTACTATTTCGGCAATATGGTCAATACCGCCATTCCCCTCATATTCGGTGGTTTGGGAATCTCGTTGGCGATGCGTGCAGGGAGTTTCAACCTTGGAGGTGAGGGGCAACTCTACGGCGGAGCATTCGTGGCAACGATATCGGCGTTGGCTTTTGCTCCATTGGGATTCCTGGGAGGGGTACTCGCATTGTTCCTGGGTGCGATGACAGGAGGTGTCCTCGCCGGAATCTCCGGCGTATTGAGGATGAAGTGGAATACCAGTGAATTGATTTCCTCATTTCTCCTTTCGAACGCCGTGGTGCTGATCGTAAGCTATCTCATAGCGGGACCCTTCATGGATCCCGAGACCAACCTCATCGCGACTGGCAAGATTCCAGAATCCTTGAGATTCATGCGAATACTGGAGCCGTCCAATCTAAGCGCAGGCCTCTATTTCGCTCTCATCGCGGTCCTGTTGGTATACCTCTACCTTCAGAAAACCAGAAGTGGGTATGAGTTGCGGATGTTCGGCATGAATCCGATGTTTGCAAAATATGGCGGTATTTCGGTTCATTGGTACCGCGTTTGGCCAATGTTCCTCAGTGGAGCCTTCTATGGGCTTGGTGGAGGTATGGCAATATTCGGTACCTACTATGCCTGTATGAAGGAATTTTCGGTGGGAATGGGATGGAACGGGCTGGCGGTGGCCCTTATCGCGGGCTTCAAACCGGTGGCAGTGATTCCCGCGGCCTTGTTCTTCGCCTATATAGAATCGGGAGCCCGCAATGCGATGCTTCATTCCGATGTGACCTTCGAGATCGCCTCGATAGTGCAGGCTGTGGTGTTTTTCCTCGTCACAAGTTCGGTGCTGCAACAGATCGGCAAGAAGAGGAGGGTACTATGAACGCGGTTGCCATTCCTGTCCTACACAGTGCGATAGCGATCATGACACCTCTGTTGCTGGCCGCAACCGGCGGAGTCTTCACCGAGCTTTCCGGGATGCTCAATATTGCGTTGGAAGGGCTGATGCTCATCGGGGCATTCACCTCGATCGTCTTCTCGCATTATACCCAAAGTCTTCTACTGGGAGTCCTTCTCGGTATGGTCTGTACCATGGCCCTCGCGGCCCTGTTGGGAGCCATCACGCTCTACTTGAAGTCCAATGTCTTCATTACCGGATTGGCCACCAATCTATTCGCATCCGGGCTTACGGTGGTGCTTTCTTTTCGTTTGTTCGGCAACAAGGGTGTGGTGGTGTTCGATGAGGTCGCCAAGTTGCCCAGACTGGTGGTACCCGCTCTGCAAAAGATCCCTGTGTTGGGCGACATCTTCATAGGGCACCATGTGTTCGTCTATCTCAGTTGGCTGCTGCTGCTTGCAGCAGGGTGGGTGTTGTACCGTACACCGTTCGGCTTCAGGCTTAGGGCCGCTGGATTGCATGAAGAGACCCTGGTGTCACTTGGTATGCAGCCAAAACGCTACCGTTTCCAAGCCTTTCTCATTTCTGGTTTCGCCTGCGGCTTGGCTGGTGCCGTGCTGACACTGAATCTAGGTGCATTTGTCCCCAACATCACCAGTGGGAAGGGATGGATCGCCCTTGTGGTGATATTCCTTGGACAAAAACGTCCCCTTGGTCTGTTGGTCGCCGCACTGGTTTTCGGTTTCGCGGATTCGTTCTCCAACTATGCGCAAGGTGCGTGGAACGTTCCCGCCGAGTTTATCCTTGCCATTCCCTATCTGTTCACACTGGTGGCCATGGTGCTTTTCTCCATCTACACCAGCCGCAAAAGTAGTATCGAATAGAGAAAGGCCCCTTTGGCACCACAGTATTCATGTGATCCCAAAGGGGCTGGCTAAGGATACGGCATCACTGCCGCTACTTGGATTGTACTACGAATTGGATTGCAACTCCAGTCCAATTTCGTATGGTGGATCTACGTTTCCGCTTCCTCCCCGAATTACTTGGGGTTGTTGTGGACCCAACTTGTCGAAGGGATGCATGGGTCGTTCGATATGTTGGTAGTCCAGATTCTCCAAAAGTTCATTGCTACTTCCATCCGTAAGGGCTAGGATCGATCGTTTTGCGAGCGAGCGCAGTTCAGGTTCCAGGTAGCCGAGTTTCACCACGATGATCGAACATTCCTCTGGGTTCAAGCCCAACACCCTCATGGCCTCCGGGTCGTAACAACCGATATGTTTGTCTTGGATGATGATGTGGACATTGGATGTCTTCAACAGTACCAATGTTGCGTTGAAACTGGAAAAATCGTGTGCCTTGGCGATGATTTCCGCTGTTGTACGGATTGGAGAGCTTTTCACCGTATCGAATTTAGCTCCCAATGAGAGTTCGATCTGAGTGCCGATCTTAAGATTTTTACAGAGTTCCACACTTTGGGGATCATATAGTGCTTGGTATACCAAAGGAGGCTCCAACGATTGGATACGGGGATCGGACATAACCAGTTTGAGGAAATTCGTCACATCCCCGGAGGATCCTGCGGTAGGATTATCCCCCGAATCGGAAATGATACACGGTCGCAAGGATTCGATGGTTGCAAGAGCCGCATCAAGTGCTTGGGAGGGAACCAATGCTTCGTGGTAGAATCGGAACTCATCGATTCGGTCCAGTACCGCTTGTGCAAGTGAAAGGGTTGCCGAATCCGCCAGTTCCTGATCGGTTTCGGCGACCACCATTGTCGTCACGCAGTTCTCCTTCGCATCCGCCCACGGGAATCCCATGAATAGATTCGCCGCCATAATTCCCGGCCGACTCTCCATTTTCTTCACCTGTTCCATCAGGGAAACCATCGGTTCCACACTGGTTTCGCTTTGTTCGCCCGCTATCAAGGCGGGGATTCGACAAATTGAAAACTTTGGCGATACATGCTTCGAGAGGGTGTGTGCCAACATGTCGGCTGCGTGCACCCCTGTCTCATAGGTATCGGTATGGGGGGCACATTTGTATCCCACAAAGCCGGTAGCGTGCGCAATCATCCTATTGCTGATGGATGCGTGCATATCGAGGGCGGCCATGATCGGTACATTCGGGGCAATAGATCGTATCGCCTCGAGAAGATCTCCTTCAGCTTCACCGATTCCTTCAACTCGCATCGAACCATGGAGTGAAAGGCAAATTCCATCGATGTCACCCGCAGCAGCCAACCTTCGCAACAGTTCCTGTTTCAACCACAGGTACAGCTTGTGATCTATGATTCCGTTGGGAACCGCCCTCATATAGACGGTTGGGACCAATTCGAAACCCTTATGCAACAGGGTGTCCATGATACCGTTGAGGCTTGCTTGGCCCTTGTTGGTCAAAATCTCATCGTCGAAGAGTATCGAGACATCGTTTCGTCCGGTGATGATGGGGTTGAAGGTGTTCGACTCATGATGCATGCCACCGATCAATACTCTTTTGTTCATTTGGTCATCTCCACAACTCTCTTTGCATCGGTGTGAGATATGAGAAATTCATCTTGACGCAACAGACCTCCCATGTAGATATGGTCCGGTCGATGAACCATCGAAGACTCATGGGTGCGGGGGAGGAACAAATGGTATTCCTTGGCCTTCACCTGCTCTTTGATGAATTCGAAGTTCCGCTCTGTGATACCACATCCGGGCATTACGATGATGCGATCCCCTGCCTTCTTCACCAATTGCGCAAGTAGTCTGAACCCTTCCATCACCGTTGGTTCCATTCCACTGGTCAACACCCTTTGCACCCCCAGATCGATCAGTGTCTCCAACGATGCGTACGGATTCACCGTGACATCGAACGCACGGTGGAATGTGATCGGCAAAGGATTGGCAATTTCGATGATACGTTGCATTCTTTCCTTGTCGATAGTTCCGTCGGGGTTCAGGATTCCCACCACCAGGGCATCCGCCCCCTCTTCCTTGAATATTTTCGCATCTTCCTCCATTACAGCGAATTCGGTGGCGCTGTAACAAAAATCACCTCCCCTGGGTCTGATCATGACATTCAATTGCAACGAAGAAAGGCGTCTTGCCGTTCTGAAGGTTCCCAGTGTGGGTGTAAGTCCTCCTTCAAAGAGATCACTGCACAGTTCGACCCTATCGGCTCCTCCCTGTTCCGCGGCGATGACCGATTCCACCGACTCGAGACAGATCTCGATGATTGGTTTTTCATTCATTTGTGTCCTCCTCCAATTCAACAGGTGTGAATTCCAATTTGATTTCTGCATCGGGGATTGGAGTTCTTCCGCATGGTGCTCCAATTCCTCGCAGAGTGAATGTCCTTATCCCTTGGCCCCGGTATGTTTCAAAGAGAATTCCGTCAATCCTTCCTTTGCGCAGAGAACATGTTGTGGACAGTTCTCCATCGGAATAGAATACCTTGTAATCGGTATCCAATGGAGAGGATACCTTCCAGCCGACACTGAAAGAAGTCCCTGCAGGCAGTACCACCCGCCAGACCTTCCTTGTGGGGATGGGATGTACCACATAATAGTGCTCCCCAGTATACCTCCAAAAGGTTTCCTTCTCATCCACAAGTCCTCCTCCCACCGGAAGAATTGCCGCATCGGCATGGTAACCAACTCCATTGAGTTTCACGATCGGAACAGGTGTGGTGAAGATTGAATTCGGAATAGTGATACGTAGTCGGCCATCACTGGATTGATGTTCGAGTGGAATCGCTGCATCACCCTCAAGCAAGTTTACTTTTGTCGGCAGATTGGTGGTCCATGGGATCTCGATGGAGTGTGAAGAAGGTCTACTATGGAAATGTAGGTACAGATCCTTGTTTTTCATGGTCGCCGCACCCCATTCATGGTATCCGATGGGTGAGGGTTCGTTGTCGAACAAGGCTTCATGATGTCCCTTCACCCATTCTCCCACACCCTCGAGCACCTGTCGTTCGAATGGTACGACAGATCCATCCCCCATGGGACCGATGTTCAAGAGATAGTTGCCACCGTAGGTGGTGACCTGCGAGAGGGATGAGATGATTTCTGCGATCTTCCGATCGATATCTCCCCTTACTTGCCATGAGCGGTAGCCCCAAGTCTCATGGTACATCGAAGCAGGGGTTTCCCACGGCACATCGAACGACCTGTCGGGGAGTTTGTTGTCGCCCAATGAGACGAAATCGTACCGATCGTTCCAAATGCGTCCATTGATCATGATATGCGGTTGAAGATTTCTTGCCAGATTCGCCACCATCTCCGATTGTTCAACGGTTGGATGCCCCATATCCATCCATAATTCGACGATTGGTCCATAGTTGCCCAAAAGCTCCGTGAGTTGTTGCATATTCCATTCCATATGCTCAGGAGAAATCGGATCGGAGTTGTGGTCACTGATCGGCGAGGCTTCCGGCATATGCCAATCGATCCAAGAGTAGTAGATGCCGAAAGCCAATCCTTCCTCCGCACAGGCTGAGGCCATTTCCCCCACCAGATCCCGTTTGCAGGCCCTATCGAAAGTATTGTAGTTGGTTGTGGAGGTCTTGAATAGGCAGAAACCGTCATGGTGCTTGGATGTAAGGACTATATAGCGCATGCCGACCGATTTCGCAAGTTTTGCGATGCTTTGGGCATCGAAATGTTCGGCGGTGAACCTGTCTGCAAGAGCCTCGTAATCATACTGGCCGATGTTGCCGTGCGAAAGGATCTGTTCCGTGTAGCCGAAAGTGATGGGTTTTCCCCTCCATACACCACCGGCCAGTGAGAACAGTCCGTAGTGGATGAAGAGTCCATAGTGGAGTCGCTTCCAATTTTCGATGGCTTCGTATGATGCCGGCATGGTCATGTGGGAACCTCCTGTAAGAGTATAATAGATGCTTTTGATAGGCAAATATATGGTAAATATCATTTATTATGTGTAAAATAGATGCAAATTCATTGGAGGAACATAATGTCGGGAACCGGTGCAATAATCGCTGAAGTATGGCGACAACCCGAATTGGTGGTCGATTTCTTTGATGTGGTGAAACTCGATGCATGGTGGTTGACCGCAGAACAGATAAGGCCTTGCTGGAAACTCTATTGGAATGATGGACCGGGTGCAGGACTACGGTATGAAGACGATTTGTATATGTTTGATCAAGATGTGGTGTACCTGATAGGACCCAACACTTCCTATGTTCCGATTGTTCAGGCGGTATCGGAGCACTTGTACATTCATTTTCGGGTATTGGAAAGTGGGAATTCCAATGTTCAAGGAATATGGCCAATTTCATCGGCGAAGGTCTTTGGACCAATTGATTTCTTTCGGTTCAAGGCGGCCTTGCTACAACCGACAGCGTTGTTGTCGCATAGGCTGCTTATGTATTCAGGTCTCAGTCGCGCACTATCCTATGTGTTGTCTTCGGTCGAGGATCGAACAGATGGTGATGCTGCGATGCATAAGGTCGTATCCTTCATCGAACAGCATCTTGGAGAATCGATTGACAACGATGCATTGGCACGTATCGGTGGTTTTTCACCCGATACGCTGAGACGGAGATTCCTCTCCGAGATGCGACGGACACCCCAGGAATATGTACGTCGACTTCGGATCAGCAGAGCTGCCCAGATGCTGCAGCACACCGACTATCCCATCGAATTGATTGCCGAAGAAACCGGCTTCCATGATCGTTCCCACTTCAGCAAGGAGTTCAAGCGAATGGAGGGACATGCTCCCGCCCATTATCGCAAGCTCTTCAGAAGTTTTGGAAAAAACGCCCCCCAGGAATGATTTTGCCTCCCGTTTTTTCGTAAAAGCGCATCCTTTCAGAACAAATGACGCTTTATGGTACCCTTTCCCAATGGGAAAATCGTGTGTGGAGGAACAGCCGATGAGAGAACAATCCATGGTGAGTGTCGCCATGAACAAGAGGTGGAGGATGATTGCCAAACATTGGCAATTCTATGTCATCATCGCTCTACCGATCACCTATTTCATACTGTTCAAATATGTGCCGATGTATGGGATATTGCTCGCATTCAAGAAATATCGTGTCACTAGAGGCATATGGGGAAGTCCTTGGGTCGGATTGAACAACTTTTCAAAATTCTTCGCCAACCCCTCTTCCTGGCAAATCATATGGAACACATTCTCATTGAGCATGTATGCCCTGCTCGCCTCCATACCTTTGGCGGTCTTGCTTGCCATTTGCCTCAACGAAGTGAACAAACGCATGTGGAAGAAAACCGTGCAGATGGTCACCTATGCTCCCTATTTCATTTCCACTGTGGTGTTGGTGGCCATTCTCATGCAATTCATGGATCCTGCATTGGGACTATTCAACACGATCAGGACATTGTTCGGTAGGGAGCCCATGAATTTCATGGGGAAACCCGAGCTCTTCAGACATATCTATGTATGGTCGGCGATTTGGCAAAATACCGGCTACAATGCGATCATCTATCTTGCGGCCCTCTCGAGTGTCAATGTGGAAATGTATGAAGCGGGCAAGGTGGATGGTGTGAACAAGTTTCAGAAGGTCTGGTACATCGACCTTCCCACCATCAAACCGACCATCGTGATCATGTTAATCCTCAATATGGGGTATGTGATGAGTGTGGGATTTGAAAAAGCCTTCCTCATGCAGAATCCCCTCAATCTCGAAACAGCCGAGATCATGTCCACCTATGTGTACAAGATTGGGTTGGTGAACAACGATTTCAGTTATTCCACCGCCATAGGTCTATTGAATTCCTGCATCAATGTGGTGTTGATACTCACGTTCAATTGGCTGGCAAAGAGGAAGGGGGAATCAAGTCTATGGTGAGACTTTTCAAAAAGAGATCCAACAAATTGTTTGCCGATAGTGTCTTCGATGTATTGAACAACATCTTTCTTGGCTTCTTCTTTCTGATCGTGCTGTATCCGTTGGTATACATCATCAGCAGTTCATTTAGTGACCCGCAAGCGGTGATCGAACGAAGAGTGTGGTTGTGGCCGGTCGACTGGAGCTTGGCAAGCTACAAGGCGGTGTTCAGCAATAGCCAAATCGGGAGAGGGTATCTCAACTCCATCCTCTATGTGATCTCGGGTACGTTCGTAAGCGTCATGCTTTCGATGTTGCTTGCATACCCTCTTTCCAGGAAGGAATTCCATGGTCGGAAGTTGGTCACCGCGTTCATCATGTTCACCATGCTGTTCAGCGGTGGATTGGTACCTTTGTATCTTGTAGTGAGGAACTTGGGAATCTATGATACGCGGTTTGCTTTGATTCTTCCCAATGCGATCAATGTGTGGAATGTGATCATCATGCGGACCTTTCTCGCGGAAACCATTACCGATGAATTATACGATGCCGCACAAATCGATGGATGTTCGGACCTCTATTTCCTCTTCAAGATCGTATTCCCCTTAAGTGGAGCCATTGTTGCGGTCATGGCCCTCTTTTATGGAGTGGTCATATGGAACAGTTATTTCGATGCCCTCGTTTTCTTACAGGACCAATCGTTGTATCCCTTGCAGATCGTATTGCGCAATATCCTGATCATCAACAAGACGAATGCGTCGATGATGACCGATGTTGCGGCAGCCATAAACAAACAAGGTTTGGCGGAGACCGTACGTTATTCACTGATCGTGGTGGCGAGTATTCCCTTGTTGGTGGTGTATCCCTTTGTGCAGCGCCATTTTGTCAAAGGGGTCATGATCGGTTCGGTCAAAGGGTGAGAATCATATGCAATCCCTTCGCAGATGCGATCGGAATATAAGGAGGATCAGATGAAAAAAAGTATTCTGATGGTAGTGTTGCTGATGGTGTTGGCAACACCGATGATCTTCGCCGGCGGACAGCAGGAACCACAAGTTGTCGAGGCGGTTGAGATGACCGATCCGGGAACCTACCCGATCGTCACTTCTCCCGTAACCTACGACATCATGATCGTGCAACCTTCTGCCGTCATCGATTACAACACGAACGAATTCTCTAAGTATCTCGAGGAGAAGACCGGTGTGAAGATCAATTGGATCATGGTTCCCGAACAGGCAAGGGCGGAACGATTGTCACTGGTATTGGCCAGTGGAGACTACCCCGATGCATTCTGGGGATTCGACAATGTGACTCCCGACATGGAAGCACTCTATGGAACCGAGGAAGGCCTTTTCCTTCCACTCAACGAGTTCATCAACGGGACCACCATGCCGAATCTGAGTGCGGCCCTCGATGAATTCCCCGGATCGAGAGGATTCATCACCAGTACCGATGGCAACATCTACTCGCTTCCCAGGCTGGAGGCTTGCTACCACTGTACGAATGCCGCCAAGATGTATATCTACCAACCGTTCCTTGATGCGCTTGGAATGGAAGCCCCGAAAACCACAGAAGACCTGTACCGGTTGTTGGTCGCGATCAAAGAACAGGATCCGAATGGAAACGGAAAGAAGGATGAGATTCCTTTGGCCGGTTCGATCGTCGGTTGGAACGACCATGTGGAAAGATGGATCATGAATGCTTTCATCTATAGTGATCTCGACACCAACATTTCCGCGGGACCTGAAGCGAACATGGGCTATATCATGGATGGAGACAAGGTCGATACCATCGTGAACAAGGATGCCTTCCGCGAAGGATTGAAATTCCTCAACAAATTGTATCGTGAAGGTTTGATCTACAACGGTTCGTTCACACAGGACAGCAGCCAGTTGACCCAATTGGTCGAAAGTTCCTCCGAACCCGTGGTGGGTTTGGCTGCCGGTGGTTGGAGGGGAATGTTCTCCACAGTGGATGGCCAGCGATTCAAGAACTTCAGGGCGATCGCCCCGGTCGCAGGTCCCGATGGAGCCCAATATAGTACCGTATTCCTCCAGAACCCCCAAACTGGACGATTCATCGTAAGCTCCGAGGTCGAACATCCCGAAGTACTGATGCGATGGGCCGACTACTTCTACAGCATGGAAGGGACATTGACACAGAAGTATGGATTTGAGAACGATGCCTGGGCATGGGCTGAGGATGGTGATGTGGGCTTGGACGGAGAACCTGCCATCTGGAAACAGTTGAAACCTTGGAATGACAAGGATCCCCAGAATGTCACCTTCATACAAGGAGAATTGATCGCAGAGAGTGCCCGTTTCCGCAATGGACAGGCGGTTGATCTCGGTGGTGAGTATTATGCCGCCGCAAACAACGAGAAGGTGTTGTATGATGAGACCCATGATCTCTACAAACCGTACGAACATACCGAACTCGAAGTTCCCACACTCCGTTATACCGTAGATGAGACCGAAGAATTCTCAACGGTTAAAGCCGAGCTCGCCAACTACATCCGCCAGAGCACCATACGTTTTATCGTTGGGACAACCGATGTGAACGACGATGCCGCTTGGAACGATCATTTGAAGAATCTTGAGAAGCTCCAGTTGTCTGCCATACTTGAGAATATGCAGACCGCCTACGACAGACAGTTCAACTAGACATTCGAAGGATTGCGTAATCCCTTGAAGCCACCGCTATGCAGCTGGTGGCTTCATGCATTCAAGTCCCGGTATGCCGATGGAGTGATTTCTTGATGTTTCTTGAATGCCCGGCGGAAAGTCTGCGGGTTCGCATAACCGACCGCTTGGGCGATCTCATTGATCGGTCGATCATAATCCTGCAAGAGCATTCCGCGTGCCTGTTCAAGTCGAAATTCCTCCACATATTGGGCAAAACTGGTACGCATATGACGGGTGAAGAAATAGTAGAGGGAACTCTCCTTTTGCTGCATGGCATGTGCAACTGTGGCGAGGTTGAGAAGAGGATTGGAAAAATTCTCCTCAATATACTTCCTGATGGATTCCTGGAGAAGGAGGTTCTTGTCGTTTTTCCTATCGTTCACATGTTGGCATAATCGAAGAAATTGCGAAGAAGCTTCATCGAAAGTCCCGAACGACCCACACAGCGGAATGGTGTGGGGCAATTGTTCATGCAATCTGCAGGCACTACGATGCAGTGCTTGTTTGAAAGATTGGAGCGCCTCTTTGGTGAGGGTCCTTTGATGAAAATTCGCCACCTGCAGGTCATCGAGCAGTTTCATCAGATCGGTCGTGTCTCCCCTCAAGACCGAATTTACCAGACGATTTTCAATCTCCATCGGGTAATGGAATGTATCCTCTTTGCCAGGAAGATCCTCATATCGATAGAACCCTGTTCCTGTTGATTTGCCCACACAGTGCTTGGTTTGGTTGACTTCAAGTTGTGAGAGGGTGGAGGAGATGAGCGAAGTCTTCACTGAACTCACATACATCGAGATCGGATTGGGACAGGCCGAGTGGATTTGTTCCCACAACCTCCTGACGGACTCGGTGAGTCTCGTCTTGTCGCTGTCCCAGACAATGAACTGGGTATCGTTTCTATAGTTGTGGTAGAGCAGATGGGTAGTGGAAAACAGCTCTTCCAGCGAATAGGAGAGATTCATTCGAATGAAAGCCAAATCCTCCAATTGTTCATGCAGAACCATGGGTTCATCCCTATCACCCAAGGTTACCAGACCTACCTGGAAATATCTGTCTTCTGTAGGTACCTCGATGCGGTTGTAGGAAATGAAAGTACGTAGTTCCTCCTCATTGGTGAAACCTCCACCGAGCAGTCGGTGGCAGAAATGGTCACGGATGGGAAGTTCTTGCTTGTTTCCAGGCAATCCTTTGGTTGAAGAGACGATTTCAGTGATTCTTTGTCGAACCTCTTCGTACGGGATGTAGGATGCCTTTCCGCCACTTCCACCATCGAGCACCAGGAGACGAATTGAGTTCCATTGTCGGTACTGTGTCCCGATAATGACCAAAGCATAGATGGAGAGGGCGATGAGCAACGCAAGAGAGACCACCGCGAATACGATCCATTGGTAGTTGATCCTATTGCGAATATCATGAAGTGGAAGCACGGAAACCATCTTGAGTCCCGAAAGTTCCGTCCGAGTCTCGAATACAATACACCGTTCCCCATTGATGGTGACCTCACGATGGATTTCGCCATTGGATTGAAGACCCTCGGAATCGATGAGTACCAACGAATCGCGTTGTTCACCTTTGTAGGATCCAAGGACATTGCCCTCCATATCGATCATATAGCTCCAACCGTGTTCTCCAAGATCCTGACGGGCTAGCAATTGGGAAAGATAGGACCCTGAAAGCAACATGATGACTTTACCGGTATTGCCAATGGGATTTCCCAAGGGAAATGATTGCCCGAACGGAATCACCTCCTTCGGCAATCCTCTCACGAGAGCCGTCACCATGGGATGATACCTGTTCCTATCGGGTTTCTTGAGAAACTGGTGCCTCCATTGTTCGAGTGAATACCCTTCGAATGCCAAGAGATTGTCATATACCTTTGAAAGATCGAGAAATGCATTTTCAGCACTCAACAGATAATCACTGGCTTTGGAGTAGATGTAGATATCGAGTATCAAGGGATTGAGCGACTTCAACGAATTCAATGTCTGTTGGGCATCGATGACCTTTTGGATGGAGGGAGATCCGGGATCAACGGCCTCCTGTGAGATGTATTCGTTGATATTTGGATTTCGCAATAGCAGTAGGGAAAGCCGCCTCGCTTCCTCAAGATGCACATCCACGATATCGCTGGCGGTTTTCAAGATCGCACTGTTGCGATCGCGAAGATCTTTCTTCACCATCGAAAAAGTGAAGTATTGCATGATTGCGGTGGCTATGAAGCAAAGCGCGATGGCTAGGATGAAACGGGAGATGAGATTGCCTGAATTCCTATAATCGATTTTGTTTCTTGGCCGCAAGAACGCTTGTGAATCCACTGAACCCCTCCCCAATCACAACAACCGAGTCATTGTAACACGGTTTTTCTTCGAACCATGAAGTTGGTGGGTACTCCACTCGACAAAATGGGGAACAAATATTGAAACAGGGGGCAAAATTTACACCAGGGAGTGATTGCCAAGTCGTTGGGAGTAGATCGATCGGCTAGAATCGACCAATTTCCCAAAGTATTCTTTCATTCGCATTGCATCGATTGCGATATCTTGCTAGTATTGGTAAAGATGTGACATAAGTGAAGGTTAAAGAATAGGTATGCAATTGTTGTTTCGTACATTGCGAGTACTACTGATACTCTCCACCATATCTCTCAATCTGTATTCAGCCACCCTGTCCTGGGACTCCGCCGGTGGTGCGGGCATGCTTGACGATCTTGATCTTTCTGAGGCCGATTATAGCCCATCACCTGTTCCAGCCAACTATTCCAGCGGGGAATACTACACCAGGGATGGCTTTTTGGGACGGTTCGTGTATGAAGGAAACGCCAACCAAACCCTTGTCGCAACCAATATCGGACCGATGGTGGCACCAAGTCTCGGCAACTACTTCCATTATACCAAAACAGATGACACATCTCTGTATCGCAGAGTATTTCTGGTGGCTACCGTCAAGGGATTGATCCATGCCACCGATACCGATCGCGAGCGATTTTTACCGAACAACAACCACGTACTGCAATCTTCCGGCGATACATTTTCCATCGATTCGGGAGCTGGCCCGGAAGAGTACGATACCACTTCCTCCGAATATGTCGGAGGGTACAACGGGTATGGCGAGTGGGGGTTCGGTGGAACCTACAAATATGTACACCCCTATCGTTACATCTGGATCGACCTTACCGTGATACGGACTGAGAACTACTACTTTGGAAACAAGTGGTGGAGCCAATATGGCAGTTTCGAACTGAATATTGCCATCGATGGTGACGGAGTTTCCTCTATATTGTATCTGACCGGTTATGTACCCCGTTGGAATCGCCCCAACGATATCTATCCCCAACCTGATTCCTACTTCTTCAAGCTCGATAGGCTCTGTTCAGCAGTAATTCCCATTCGGGATTTGATGCAACGCAACTCGTTCAACAACAGGTTTGCTGTAGGTAGATTGGCCTACAACTCGATGGACACATCGGCAAAGGTCCACTTCGCATCCAATTCAGCGGGAACAGCTGCCGATTTTGCCTTCACCTCATCCAATGGAGGGGTAATCGACTATGAGTTGGTGTATGCACCGTCCGTTCCCCATGCAACACCCGAGATCATACGATCCACTGATACAGCCTTCCAATCTTCCTCGACAACTGTGGCGAATGTCAGTCCAACCCATGGCGAAACTGCGTACCTGTATACGATGCAAGGGGATTTGAGTATCTACCTGGATCCGAATTTCACACCGAACTCGGTTCCACCCGGAGACTATACCTCAACGATACACTGTTTCCTCTATTCGCTCTGAACCACACGTTCGGCAGAACAGGATAGGCATCTGTCCCTGTGGACACAGAGAAGCGCGCCGCACACATCGCATCTCCAAAGTTCCTCTTGTCTTGTGATGAAAGCCTCAAGCCCAACCTCCTTGATCTCCCTCATGTTTTGGATGGGACTCTCCCCATAACGCATGGTATAGCGTTTTTCCAGATCACGGATCCTTCTGCAAGGGAACTTCGGGCAGTCGATGCAGAGAAGATGGGTGTCCCCCTGTTTTTCGGGACAGTTCTTGATCCTACAGTTTTCGCAGTGGGAAGTATGCCAACCCTCGGCATTGCATCCTTTGCATCGATCCTTGGTCCTTTGAAAACCATAACAAAGATCACAGATGATTCCACAGGGAGCGATGGTATCCTTGTTCATTTTTTCTTCTCCTTCCATTGCCAATACCGTATGGCAAGCTGGGTACGATCCCTTACCTGGAGAGTATCGAGTATGATCGAGATGGTATTGCGAACGGTACCTTCAGAGAGGTACAACCTGGAAGCGATCTCCTTGTTCGAAAGTCCATTCGCCACCAGTGACAGAATCTCGTTTTCCCTTTTGGACAGCAGTTCTGTGAACACAGGTTCCGAATAACTTTTCAAGGCCTCTTCACTTATCACCGGAAGTCCCGCATGGACAGAACGAATGGTCATCAATTGTTTGTGCGTTTCATCCGATTTCAGGATATATCCAGAGGCTCCCGCATGCAGGGAGCGGTGGATGCTATCATAATCATGGAACGTGGTGAGCATGATGATCTTCACTTTAGGAAATTCCCTGTGGATGATTCTGGTGGCCTCGATTCCGTCCATACCTCCCATCCTGATATCCATCAGCACCATATCGATGGCATGGCTTCGCACATACTCCACCGCATCTTCTCCCGATTCGAGACCTGCGACCACTTGTATATCGGGTTCGCTTGAAAAAATGATTTCAAGACTTTCGGCGACCATGCGATCGTCATCGACCAACAGCAACTTCATCTGATAGGCTCCTGAATGGGGAGAATGATGATGAGGCGGAAGATGGATCCTTGTTGTATGCTCAAACTTCCTCCCACATCCTCGATTCTCTTGCGCATGAATCTCAATCCGTGTCCCGGTTGAATATCTCCATTCGATTCCACACCATCATTTTCAATGACTATTCTCAAGATCACCTCGGATATCTCCACGGTGATGGTCACTTTCGTCGGTTCGGTATGCTTGAAGATGTTCGTAAGCGCCTCCTGCAAGGAGATGTACCCTACACGACGAATAAATGCAGGTACCACCGAATAGTCGCCCTTGTGGGAGAATTCGATGGGGAACCCGAATGACCTGATAAGATCATCGATGGATTGCATGTCATTCCCATCCAGAGGTTCGACCCGTTCCACCGTCTTCTTCAATTGCTTCATCGCATGCACCAAACGTTCCCTCGTTTTCTCCTGCATGCGTTTGGTCTTCTCCACTTCACCTTGAGCGAGTAGGGTCTGGGCCGCTTGAGCGGTCAACTGTGCCGCGGTGAGTTCATGTCCCAACGTATCATGAAGGATTTCGGCGATTCTCTGTCGTTCCTCCATTCGTGACATTCGTTCTATCGCAAACTGGTCTTCACGTAGAGACTCTTCAACTCTCTCCATGACGTAGGATTGTTGCCGCAGTCTGTCCAGCTGGTCTTGCAGTTCCCGTCTTTGTCGTTCCCATAGCAACAATAGGTAGCCCGTGATGACGGCAAAAAAGAGCAACATGAATGCGAATGCATTGGGATGTGGCAACATGAACAACAAAGCCGGTATCACATACAAAGGTGTCCCCTTTGCGCAGAAATGGAAGATGAACAGAGGAAGGAACACAGTATTGGCTGGATTGTGCAAAGAGAGGATTCCCACGATGAAGACATCGATCAGCATGGACCAAGCGGGAAGGGTGAAACGCCATCTCAGCAACATGCTCATGATGGAGAAGAGGAAGAGAAAGAGGGTGGAGGCTTCGGTCCAGGGGAAAATCCGACTGGTCGTTGGCAACAACAACACACCCAACAAGACCCAATACATATGCCTTGGTACGATATCGGGTCTCGAACGGGACACCCCTACAACCTCCTTTTACTTCCTATCAAGAGGAATATACCCGCATAACCAAGTAGGATGGCTTGGGCTTGGATCAATTGCATGGTATTCCCCCCATGCCATGCTTCGAGCCCGAACGGTAACCAATAAGTGGGCAGGAACATGATATACCTGATGAGCTGGTCGGGCAACAGGAATAGCGGGAGCGAAACCCCACTCAGAAGACATAAGATCGAGGCCACTCCCGAGAAAATTCCAAAAGAGAGATTGTAGGATTTGAACAATACATTCCACGCCAATGCCATCGAGAGGCTCATCACACCGAACGTCAAATAGAGTGTGAATAGGACAACCCTGCCGGATACCGCATCTCCATGAATGATCAGACTTCCAAGCAGCAGTATGAATATCTGTACCACCAGTAGGGTGAGGTATCCCAACAGATGGTTTGCCAGATAACAAAGTGAGCTGATCGGCGAGGCTGCTATGCGGACCGCGATTCCCTTCATGCGATCCTCGACCAACGGTCGACTCAACAGGAATGATGAGTAGACGATGATCATGCCATAGAGGCTTAATCCGAACGGATAGCTACCGGGATTTGCCGGGATAAAGAGCACGGGGATGGGAAGAAGGAAGATGAGTATGATGTTGAGTGGATGCCTTGCATCTTCCCTGATGGCGAATAGGTAGAGATTCATGATGCCACCTTCTTGATCAATGGTCGGATGAGAAAAAACAACACGAATGTCAACAAAAGCAATGGAATCAATGCCAAGACGACTTTGGGCATGTCATTGCCTACAATCCCCTTGATCGCCGTATTCGCAAGCGCCACCGGTGTACTGTAGGTCCGAACGATGGTAAAAAATGGGGTGTTTGGTAGAGGAAAGTAGAGTCCAATAAGCATTGGTGCCACCGAACCGTAGGTAGTCATGATGGCGTTTGAGGTCTTCACCGATCGGGAAGCCAGCATGATTACCGAACCGAACAGCTGATGGAAGATGATGGAAAGGACCATGACCGGAAGAATCAAATACAGCTTTGGCAAGGACACATTGAGGACTACTATAGAAAATAGCACGATGAAGAGGGTCTGGAAAAAGCTGACGATGGTTGCTGTGGTAAGAATGGATATGATCATCCTGCGTAGATCCGCAGGCGATGCGGCGAGTCGATCCTTTATAGGAGAGAAGAAGTCCACTGCAATGGTGTCAAAACTCAAGGCCGCACCATAGACCTGGAAGGTAAGGGCGAAACCAATGGTTAGAATGGTAAGTATGGAAAGTTCCTGTCCATGGGTACCCGAGAAGATGGAAGTCTTCTTGTAAATGAAGTTGAAGAAAGCGATGAGCACCACAGGAAAGGCTATGAGAATGAGATGTCCATAGATATCTCTCAAACCACGTTTCAAATTGAATTTGAACATATCACGCCTCATCCCTCAATTGTTTACCCGTCAAAGTGAGGAACACGTCCTCCAGATTCGGTTGCTTGGAATTCACGTTCACAATCGTCAATTCGGAAAGTACCGCAAGGATCTTGTCGAACACTGTGATCCCTCCAGGCACCACGATATGGTACCGGTTGTCGTCCAAGACCACCTCCTTGATCTCGGGAATCGCACGAAGGGCGGCGATCTTCTCTTCGGAGGAAATCCTTACATCGATGAGGATGTGGGAATCTCCCTTGATCCTTGCGATGAGTTCCTTCAAGGTTCCGTTCGCGATCGTGTGTCCCTGGTCCATGATATGGATTCTCGAAGCTACCGCCTCCACCTCCTCGATGTAATGGGAGGTGTAGAGGATGCTGGTTCCGTGCGACGCAAGCGTCTTAACGAATTCGAGTATGAAATTCCGCGACTGTGGATCTATTCCCACAGTCGGTTCATCCATGATGAGAAGTTCCGGCTCATGGAGAAGTGCACAACCTATGTTCAATCTCCGCTTCATTCCTCCACTGAATTGTTTTACCCGCTCCTTCTCTCTTCCCTCCAATCCGATGATGCGAATGACCTCGGGGACTCTTACGGAAAGTTGTTCCTTGGTAAGACCATAGAGTCCACCAAAGAATGCAAGATTGTCCCACACACTCATCTCTTCATAAATGGTGAGTTCCTGGGTGACGTATCCAATTCGTCGTCGAATCTCCTTATTCTTCCCGTCTTGCGGTATTCCGAATACGGAAATCTCCCCATCATCGATGGGAATTAACCCAATGATCGCACGAATACACGTGGTTTTTCCCGCTCCATTCGGACCGAGCAATCCGATCACTTCACCTTTCTCCATCTGTAAATTGAAACAATCCAAGGCGAGATTGCGTCCGAATCGCTTCATCACCTCTTCCATCCGTACGATCATATCCAATACCTCTGATCAACAGTATAGAAAGCGGGTGCGGCCAAAGGTAGTGACAAATGTAATGATTTGCACAAGATTCTTCATATCCCAACTGTGGTTGCCGTATTGTGTGTTTGGCCATACATTTCATGTATGGGAGGTACTTTCATGAAACGGTATGAAGTGATTCTCATCGGAACCGGACAAGCTACTGGAACTATCCTGGGACCCCTGTTGAAGACAAAGGAGAAGATCGCAGTCATCGAAGCCGATCGAACCGGAGGATCTTGTGTGAATTGGGGTTGTACACCTACGAAAACCTTGATTGCAAGTGCCAGGGTCGCCCATATGGTACGACGTGCGGGGGAATTTGGAGTCGATGTGCCCAGGCAAGATACCAACTATGCGAACGTTGCGCAAAGGGTGAACTCGATACGTGACTCGGGAACCAAGGGCTTCACCAAGTGGCTTGAGGAGACGGTCGACTTTTACCATGGGTTCGGCAGTTTCATCGATTCCCACACCATACAAGTCAATGGAGAAAAGTTGCATGGGGAAATGATTCTCATCCACACGGGTACACGAAGTCGCACTGTCGCTATTCCTGGAATCGAAACCATCGACTGGCTCGACAACAAAGGGATTCTCGATCTGGATGAATTGCCGTCCCACCTGATGATCTTGGGAGGATCCTACATCGGAGTGGAATTCGGACAAGCCTTCAGGAGACTTGGTTCGCAAGTCACCATATTGGAAGCGTCCCCCACTCTTGTTCCAAAAGAAGATGATGATATTGGCGAAAGGGTACGGACCATCCTGGAGGATGAAGGAATCACCTGCATCACTTCGGCAACCGTTACCAAACTTTCCCAAGCCGATGAAGGCACGATTTCATTGCACTATGAGAAAAATGGCAAAAGGGATCAGCTGAAAGGCTCTCATTTTCTGGTCGCGGTGGGAAGAGTACCCAATACAGAAGGGCTCGATTTGGAAGCGGCGGGAGTGAAGGTGGATGAGAGGGGATTCATTGAAGTGGATGACCAATGCAGGACGAATGTCCCCCATATTTTCGCTCTCGGGGATGTGAATGGAAAAGGAGCCTTCACCCACACTTCGGTGCATGATGGACAGGTGTTCCTTTCGGCGCTTGAGGGAGGGGACAAGAAGATCTCCGACCGGATTCCCATCTATTCCCTGTTCATGGACCCCCCGTTGGCAAGGGTTGGTATGACCGAGAATCAAGCGAAAGAATCGGGAATTCCCTATCTGGTGACTACCATGGAGATGTCTTCGGTCAGCCGGGCGAGGGAGAAGGATGAGACCAAGGGTATGATGAAGATCCTTGTCGATACCCGGGACGATACCATCGTCGGAGCCGCGATATTCGGAGTGGGGGGAGATGAGGTCATTGGCATGATCGCCTTGGCGATGCAAGCGAAACTCAGCTATCACATGCTTCAGAATACAGTGCTTCCCCATCCCACCGTCGGCGAGTTGATACCCTTCATGTTCGACGGCTTGAAAGGCAACTGATCAAGTGCCGATACGATACTCCAAGGCCACGGACACCTGCCCTGCGATCGGAAAGGGCAGGTCTTGGTATAAGGGTCTGATGGAATCGGAGAGATAGAACGATTGGTTCATCTCCAACATGGGAACAAGAAAAATGGTGCGTTTCACATCAAGTGGTAGATACAGCCCGAATCCCAGCACAGGAAGTATCGCCACGGAGAAATCCTTTTCCAATGCAGGAGCCGGTTGCAGCAGATACGAGAGTCCCAGATGGAAGAACAGGTCATCGAACAGATAGGCCCGAATCTCGCTTGTTCCCATTGTTTCTCCGAAACTGTGACCGTAGGAGAATCTTTGTACAATTCCAAGGGAGACTCTTTCGGAGAGCTCGATACTTACTCCGGATTGCATTGTCGAATACCATGAGAAGAAACCGACACTCGAAGAAGCTCCCGCATGGAAATCGATCCCGGTGGCAAGTAAAGGAGAGGTGCCCATTATGATGAACAGTACCATCAAATATTTTCTCATGTGGATTTCAGCCAACCTATAATACCCCACCTATGTCGTTATTTCCAACCATGTATCGCCGAATCTGGTATGATGGGCGTATGGAAATCAAGATTTGCGATAGAGAAGATGTATCCATCATAGCTGACATAGGTAGGGAAACCTATGAAGAGAACTACCGTCATCTGAATGATCCGGATGTCATGGAAGCGTATCTTGAAACGACCTTTCATCACAAAAGGATACGGAGTGAACTCACAGATCCGAACTCGATGACATTCCTCATATTGGAGGGGAAGGTTCCAACAGCATTCATGAAAGTCAACTTTCCCCCTTCACAAACCGATTTCAACGTGGAACATACCATGGAGATACAACGGATCTATGTGAGACAAGCCTGTAAAGGACGTGGTTACGGCAAGGTGCTTATGGATCAGGCAAAACAACTGGCGAGCAACAGACAATGTAGCGAAATATGGCTCAGTGTCTGGCAGAAGAACCCCTCAGCCATCAGGTTCTATGAGAAGATGGGATTCCACAAAGCAGGTACCCGTCATTTCATCATGGCTGGTGAGAAGCAACTGGATTATGTGCTCAAGCACGATCTGCAGTAGTAATCCGACCATTATGTTCGGTTGATGGGATTTGCTGTTGACAACCATGTGAAACACAGGGACTTGGCTAAACAATGAAAAAGCCTCGCAAGCGATCGACTTGCAAGGCTGTGTTTGGTACCCCGAGCGCGATTCGAACGCGCGACCCCTTCCTTAGGAGGGAAGTGCTCTATCCAGCTGAGCTATCGGAGCGAGCGATTGTGATGATAGGTGATAATCGGCCTTTTCGTCAACCTGCATCAGAACAGCGATACGGTTAAAAACAACGAGGACATTATCGATGCCACCAATGAAACCACGGTAATCTGGGTGTTCAATGAAGGGCCCGCCGTATCCTTGAAGGGATCGCCCACAGTATCGCCGATCACCGCGGCCTTGTGGGCATCGGAGCCTCTCCCTCCGAATTTTCCCGATTCAATGTACTTTTTGCTGTTGTCCCAAAGTCCTCCCGAATTCGACATGAAGAGCGCTAGGAGCAACCCACTGACTATGTTGCCCGTGAGATATCCTCCGATGGCTGAAACTCCACCGATGAATCCGACCGCGAGGGTGACGAGGATCGCCATGAGTCCTGCCGGTATCAATTCCTTCAATGCGCCGATCGTGGCAATGTCGATACATTTGTCGTACTGTGGCAGTATTCCCTTTTTTCCCTCACGCAGACCCGGTATTTCCTTGAATTGACGGTGTATCTCAGCGACCATCCTCTGTGCGTTGCGGTCCACGCCCATCATCAGCATGGCTGAGAAAACCGCCGGTACCGCAGCACCGATGAGGAGTCCGAAACACACACTCGGGTTCATGATATCGAATCCTTCGATCATCCTCTCGGTGAAATGCAACTCTTCGGCCGCAAGATTCACTTCGGTCATGAATGCTCCCAGAAGCGATATGACCGTCAAGCCGGCTGCGGCGATGGCAAAACCCTTCGTGATGGCCTTCACCGTATTGCCGGCGCTGTCCAACGAGTCGGTCACATCGAGCGCCGTTTCACCCAAGGAAGCCATTTCCACCAATCCCCGTGCATTGTCCACGATGGGACCGTAGGCGTCGTTCGATATGATCATCCCCACTATGGAGAGCATCCCCAGGGCCGACATGGAGATTCCGAAGAAAGCAAAACCGGGTCCCATGGGGGCACAGAGGAGGTACGATGCCAAGGCCGCGCTTGCGATTCCGGCCATCGCAGGCAAGACGCTGAAAAATCCATAGGAGATTCCACCGAGAATGGTGAAGGCGGGACCGGAGGTCGAGGCCTTGGCTACTTGATGGACAGGTTTTCTATGATCATTGGTGAAATAGTCGCTTGCGATTCCGATTATCGTCCCAACCGCAAGTCCGATGATCGAAGACGACCAGATGCGCCAAGGGAAATTGAATAGAACGGTCGCCGCCGCGGTGAGTACCAGATAAAGACCTGTGGTGAGGTAGGTGCTTCGATTCAAAGCGGACGATGGAGAACCTTTCCTTCCCAAGCGGGCTCCGCCCACTCCGATCATGGAGGCAAGTAGGCCGATGGCAACGTAGCAGAACACCAATGCGGTCATGTTGCCCAATTCTCCTCCATCGAGCGAATTGGCCATCACCAGTGCGGCCGCCATCGATGCCACGTTGGAATCGAACAGATCGGCTCCCATTCCCGCCACATCTCCGACATTGTCTCCCACATTGTCGGCGATCACCGCGGGATTTCTTGGGTCGTCCTCAGGGATGCCCAGTTCGACTTTTCCGGTAAGATCCGCACTGATATCGGCTGTCTTGGTGAAGATTCCTCCCCCCGCCTTCGCGAAGAGGGCGAGGGAACTTGCTCCAAAACTGAAACCCAGTAGCGTGGAGGCATCTTTCGTAAGCAACATCAGGATGGAGACTCCCAACAAGCTTGAACCCACGACAGCCATTCCCATGACCGCACCTCCACGAAAACCCGTGAGGAAGGCTCCTGCAATTCCTTGTGTGGCGGCATAGGCGGTTTTTCCGTTCGCTATGGTTGCCACCTTGATGCCAACCTTTCCCGCTATGGCTGAGAAACAAGCTCCCGCGATGAATGCGATGGCCATGGATAGATTGGCGATGGGATTCCCTTGCCACAGTGGTCTGGGAACGAAGAGCAGAATCATACCGGCAATACACCCCGAGAACACCGCTAGTATGCGATACTCGCGGGCGAGGAAGGTGTTTGCACCCTTTTTGATTAGGGCTCCCAAGGATTCGATTGTTTCGTCATCCATTCTCCTTGCATTCACCCACCGGTACAACAGGTAGGCGGCTGCAAAGGAAATGAGGCTGATGATGATGGAGAATATTTGAAATAGCGTAGTCATGATTTGACGCTCCTTTCGCAACGTCCTGCCTACATAGTGTAGGTCTCGGTTTGGGTGCTGTCAATGAATCGAACACATTTTTATATTTGTTGAAAATTCGGAGTGAATATGATTACCTTTGTCGAAATTTCTCAGTATGTTGAATACCTGTAAGTTTTTTGGTCGATAAAGATGAAAGAGTGTTGAATAAATATACTAGAATATGTATATAATTCCGTTAACTTTAGTCCAATATTCGGTACATGGGTTCCCGGGGTGGAAACCATTACCGATAAGAAGGCCAACCATACGTAGGAGGTAGGTATGAAGAAAGTATTTGCTGTGTTCATGATAGTTGCCTTGGTGAGTTCCATGGCACTGTTCGCAGCTGGAGGTCAGGAAACTGCTCCCAGCTCCGTGAAAGTCGGATTCATCGGTCCCATGACCGGAGATTACGGTAACTATGGCAACTTGATCTCAAAGGGTGCGCTCATCGCGATCGATGAAAAGAACGCAACCGGTGGAATTGCCGGAAAGATTCCCGTTGAATTGATCATTGAAGACTCCGAAGGCGATCCCCAGAAGGGTTTGGCCGGAATCGAGAAGCTCTCCAGCTCAGACAAGATCGTCGCCCTCATCGGTCCTGTGTTCACCGGTGTCTCTTTCGCCGTAGGTGAGCGTGTCCAGGCCGAAGGTATCGTCATGGTGACCCCATCGGGAACCCATAAGGATATCACAAACATTGGTAACTACGTGTTCAGAACCGTTGCCAGCGATGGTCTTCAGGGAGAAGTTTCCGGGTACTATTTCTATGAGGAACTCGGTATTCGCGAACTCGGTGTCCTGTACATCAAGAACGACTATAGCCAGGGCTTGTACGAAGGAACCAAGGCCAGTTTCGAAAGTGCCGGTGGAAAGGTCACGATTGCCGAGACCGGTCAGATCGGCGACAAGGACTTCAAGACCCAGTTGACCAAACTCAAGGCTGCCGGTCCCGATGCGATCTACATTCCCAACTACACGGCGGAAATGGCTCAGATCCTCGAACAGGCTTCACAGTTGGGAGTCGACATTCCGTTCGTATCGAGTGATGGCTTCTCCAACCCCGAGATCTACGACTTGGCCGGTGACTACACCGACGGCGTGATTTATGTCGGACCGACCCAGGTGGCCGAGACCGATTCCTACAAGAAGTTCGTCGCAGACTATACCGCGAAATGGGGTTTTGCTCCAGATTCATTCGCCACCAATGCCTACGATGCGGCTTATATCCTTTTCGATGCACTTGAGAAGGTGTATTCCGAAACCGGCAAGTTCGATCGCAAAGCGGTCCGTGACGCGTTCGCAGCCACCAAGGACTTCGCTGGTGTGACCGGAACCATCAATTTCGCTGAAAATGGTGACCTGGTTGCATATCAGGGCGTATACAAGGTCGATGGGACCACTCCCAAGTATCTTGGTGCGTACACTGTGGTCGATGGTGCGTTGGTCAAGGTCGAATAACCACATCGGTTCCGGGATCATTTGTTCCCGGAACCATACTTTGTTGCAATGTCGGCAGCACATATGGTACTGTGGCATCGTCGACACGCAGACCTCCGTCTTGTCGCGGAGGTCTGACTCATTAAGGAGCCTATCGTGGGATCTATCTCTGAATTTTTCCAACATATGATGAACGGTCTGACCTTGGGAGGTATCTATGCGTTGATCGCATTGGGATACACCATGGTCTATGGAATCCTCAAGTTCATCAATTTTGCGCATGGTGATATTCTGATGGTCGGTTCCTATCTCGGACTCTTCACATTCAATCTGATCCGTGGACAAGAGTTGGGTCCCTGGACCATTGTGGCGTTCTTCATCGCGATGATCGCGGGAATGATCTTCAGCGCCGGTCTCGGAATGCTCATCGAACGTGTGGCCTACAAGCCGTTGCGTCGCGCCACCCGTTTGGCCCCGTTGCTCTCCGCCATTGGAGTCTCCTTCATCTTGAGCAATATGGCGGCGTGGATGTGGGGAACCAAGAGTAGGAAGCTCGATTATCCATTTGACAATTCTCCTCTCCATATCGGAGGGGTAGCCATCACTCCCCACCAAATCTTGATACTGAGTGTGGTCATCATCACGATGGTCGCCTTGAAGCTGTTTGTGGACAAAAGCCGTATCGGAAAGGCGATGCGTGCCACCAGCCTCGATCAGGATACGGCCAAATTGATGGGAATCAAGGCAGACCGCATTATCTCCATTACCTTTGCGGTCGGTTCGGCCCTTGCCGCAACCGCGGGATTCCTCATCGCACTTGAGATCAAGGTCTATCCCTCGATGGGAACGATGACCGGTCTGAAGGCCTTCGTCGCAGCTGTGGTGGGAGGAATAGGCAACATTTCCGGAGCAATGCTCGGAGGTATCCTGCTTGGGCTCCTCGAGACTTTCGGAGTTGCTCTGCTTGGTATCCCATATGGCTTACGTGACACCATCGCGTTCGTCGCCCTGATCATCATCCTGCTGGTCAAACCCGAAGGGTTGCTGGGTAAGGTCGAGAAGGAGAAGGTGTAATGCTGAATTTTATCCTTTTGATCATGATATACACAGGGATCTACGCACTCATGGCGATTGGTCAAAACCTGATCACCGGGTACGTGGGACTCTTGTCGCTCACCCAAGCCGGTTTCTTTGCGATCGGCAGTTATGCCACTGCGATACTCAGTGTGACCTATGGTTGGAATTTCTGGGCCACCGTTCCCGCCGCTGCTCTGATAGCAGGGTTCTTCGGTCTCCTCATCGGATTGCCCACATTGCGGTTGAAGGGAGACTATCTCGCGATCGCCACGTTGGGATTCGGTGAAATAGTACGCAACATCCTGAACAACTGGGACAGCCTCACCAATGGTCCGATGGGAATCCAGCGTATTCCGATGATCTCGATCTTCGGTGTCCAGATCAGTCCCTACACCAAATGGGGCTTTCTGGTGATTGTTTGGGTCTTCGTCCTGATATCCTATCTATTGTTCGAGCGATTGGCAAAATCGAGGATAGGACGGGCCTTGGAGGCGATTCGTGAAGACGAGATCGCCGCATCGTCGATGGGTATCAACACCACCAGTTACAAGGTCTGGGCATTCGTGCTCGGAGCCGCGGTGGCCGGTATCGCAGGCAGTCTCCAAGCAGAATTCATCCTCTCGGTGACCCCGGGAGCATTCACCTTCATGGTTTCGATCATGGTGCTCTGCATGGTCGTTCTCGGTGGAATGGGGAATTTCAAGGCGGTCATCCTTGGTGCATTCCTCATCCAGTTCGTCTCCTATTTCCCCCAATTGGTCGGTCTTTCCAATGTGATTCCACCACAATTCAAACAGGTATTGTTCGGTTTGATTCTGGTGGTGATGATGATATGGCGACCACAAGGCATTCTGGGTCGTGAAACTCGTAGCGCTCCCGGAAAGCCATTCAGGAAAGGAGGTCGTTCATGATACTGCTTGAAACCACCAAATTGACCAGGGCGTACGGAGGTGTGGTCGCGGTGAGTGAGGTCGACTTCCAAGTGCGCCAAGGTCTCATCACCGGTTTGATCGGTCCCAATGGAGCAGGGAAGACCACCTTGTTCAACAACATGACCGGACTCGATACCCCTACCTCGGGCAATGTCCATTTCAATGGAGTGGATATCACGAAAAAGAGTGCCCACAAGATCTGCAGGATGGGTATCGCAAGGACATTCCAGAACATCAGATTGTTCAAGGAATTGTCCGTTCTGGAAAATGTCATGGTCGGACTCCACTTCTCGACAGGAAAGGGTCCCCACGAGGGAAGGATTGGAGCGATCCTCAACAGTTACCTTCGTGTACGTGACGAATACGAACAGATGCATGAGAAGGCGATGAAATGGCTCGACTTCTTCAATCTACTCCCCCTTGCCAACGAATTGGCGAAGAATCTTCCGTACGGACACCAGAGGGAGCTCGAAATCGCCCGTGCCATGGCGACCGATCCCACTCTGTTGTTCCTTGATGAACCTGCTGCCGGAATGAATCCCATGGAGACCGATTCGTTGATGAAAACCATCAGGCGGATACGGGATCTTGGAGTAACTGTGGTGCTCATCGAGCATGATATGAAATTGGTCATGAATATCTGTGATACTATCACCGTGCTCAACTATGGGCAGAATATTGCCCACGGAACTCCCATGGAGATACGCAACAATCCCAAAGTAATAGAAGCCTATCTTGGCAAGGAAGAGTCATGAGTGAATTATTGAAGATAGATTCCATCAGCGTCTCCTACGGCAACATCAAGGCTCTCCGGGAGGTGAGCATCAAGGTTGAGGAGGGCGATATCGCCTGCCTCATCGGGGCCAATGGAGCAGGGAAGAGTACCCTGTTGAAGGCCATTGTGGGATTGGAGCCCATCATCACAGGTTCGATCACCTATCAGGGAAACATCATTGCCGAAGCCGCATCATCGGAGAACAAGAAACACTTTTCACTTTTCGGCAGGAAAGGCTCCTCCAATTCCCTGAGAACAGATGAAATCGCAGGGAGGGGAGTGGCATTGGTTCCTGAAGGAAGAAGGGTGTTCGCCGACATGACCGTTGAGGAAAACCTCGATATGGGAGCCTTCCTCGTTCGTGATGAACAGAAGATTGTGCAGAAGAAGGAAGAAATGTACGAATTTTTTCCCATTCTCGGAGCGAGGAGAAAGCAAAAGACCCGTTCCCTCAGCGGTGGGGAACAGCAGATGATGGCGATCGCAAGAGCTCTGATGAGCTCTCCCCGACTTCTTCTGCTCGATGAACCGGGTTTGGGTCTGGCACCACTGATCATACAGGACATATTCGAGAAGATCGCAATTATCAATAGGGAAGAGAAGGTGACGGTATTCCTAGTGGAACAGAATGCCCTCATGGCATTGAAGGCTTCCAAGCAGGGCTACGTAATGGAAAATGGAAGGATAGTATTGGACGATCTGAGTGCCAATCTTTTGCAGAACGATAAAGTGAAGGCGGCCTACCTCGGAGAGTAGCCTCTTTGGCATTATTGCTGGAAATTCCTCCCAATCCGGGATACAATTCAATCGAACCCAAAGATTGCGTATTGGTGGAGGTCGAGATGATAATTGAGAGACGCATGACACGAAATCCGGTTACCGCAAGCCCCGACATGTCGGTCGCGGAAGCTTCGGCGTTGATGAAACGTGAGAAGGTCCATCGATTGCCGGTTCTGGATAAAGACAGGAAATTGGTCGGCATCATCTCTGAAAAAGACATCCTCTACGCCTCCCCCTCACCGGTAAGCACCCTTTCCATCCACGAGATGGCCTATTTGTTGAGCCAGCTTACAGTGAAAAAGCTCATGTCCAGGGATGTGGTCACCATCACCAAGGATACCACGGTGGAAGAGGCTGCACGATTGATGGTTGATCAGGACTTGTCGAGTCTTCCTGTGCTGGAAGACGGCAAACTCATCGGCATCATATCCAAAAGCGATCTCTTCAAGATCCTGCTCGAACTCTTTGGTGCCCGCCATTATGGTGTGAGGATGAGTTTCCTCGTGGAGGACAAGCCGGGTGCGATCGCCGAGATCTCCAATATACTCTCCACCAACGGAGTAGACATCATCGCCTTCGGCACCTTCATGGGAACCGATTCGACCAATGCAGTATGTACGATCAAGATGCAGGGAATATCGATTGGGAAAGCCGTCGAGCTCATCAAACCTTTGGTGATGGAAGTGCTCGATGTCCGTGAGGTCTGAATGGATTTCAAAGATATCCTTGAACAGTGGGAATCGTCTCCCGAAGGCAGAAAAGCGGCTGATGAGAGCCGCTTTTCACGTATGATGCGGGAAAAGGAACAATCGGATCGCAAAAAAGCCCACCGAGGGTACAAGACCGGAAGAGCATCCCTTGGAGCATTGAAGTCCATGAAAAGCCAAGCCGAACTCGATTTGCATGGAGTTACGGGGAATGAAGCACGACTGATGGTCCAGCATTTCCTTGCGGAATCGGTGGAAAAACGACTGCAGAAGGTCAGGATAGTCCATGGCCGGGGCCTCCATTCCAAGGAGGGTCAAAGTGTCTTGCGGGATGTGGTGGCACAGGTAGTCTCCGAATCGCCGAATGTACGCGCATTCGGAACTCCTCCTCCGGCAGAAGGAGGAACAGGTGCAATGTGGGTGATACTGCAGCGGGGGAGAAGGAACTGAAATGGACGGAAGCGTCAGCGCTCTCTATAGATGATTCTTCCTCGGGTCAAATCATACGGTGACAAGGCGACCCGTACGGTATCTCCAGGAACAATCCTGATATAGTGCTTCCTCATCTTACCGGAAAGATGGGCCAGAATGACGTGTCCGTTGGGCAGTTCCACGCGGAACATGGTGTTTGGAAGGGCTTCACGCACAATCCCTTCTACTTCGATAGCTTCTTCTTTAGCCACAAAACCTCCAAAAGTGTGTATCCTCCATGTGGGACAGAACTTGCAAATTGTAGGAAAAGGATGAATTTTTGTCAACTGAATGGAGACGCAAGGCTCAACGGACCGATTCCCCAAAGTATCCCATATTGGTGGATATTCCCTCGGCGGCCTTCATCACCAGTGGTGCGATCCGTTCGGGAACCAGTTCTGGGTGTTGGACCAATACCCATGAGGTGCTGATCGAAGCGATCACCAATCCCCGGTAATCGCGTATCGGAGCCGCGACACAATTGATGCCCGGTTCAGCCTCCTGGTTGTCCAAAGCCCAGCCTCTCCTCCTACATTCACGAATATCGGGAATGAGGCTTTCGATATTCGTATGGGAGTAGGGACCCCACTTCTCGAAGGGATCATTCTTCAACAATGATCTGATCTCATCATCGTCCATTCCCATGAGCAACGCTTTTCCCAAACTTGTGCAATAGAGGGGTTTCTGTTGTCCTATGATCGCATACTTGCGTAAACTGGTGACCTGCTCCTCACTATCGATGTAGACCATCTTGTCCTGTTGTCGAATTGCGAGGAAAACGGTATTTCCGGTGGTTCGTGATAGTTCCGCCATGAAAGGGGAACTTTCGGTCTTCAATTCAAGGTTGTTGAGATAATGGCTGCACAAGCCTATGAAGCCAGGTCCCAGCCTATAGCGGTTCGACTCGGAGGCCTTGCGTACGAATGCACGTTGCAGCAATACCCCCAATAGACGGTGGGCGGTACTCTTGGGAAGTTCCAATCGCTCAGATATCTGAGCCAAAGTGAGTCCATGTTGCTCGTCGGAAAGGATTTCCAGGATATCGAATGTTCTGTCCAGCGACTGCACGCGTACTTCGTTCTTCAAGTCATCTCCTTCGGTTTGTTACCACTATACTCCAAAAATTTTTTCTTGACAACACTCATTATTACTTTATAATGAAATCAAGTTTCATAATATGGAATTTATACAGATGAATTTGTGCAATATTGCAAAATATTTTATTTTTTTGCCATAAATTTGGAAAAGTGTTCCATAATATGGGACAATATATGGAAAAGGAGAGGAAAATGAAAAGAATCTTTTGCTTGATGCTGTGCTTGGTGCTTCTTGCTCCCGCGGTATTCTCCCAGGGGCAAGTGGAGAGTGCGGGTGAAAAAGTGTACACCATGAAGCTGGGACATGCCTCAACCACCGAATCGACTCGGCACAAGGCCCTGTTGGAGATGGAGAAGTATGTCGAGGAAAAATCTGGTGGACGACTACAAGTGGAAATCTATCCCGGAGCCCAATTGGGAGATGAGACGGCGATGATCGAAGCAATGAAGTTGGGGACACAGGAAGCCTTTGTCGGGGGAGTGTTCGCTTCCCAGACGCCGATGTTGGAAATTTACCTCATGCCGTTCTTCTTTCCGACACAAGCCGATCTTATGAAAGTATCCAGAAGTGATTTCGGAACAAAGATTAGAGAGACAGCGGAAAAGTATGGAATAAAGATGTTGGCCGTCGGTGACGGGGGCAGCCGTCAAATCACAAACAACGTCAGACCAATACGTACTCCCAGTGACATGAAGGGGTTGAAGATCCGCACTCCACCAATCGAATCGATCATCAAGGCTATGGAGGCATTGGGTGCGAATCCGGTATCCATCCCATATGGCGACACTTACATGGCGCTCAAGACGAATGTGGCTGATGGGCAAGAGAACCCATTGGCGAACATCGGGGACATGAAATTCCATGAAGTACAGAAATTCATGACCATGATCGATTACCAGTTCCACCCGGAACCCTTCGATGTGAATCTCGATTTCTTCAACAGCCTTCCTTCCGACCTGCAGAAGGTGTTGGAAGAAGGGGCTTGGATCTATACCGACAAACAGAATGAATTGCGCAGGAATCTCAACGACTACTACTACGATATGATCGTTTCCGGTGGTGTGACGGTGTATGTCCCGACGGAGGCTGAGCGCCAGTTGTTCATCAATGCGATGAAACCTGTATACAACTACTTTGTCGGCAAGGGAGTGTTTACACAAGCAGATTTGGACGAGATGCGAAGAATCGTTGAACAGAATTGACGGATTGCACAAACGGTCCCGGAGTTCGTCCGGGGCCGCCATGTATGAAAGGTGTGGGTATGAATAGATTGGTGCGTGCCATCGACAGTTTTCTGTCGTTGCTGGGAAAAATCCTTGTAGGTGTGTTGGCTGCCGGAGTCATCGTTTCGGTGTTGCTCCGGTATGTGTTTTCGGTTGCATTCGTCTGGTCGGAGGAATTGTTGACCATGGTGTTCGTGGCAACCACATTCTTTGGAGCAGCACTCGGATTGCGGGAACATGAACATATCGCCATCACCTATTTCATGGAAAAGGCCTCGCCAAAAGTACGTAAGGTGTGCATGGTCGCCACCTACATGGTGATCTTCATCGTTTCATCGTTCGTCTGCATTTACAGTATCCGGATGATGTGTAAAGTCGGTGGAGTCCCTTCTCCCGCCACAGGAATACCACGGGGGACCTACTATGCGATGATCCCTGTCACCTTCGTGCTGACCATGTGGTACTCAATCGTGGGAATAGTAGGACAATTCAAAACAATCGTCGATCCTGTGAAGGACTACAAGGATGATCTGGATCATTTGGACGATGTGACGGAGAGGA
Source organism: uncultured Spirochaetaceae bacterium (assembly GCA_964478945.1). Taxonomy (GTDB): domain Bacteria; phylum Spirochaetota; class Spirochaetia; order Sphaerochaetales; family Sphaerochaetaceae; genus CAYZJV01. The sequence goes on along the minus strand of CAYZJV010000007.1, from coordinate 7,081 downwards.
TATGATATGGAACTGACAGCCATGTTCACCGCACTGGTCATCCTTCTCGTGGTTGGTGTTCCGATAGCCTACTCCATCGGAGCCTCCGGAATCGTCTATATGCTGCTCGCGAATCCTACGTTCCTTCTGACCATGCCGCAAAGGGTATGGTCGGGTACGGAAAGCTTCATCATCATAGCGATGCCCCTGTTCATGCTCACTGGGGAGTTGATGAACCATAGTGGGCTTACCAAGCGTCTCATCGATTTCGCCATGCTCACCGTGAAACCCATTCGGGGTGGTCTTGGTGAAGTAAATGTGGTCGCGTCGATGATCTTCGGAGGAATCTCGGGATCCTCGGTCGCCGATACCTCGGCGTTGGGTAGCATCCTGATACCCGATATGGTCCGAAAAGGGTATCCCAAGGGAATCTCGGCTGGGATTACCGTAGCATCATCCACCATAGGAATGATCATTCCCCCCAGCGTGCCGATGCTCATGTATGCGATGGTCTCGGGAGCTTCGGTTGGAAAGCTGTTTCTTGCAGGACTCATTCCCGGTATTCTTGTCGGTGTCACACAATTGGTGCTCACCTATATCATTTCCCACAAGCGAGGGTACCATCCACCGAAGGAGAAGAGTACTCTCAAGGAGGCTGCCCGGGTGACCAAGGATGGGGCCTTGGCCGTGCTGATGCCTCTGCTCATCATCGTAACTGTCTCGGGAGGAATCGCAACCGCAAGCGAATCGGCTGGAGTCGCGGTTCTCTATGCGGCTGTGTTGGGATTTTTCGTATACCGTGAATTGTTGTGGAAGGATGTGTTCAAAGCATTGAAGAAGACCTTCATGATGTCGAGTTCGATCATGATCATCGGTGGTTTCACCATGATCTTCACCTGGATTCTCGCAGTTGAACAAGTTCCCGCGATGATAGGAACCTTCCTTATGGAATCACAGATCCCTTGGTGGGTGGTGTTCATATTCCTCGATATCTTGATCCTCATCTTGGGAACCTTCCTCGACGTCACTCCCTGTATTTTGTTGATTACTCCGATACTTCTACCGGTGATGCAACAATTCGGTATGAACGAACTGCAATTCGGAGCGGTCATAATCGTGGGGCTCGCCATAGGGCTGGTGACTCCTCCTGTGGGGATGTGTCTCAATGTGGCGAGCAAGATCTGCGGAATGTCGATCATTGAGGTGTTCAAGTCGGCAGCCCCGTTCATTGTGTGCAATGTCATGGTGTTGGTGATGGTGACGTTTCTCAAGCCCATTTCTCTTTGGTTGCCGACACTTTTCTAATACTTACGATCAATGATACCAAGATAAGGAGCAAGACATGGAAGTACGGGAGTATGTGAATTCAGAGTATGCCCAACGGATGACCACAGGAGAGATGAGAAGACATTTCTTGATTGAAGACCTATTCGTCATGGGCGAAGTCTCCATGACCTATAGCCATGTGGACAGGATGATCGTGGGAAGTGTGGTTCCCGGAGGGAAGGCCTTGGAGATCCCGGTTGGAAAAGAGTTGGGTACCGAATTTTTTCTCCAACGACGTGAAATGGGGATCATCAACATAGGTGGGGATGGTACTGTCAAGATCGATGGAAAAGACTTTCCCATGTCATCTCGAGATGGTCTCTACGTGGGAATGGGAGCCAAGCAACTTGAATTCTCCAGCAAGAATGCCAAGGAACCGGCCAAATTCTACTTCAACAGCGCCCCCGCGCATCATGGATACCCCACTAGATTGGTGACTCTTGACGATGCGAGGAAAGTTGCCCTCGGTTCAGATGAAGAGGGCAACAAGCGGGTCATCAACCAATATCTTCATCCTGCGGTGCTTGAAACCTGCCAACTCGTGATGGGAATGACCATCCTTGCCCCGGGTTCGATGTGGAACACGATGCCGGTACATACCCACGAGAGACGAATGGAGGTTTACCTCTATTTCGATATTCCCGAAGACCGTGTGGTGTTTCATCTTTTCGGCAAACCCGATGAGACCAGACACTTGGTGGTACGTAACGAGGAAGCGGTGATCAGCCCCTCCTGGTCCATCCATGCGGGAGCGGGAACCGGAGCCTACACTTTCATATGGGGAATGGTGGGCGAGAACCAGACCTTCGAGGACATGGACCATGTACCGATGTCCAAACTGATGTGAAGGAGGTTGTCATGATACTCGATGATTTCAGTTTGGAAGGAAAGGTCGCCATAGTGACCGGGAGCAGCACCGGTCTTGGGCAAGGTGTGTGCATCGGATTCGCCGAAGCGGGTGCCGATGTGGTGGGAGTCGACTATGTCGATTCCGATGAGACCAGGAAAATGGTGGAGAAATTGAGACGCAAGTTTCTCTCATTGAAGGAGAATCTGCTCACCATTGAACCTTTGGAGAGGATTGTGGCCACTACGGTGAAGGCCTTCGGTCATGTGGATATCCTGATGAACAACGCGGGAATTATACGGAGGGTCGATGCGATCGATTATTCTGAGAAGGACTGGGACGAGGTGATGGCGATCAACAGCAAGACGGTGTTCTTCTTCAGCCAGGCGGTCGCCCGGCAATTCATCACACAGAAAACCGGAGGAAAGATCATCAATATCGCCAGTATGTTGAGCTTCCAAGGTGGAATCAGGGTTCCCTCCTACACCTCGAGCAAGAGCGCGGTGATGGGAATGACCCGTGCCATGGCCAACGAATGGGCGAAACACGGCATCAATGTGAATGCAATCGCGCCGGGCTATATGGCAACCAACAACACCGCGCAATTGCGGTCCGATGAGAAGCGGAGTTCCGAGATCCTCGGCCGCATACCCGCAGGAAGATGGGGAACCCCCGAGGATATTAGGGGTGCCGCGGTCTTTCTCGCATCGAAGGCGAGCGACTATGTGAACGGATACACGATCGCAGTCGATGGAGGCTGGCTCGCGAGATGACAATCCTTGAACATCATTTGGCGGTGAGGGTGAAGACGGGCATCATCGGATGATACCCATGGTCCCCATAGTACATGTCCCCGGCATCCTCTCCGAGAGGAATCGCATCATAGAACGGTCCGATGTCCAACATGTCGTTGTCGTAGACGGTTCCTACATCGTCCTTGAAATCGAAGGTGTTCGCGATATTGATCGTAAGCAGCAAGGTGGTGTCCACCTTGATCGTGACAGGATCCATATTCGCGTCCACCGCTCCAGTATCATCCTCTGTCGAAATGGTGATCAACGTATCGGGGTTGTCGTAGTCGGCCTCATCGCCCCAGAATTCCTCGTTGTGGAACAAATCGATCATATTGGTGGTGGGATGGGTATCCTGGGTGATGAAGAACCCGTCCATTTCATCCTTCTCCTCTATTGTCCAACGCATCCAGGACCAGATCGGATTCTCCGAATCATCCTCTCCGGTTTTCACCACGAAATCACGCTTGTAGAACTTGTCGTCGGTATTGAAGTACATCCTGAAAGTGTGTTCATGATGAACCCGATCGGTACCTGAATCGGGTTCACTGTTGGTCACCAATGTGTGGGTCTCGTCGGGACACCCGGCTGGGACGTCGAAACTGGAGAAAAGGTCCATCTCTATATAGGTGAACCGCATCTCATATCCAATGTAGGTTCCTTTGGGAATAATCTTCCTGCCCAGTAGGAGTCCCGAGAGGGGTACGGAGGAGGAAAAGTCATGCACCTCGGGAGTCTCCTCCTCGATGATGGTCACCGTGTCGCCATCATCCTTGATGAGGGCGAAGTAAGTGAGCGCCATCTTGTAGTTGCTTGGGGAGATGCGTACCGAATCGTCATCGTCGTCGGCCCTGGAACTCCCTTCAACGATCGCGTTGAGGGAAACTTCGGTGAACGCGGAACTCGGATCACAGCTTGAGAGTAGCAGGAACCCCACACACAAGACTAGAAAAAGATGAACAACATGCTTCATAACTTCCTCCGATGTTGTCAGTATGTGTGAGTATTATAAAACAAGTGTCATGTAGAATGTTGAAGAATATTATTGAAAATACATTAGATAGGCTGAAAGGGAGAATCGGCTGCCAAATTGGCAGCCGTTCGAAGGTGGACTTGTGAAGATATCAACCGAACAGCGGTGCGAATATGTTCCAATATCCCATGATAAATACAAAGGTTACCAAAAGCGGCAACACATACGTAACGTATGATCTGGCCCATTTGGGAAATTTCACACCCTTGCCTTGATCGGCTTCTCCGATGAAGCTCCTCCATCCCCAACCCCTCTTGGAACAACAGAAGAGGAGGAATACCAGGGAACCGAGTGGCAACAGAGTGGAGCTGACGATGAAGTCCTCCAGATCGAGTACTCCCGAACCGGGACCAAGCGGCTGGAAGTTCGCCAGTACATTGAATCCAAGCACACAAGGCATGGAAAGGAGGATGATTGCGATGATGTTCACCACCACCGCCTTGCGTCTGTTCCAACCCTTCACATCGATCCAGTAGCTGATGATATTCTCGAATACCGCCACAAGGGTGGACAATGCTGCGAAACTCATGAATACGAAAAACAGGGTTCCCCAAAGTCTTCCTCCCGGCATGGCGTTGAAGATGTTCGGTAGGGTGATGAAGATGAGCGAGGGCCCTGCGTCGGGAGCGACTCCGAACGCGAACGAAGCCGGGAATATGATGAGACCACTCATCAAAGCGACGAATGTATCGAGGGCCAGGATATTGATCGATTCTCCGGTCAGAGTCCTCTCCTTGCCGATGTAGCTGCCGAATATGGCCATGCTTCCAATACCCAAACTCAAGGTGAAGAAGGCTTGACCCATCGCGGCATAGACAGCGTTCCAGAAACCCGCTTCATGCAAGCGGGAGAAATCGGGCAACAGGTAGAACTTCAAACCTTCTCCTGCTCCGGGGAGTGTGATCGATTTGACTACAAGTACCAGCATTACTGCCAACAATGCGCTCATCATGTATTTGGTGATCTTCTCCACACCCTTCTGTAGCCCGATTCCCACGATGCCAAGTCCCAGAAGCGTTGCGACGATCATCCAGAACGTCATTCCCAACGGATTGCTCAACATTCCTCCGAAATAGGCCCCTACAGCATCGGACGACAATCCGTTGAAGTCTCCTTTCGCCATACCTACAAAGTAGGCGAGAAGCCAACCGCTTACCGTGGTGTAGAACATCATGAGGACGTAGTTTCCCCCGATGGCTATCGGTCCATATACATGCCATTTCGAACCTCTGGGTTCCAAGGTCTTCAGCGCCAGACCGATATTCTGTTGTGAAGCGCGGCCGATGGAAAATTCCATGATCATGATCGGGAGACCGAAGATCAGAAGGAACAGTATGTACAACAGTACGAATGCGGCTCCTCCGTACTGACCGGTAATGAATGGGAAACGCCACACATTGCCCAATCCTATGGCGCAACCCGCCGAGAGAAATATAAATCCGATGCGACTGCCAAGCCGCTCCCTTTCCTGTGACATGCAGACTCCTGGTTGTGGTGTCCGCACAGTGTACCGATAGACGTATTGTGTGGCAATAGTGGTATTTCGCAACAGATTTATTGACATGTTGCATGGAGAGGAGGCACAATGCAACACAACCGTCTCACCCACACAAGGAGTTTGCCATGAGTACACCATCCATCTTGCAGGATTATCTGAAGAAGACACCGGTCGAAAAGATCGACAGTGGCTTCATCGCGTATCTCGCCTCGCTCGATAAGGTCGCTTCGGTTTCCCCGCTGGTCGCATCGAACATCGTGCAGGAGCTGGCCGACCAGAGATCCCACCTCAAGTTGATTGCAAGCGAGAATTTCTCCAGCCTTGCATGCCAGCTGGCCATGGGAAACCTCCTTACCGATAAATATGCAGAGGGATACGCATTCCATCGCTTCTATGCCGGTTGCGACAATGTCGACACGATCGAGGACTTCGCGTGTGAACAGGCCAGGAAACTCTTTGGTGCCGAACATGCCTATGTGCAACCACACAGTGGAGCGGATGCCAACCTCACCGCCTACTGGGCGATTCTCAACACCCGAATCCAAGTCCCCTCCTTGGAGAAACTCGGTACTACCAATCCTAGTGATCTCACCAAGGAACAATGGGATGGGCTTCGCAAGGAGATCGGGAACCAGAGATTGCTTGGTCTCGACTATTACTCTGGAGGGCACCTGACCCACGGATATCGACAAAACGTATCGGCCCAGATGTTCGACGCCTACAGCTACACGGTGGACGAGAAGACGGGATTGTTGGATTATGATGCGATTGAGAAGCAAGCCAAGGAGATCAAGCCCTTGATTCTGCTTGCAGGCTACAGTGCCTATCCCCGATTGATCGATTTCAAGAGGATGAGTGAGATCGCCCACTCGGTCGGTGCGGTATTCATGGTCGACATGGCCCATTTCGCAGGTTTGGTGGCAGGAAAGGTGATGGAAGGCAACTACGATCCGGTGGCATGGGCCGATGTCTTGACCACCACCACCCACAAGACACTTCGGGGTCCCAGGGGAGGCATGATCCTTTGCAAGAAGGAATTTGCCGAAGCGGTGGACAAGGGATGTCCCCTGGTCATTGGAGGACCGCTTCCCCACATGATGGCCGCCAAGGCGGTTGCATTCACCGAAGCCCTTGATGATTCGTTCCAAACGTATGCGCAAAATATTGTGAAGAATTCACGCGCCTTGGCCGCAGCCTGCATCGAAGAGGGAATCGATGTCGCCACAGGTGGTACCGACAACCACTTGATGTTGCTCGACGTGCGCAAGTTCGGCCTCAACGGTCGACAAGCGGAAAGCGCATTGCGTGAATGTGGTGTCACTCTCAATAGGAATGCCCTACCGTTCGATCCCAATGGTCCCTGGTATACCAGTGGATTGAGAATCGGTACTCCTGCGGTCACCACACTAGGGATGGGGGAACCCGAAATGCGGGAAATCGCATCCATCATCAAGTTGGTGCTCGAGCATACCCAACCCACGGTGATCACCAAAGGAGCGAAGGCGGGGCAAGCCAGTCGCGCGAAGTGCAAGACCGATGATTCGGCGATTGAAGAGGCCACTCGAAGGGTGATGTCCCTATTGGATCGATTTGTGCTCTATCCCGAG
>CAYZJV010000006.1:57338-77307 GCA_964478945.1 uncultured Spirochaetaceae bacterium | reverse complement strand
GAGAAGGCGAAAGCATACGCGTGTGAAGTTCAGCAAGCTATTGAGGCGTGTCACTGTATCGATTACGAGGGAGAGGGACGATACAGTACCGATACCCTTATCTCTTCCGCATCGGATCAGATGTTTGGTGTGCTTGTCTGCAAGGATCAAAATGGAAACGAGGTGGTGCTCAAAGCCTTCAGTGGTCATTATGGGGGAAAGTACCTGATCGATGGATGGGTTCCTCCTGCGTTCGATGTCGAGGCTTTCGAGGATTTTGTGGAAGCGGGAGATGCAAGAAAGGAGGAGCTTTCTGCACACAGAGATCCTGAATTGCTTGAGAAGATGCAAGCGGTCTCCAAAGATCTTCAGATGAAACGGCTCTCCTTGTATCGGTTCCATTGTGCCGATGGAGGAATCAGGGGTATCGAAGATGCCTTCGGAGGGGAGCTCCCACCGGAGGGGACCGGTGATTGTTGTGCAGCCAAGCTCCTTAACCATGCTTTTTCCCATCATTTGCTCCCCATCAGCATGTTTGAGTGGCATGTCGATACCATAGTGGGTTCCGATGGTAGGGCCAGTGGAAAGTTGCACTTTCCAAACACTACCCGTTGCAGGCTTCTGCTTGCAATGCTGCTCGGTATCGATATCGTGTATCGTGACCAATCGATCATTGTGGTGAACAAACCATCCGGATTGCTTTCCGTCCCCGGTAGGGGAGAGGACAAGCAGGATTGTGTGGTTGCCAGGGTGAAACGGTTGTTTCCGATGTGTATCGAGCAACCTTCGGTGCATCGCCTCGATATGGATACTTCCGGTTTATTGGTGCTCGCATTCACTCAGGAGGCACATCGGAATCTTTCGGTCCAGTTCATCAAAAGGAAAGTACACAAGAAGTATGTGGCACTGTTGGATGGAGTGGTGAAGGAGGAAAAGGGTAAGGTCGAGCTTGCATTCCGCTATGATCCCGAGCATAAGCCTCGCCAGAAGTACGATCCTGTATTGGGCAAGTGGGGAACCACTTTGTGGGAAAGGATACAAGTGGAATCCTTTGGGATTGAAGGTCGATTGGTGACCCGGGTGGAGTTTGAGCCATTGACCGGGAGGACCCATCAACTGCGTTTGCACAGTGCCCATGTGAAAGGCTTGGGATGTCCCATTGTGGGGGATCCCCTTTATGGGAATCCCAATGGCGCATCAAGATTGATGTTGCATGCGAGGGAGATTCGATTTCTCCATCCCGAGACGGGAGAACACCTGCACTTCTTGGAGGAGCCCGGGTTTTAGGATTTGGGTAGTCGTGGTTTGCTTTTATGGTTGGTGAGGAACAGCCCTCCTATCACCAGCAGGGCTCCTATGGCGACTGCGATGGTAAGTTCTTCTCCGAGTAGGATCACTCCAATGGCGATTGCCGCCACAGGTTCCATATTGAGGAATACGGAGGCTTTTGAACTACCCACATGTGCAATTCCTTCATAATACCAGAGATAGGCGATGCCTGCCGCACCGATGCTGAGAAACAGCATGCTCCATATGGCATTGGTTGAGAGGTGTGCCAACGCCGACCACGCATTGTCGTACAGTGTGAAGGGAAAGAGAAGGATTACTCCGATCACCGATCCATAGGCAAGTAGTGCGAGAGGGGATAGTCGTGACATCGCAACCTTGATGATGATTGAATAGGCGGCCCACGAAAGCACCGCTCCGAGCATGTAGATGTCGCCTATGGCCAGTCCCGATTGGAGAACCTTTCCCAGATCGCCTTCGGTGATGGTCAGTACCGCTCCTATGATGGCTGCGATGATTCCCGCGAGCATCAGAGGGGTGATCTTTTCCTTGAAGATGAAACGGGCGGCTATCGCAACTACCACCGGTGTGAATGCGAGTAGCACCGAACTGCGAACGGCAGTAATGGTTTGCAGGCTGGTGAATAGAAATCCATTGAAGAAAACCATCCCCACGAGACTGAGCAGAAACATCCAAAGGATATCCCTTTTTGTGGGTTTGGGAAATTTCTTCTCTTTGATATACAGCACCACGATCATGAGTATGCTTGCGATGAAGAACCTGACGAAACTGGTGGTGAATGCCGGTAATTCGGCTGAAACGATTCGGGCGGCCGAGAGTGCACCTCCCCAGATCACTGGAGCCAAGAAGAGCTTTACCATCGGGATCTTGGCTTTGAATCCTGAGAGATTGTTCGCATCATGGGGACTGGACATGGAGACTCCTGGACAAATATGGTGATTTTAGGGTAGGTGATATTGTGGTGTCTGTCAAACAAAGAAAATTGAAATGAGTAAAATTCACTTGTGATAATCTATTGCGCCGAGTAACATGAAGAGACTTGATATATTAATGGAGAGGTTGATGCCGGGCACATCCAAAGTTATCCGCACCATACGTACAGGATTGCTGTTGATCATGCTGTTCTCCGTCGGCATCGGAGTGCTCACCTTCATAAACATCGAACAGGCCACACGCATCAGACATGAGACGATCAGGACCCAAGGGATCATCCATCATGTGGGTGAAGTGTTGTTGGAACTGCATACGTATCTTGGTTCGGAGAGGGCCTTCCTTATCGCACAACAACCCATACACTCACAACGGGTGAACCAAGCGGTGGAACAGTACCGTTTGCATATGGCGCAACTGCGTGGATTGACTGCGGACAACCGTCTCCATCAAGTTCGCCTTGATCATGTGGATGAGACGTTTGCAGTATTGCATGAAGAATTGGTCCTTCCGCTATTGGCCTTGGCATCGGATTCCTCTTCAAGTGGTTCGGATGCTTCCATTGCAGAAGAATTCCAGATCGCTTCTGTGACTTCAAGGATATATATCGATGAAATGACCAAATTGTTGCAGTCCATCGAAACCGATGAACAAAAGGCGATGGAAGGATTGGCCTCTTCCACCCTGCAGAATCTCGATTTTGGACGAAACGCCATTCTGCTGGGAACCTTTGTGATCATATTGGTCATTCTCTCGATTCAAAGAATTGCAGTCAACCGCATCAAAAGTGCCGATTTGCTCCAACAGCAATCGGAAGAGGAGGTTCGTCTCAGTCGTGATAGATTGAACGATTTGATAGATGCAACAAGGGTTGGAGTTTGGGAGTGGGATCTTGCGACAGACGGCATGGTAATCAATGAACGGTGGGCCGCGATGTTGGGCTATTCATTGGATGAGCTTCGTCCGGTGAAATTGGATACATGGAGCAAACTGGTGCATCCGGACGATTTGGAGCGGGTTGAAGTGTTGTTGGATCGGGTGATCGCCAAAGAACTCGATTTTTACGACACCGAGTATAGGATTCGTCACAAGGATGGCCATTGGATGTGGATCCATGATAGGGGAAAGATCCTTAAGTGGAACGATGAAGGGGCTGCTCTGGTGATGGGAGGTACCCATGACGATATCTCTCAGTTGAAGGAGATCGGACAGCGACTGCATTTGGAGAAGCGTCGTCTGGAGACCACTCTTTTCTCAGTCGGTGATGGTGTGGTAACCACTGATGAATACGGCAAGGTGGTCATGTTGAATACCGTGGCTGAAGAGATGACCGGTTGGAGCATGCATGAGGCTGTCGGGCAGGATTTTTGGCGGGTATTCACCACCAAGGACTCTTTTACCGGGGAAAAGGGGGATGATCCGATACTCCGCGTCCTGAAAAGTCGTCGGAAAGTGGAACTCGATGATGATACGATACTTGTTTCAAGAGATGGTACCGAACGGTACGTTGAGGATAGTGCTTCACCCATAATGGATGACTCGGATCATCTCGCCGGGGTGATACTTGTATTCAGGGATGTGACAAGAAAGCGTAGGGAAAGGGAACAGATACTCAAAATTGGGATGACCGATCAGTTGACCGGTGTGTACAACCGCAGGGCGTATGAAAAGAAACTGTATTCATTCGAACAAAGCCAAGCCTTTCCCCTTTCCTTTTTGATAGCAGACGTGAATGGGCTTAAACTTGCCAACGATGCGTTTGGGCATGAGACGGGAGACCGTTTGTTGGTCACGATTGCTCGGATGCTCACAGAAAGCATGGGACCCCATGCGGTGGTGGTAAGGTATGGAGGAGATGAATTTGTGGTGCTTATGCCCCGGACCGCCGAACCGGAGGCCAAGCAATACTTGCAGAAGGTCAAGGAGCGATTCTCACAAGAGATGATTGGACCGCTTCCCATTTCAGTTTCATTTGGTCTGGCGGTCAAGGAACAACGGGATGTGGATAGCAATGTGGTCTTCAGACAGGCCGAAAGCAATATGTATCGTCGGAAGATTGTGGAAAGTCCGCAAACCAAGTTGCGTTTGGTCGATATCCTGCTTGAGTGGCAGCATGGGCAATTCGCCTATGAAAAGGCCCATAGTGGAAATGTGGAGCGATTGGCGGCTGGTTTGGGCCGTCATTTGGGACTGAAGGAGGATGAGCTCCAAAGGATTGTGCAAGCCGCCCGTCTGCATGATATTGGCAAGGTGGCGGTGAACAGGGCACTTCTTACCAAAGCACATCAATTGGACGAATACGAATGGAATGATATGCGCAGGCATGCGGAGATCGGATTCAACTTGTTGAGGACCGTACCACATATGTATGAAATTGCCGAAATGGTGCTGCACCACCATGAGCGATGGGATGGGAGAGGGTATCCCAGGGGAGTCGTGGGAAAAGATATCCCGCTTGGAGCGAGGATGATATCGATTTGCGATACTTTCGATGCGATCACGGGCAATAGACCGTACACGGCATCGAGAAGCAGTGATGCGGCATTACAGGAAATTGTTGCAGGCAAAGGTACCCAATTTGATCCTGAACTTGTCGACATGTTCATTTCGATGATGGAAACCCGGTTTGTTGAGGATGCTTGAGCAGAGTTGCTCCACTCTCTTTTCGGTGCTGCGTGTCTGTGGTATGATGGGGTTCTTTTGGTGGTGGCATGGGAGTTTTGGAAGCTGAACTGTTTTCGTTCATTATTGTATTGGCAATCCTATTCGATGCGAGATCGCATTTGGATAAAAGATTCGTACATTCGTCGGTCGTCTCGGAGAAATTGTTGGTGCTGTATCTTCTGTTCCTTATACTGGGAACATTCGTCCACACCAATCTCGAAGGCATAATTGCATTGCCCGTGTGGTTCGGGCAAATTGTACTTGGTCTCCATAGCATTACGCTGATGGCTTTCGTGCTGATGTGGATGGATGCACTCATTTCGACCGTTATCAAAAGTTCAACCCGCAGGATACTTCTCGCCATTGAGTCGTTGCCCCTTCTGTTGTATCTTCTGTTCTCCCTATTTGCATTCATTGGATTCGACTTTCCCTTGTTCAAGGAGATGCTTGTCGTTGGTAGTCGGAGCCGGTTCGAGTTTCTCATCCTCACCACCGGAATGTATTGTGTGATAGCCTTTGCTCTTGTGGTCGTGCGTTGGAACTTGGTCGACCAGAGGTATCGTCTAGCCCATGTCGTTACTCCCGTATTATTGCTCATATCCATCATCTTCTTTCGACAGGTGAGGGAACATCTTTTGTTCACCTTGGGTTCCTCTTTTCTCTTGCTGACACATCATCTTATGTACCAGCATCGTCGTTTTGAGATCGATCCGCTTACAGCGGTGGGCAATCAACACGGCTTTCTCGGGTATCTCGACACCATTCTGGGACACCGCAAGTCCGCCAGTCTGGTAGCGCTAGATATCGAGAATTTCAGGGCGATCGAATCGAGTTACGACCAGAGCGTCGCCGACAGAGTGCTGCGTGAGTTCGCATGCTATCTGATGGGTTTGGAAGGGACTCCGGATGTATACAGGATCGGTGGCAATCGTTTTGTATTGGGGTTCCCCTTGCTTTCACACAATGAAGTGGTACGTTTGATCAAACGTATACAGGGAAGGACCTTGCAGGGGTGGAACATCGAATCGAATCCCATATCCTTCCATGTGAACATCGGGATAGTGGAAATTCCCAAGCATGCCGATTCCATCAGCCAAGTACTCGATACCATCGAATTCCTGATCCAGGAAACCAAGGGACGGAGAAGGCAATCGGTGATCATCCACAACCACCGGATGATTCGGTTGCGTCAGAGACGGATGGATGTGCTTTCTGCATTGAGACGGGCCATCGCGAAAGAGGAACTGGTGAAGGTCAACTACCAACCGATCTATCGTGCGGTGGATGGAAATCTTGTGGCGGCTGAGGCCTTGATGCGGATAGAGGATGACCAGTTGGGTACCTTGATGCCAGGGGAGTTCATTGATCTGGCTGAAAATTCTGGTTTGATTGCTCCCCTTACCACCATTCTTATGAAACAAGTCTGCCGTTTCATCACAAGCCATCCCGATCGTTTGGAAGGTCTCGATTTCATCTCGGTCAATATTTCGGCGGGTGATTTGCTGTCACATGATTTCTCGATTCGTCTCAAAGGATTGTTGGACGATTCGGGTCTCGATCCGAAGAGGTTGTGTCTTGAGACCACCGAATCGATGGTCATGACCTCATTGGAAACGGTTCGGCAACGCTTGGATGAACTTTCGGCTTCAGGTGTGCGGTTCGCATTGGATGATTTTGGCACCGGTTATGCGAATCTGGAGGTGTTGGCGAATGTACCGTTCGATTTCGTGAAGATCGATCGGAGTGTCCTTTCCAATACGGCTCATGGCTCCCGGTTGTTCAAGCTCACGGCAATGGTGCTTGGAGAATTGGGAAAAACCATCGTTGCAGAGGGAGTGGAGACTGCAAAACAATTCGAGATGGTAAAATCGGAAGGTGTCGGGTTGGTACAGGGATACTATTTCTCCAAGCCAGTTTCTGCTGAGAAGTTGTTGGAACTTGTTGGCCTTCCTATCACTTGAGGCGTGTCTTTCTACACTTTCTTCACAGGTTTGATGGTTGCGGCGAATATCGTGTTCGCGAGTCCCAACAATCCCGATAGTGTGAATAGGACCTCGATTCCGGTTTGTTTCCAGATGTAACCTCCGAGCAGTGCGATGATTACACTGATGAGATGGTTTACCGAAATGCCCGTGGTGAGGGTTGCTGCAATTTCGTGTTGGTCATCCGCGATATCCTGTACATAGACACTCGATGCCATGGAAGCGAGGGATATCACCGAATCGAGTACAAAGTTCACACACACTACGATATAGGCCACTTCGAAGGAAAACAGTCGGTGGCTGAAGCCATAGAAGAAACATACCACCATGAGGAACAATGTGTCGGCAACCATTACGAACTTGTAGCCCAACTTGTCGATCAATCTTCCGATATAGGGGGAAAAGAGCATGCCGAATACCGCGCAGACGGCAAGAAGAAGTGAAATGACCGATGTATCCGCTCCATACTGGAGGATCAACACATATGGTGCGAAGGTGAGGAATATTTGCTTTCTTGCTCCATAGAACAGCTCCAATCCATAATACTTGCCGAATTTGCGGTTGAAATAGAGTCTGCTGCGACGAACCTTTTGTCCTTCATCCCTCATCGCAATGACAACAAGTGTGGCTCCTACAAGTAGGATGGTGGAGAGTAGGAACACGATCTTGAAACCTTGGGGAGCATTCCTATCGATACCCATCCTAGGAAAGATGAAGAAGAGGCCGGTCACCATCAGGTACCCGATGATGTTGCCACCATGGCTTATCGCTTGGGTCATGCCCAGGGAGGCTCCTCCCTTTCCGCTCTTGGCCAAGTGCAACGATATCGTTTTCTTTACCGGCATGACGATATGTTCTCCAAGACTGTAGCACACCATGAACAGCACCACGATGAATTTTCCGGTACCGAACAACAGTAGTCCGAGGGTTCCTGTGAGAGTGATCGCGGTTCCTATCTTGAAGACTTTCGTTTCACTGAATCGATACATGGTGGCCAGGATGAATATGAGGAGGAGTCCGGGCAACTCCCTGAAAAATTCGACGATACCTCGTTCGAATTCATTTATCTTCACGATTTCTGCCAGATAGTTGTCTTGGACTCCACGATAGAGCCCATGTGCCAAGCCTGCAAGGAGCATCACCATGAGGAAGCGTTGCACACGTGCCGAGTCGACATAGATTGAGCGGTTCTTTGCATTCATACCATACACATCCCGTGACTGAATTTGTGGGGAATGGTGTCCAACACCATGGGCAGACTATGGAGCCAATCGGAACCTTTGTCAACAAGGTTGGCAAAAGGACTGTCCATCACCTCAGATGGAGCTCATCGACAAGCCTATGGTGGGAGTGTACCATCTTGCCCGATGATTCTGCCCATTCGATTTCAAGGTGGACCAATCTCCAATCGGTGTTGCAAACCGGATCGATGGTTTGGAGAAACGGTTCTATGGAGGAATGGTTTCCAAGATATGGACCGAGGACACTTTCTGCAGGAAACAGTGTTTCTTCCTGGTTCTTCACAGTGAACAGTGATCGTAGATGCGTAATATATGTTTCCCACTTGGTGTTGTCCGTGGAGAGAAACAACGATTTGTGGTGGAGTATGACGTGGGTGAATTCGATTTGCGGTGGCGGGGAAGGAATGGCCAAGGTCTTGAACTTCGGAAACGGTTCATGGTTCCATCCAATAGGGATCATCACAGGCAGCAGGAGGAACGAAGGTTCGGCCAAAGTGTGCCAACAATGGTTCCTCATCTTCGTCACTTGTCGGGATGCAAGTGGAGAGAGTCCGAGTCCGAGTAGATGCGCATGGGTGTGTCGTTCCATCGGTGTCATCGTAGGTGAGCGTTGAGAAAAATTCAAGTTCCTTTTTGGCACAGGTATTTACACATCCGGGATATTCTGCTATGTTTCTGTGAGTTGCGGGGTAATCCCGTTCAAGGCCGGCTCTCCCGAAGGTGCCAGTCGGTCTGTTCAGTGTGAATGTCAAGTACAAGGTGGATATAATCATGGCACGTAGATGTGATATTTGTGGAAAGGGAACCGTCGCTGGAAACAGTGTCACCCGTAAGGGTCAGCTCAAGAAGAAAGGTGGAGTAGGTCAGCATATTGGTGTGACCACCAAACGTGTGTTCAGACCCAACATCGTTTCCGTAAAAACCCTCATCAATGGCACGCCCCGGACAATCAAGGTTTGCACGCGATGCTTGCGAAGCGGCAGGGTTCAGAAGGTCGTATAATCGTACCTTCATTCTACTGGAAACAGAAAAGGGCCCTTTTGGGGTCCTTTTTTCTACCCTTGGTCCAACATTCATGAAAGAACCACCCGTGGGTGGAGGGAGGAGAGCAGATGAACGGTTTACAAGTGCATGCCATCGATGGATCGATGATTGTGACACACGATGGTCCTGGGAAGCTGGTATCGATCAGAAAGGCGGCTGGCGATGGCACCTGTGTGTTCGCGATCGCCCCGATTCGTGATGGTGCTTTGGGACTTTCTCCATTGCTCGAAGCGGCCAAGGGCCACGACGAGCGTCTATGGGGCATGATGGAGAGCCGGACCAACTCCTGGAGTACGCTTGTCGAGACGATCATCCCTGCAGGACAACGCCCCTCCGTGTTGCAGAAGATCAAGGAAGGCTTCGCCGAGGTCGAGGATATCCTGCGCGCCATCTGGCTTGTAGGCGATATCTCGCAGGGATCGGGGAAGTTCCTCGATACCCTGGTGGGGGAATGGGTGGCAACCCTTTTGAAGGAAGTGTTCCTTGCTTCCGATGCATCATGTTCCACTGTAGCGGTGGACGGGATACTTCAATCAAAGGAATTTCCTTTCCAGCCGGGCGATACCATTCTGCTTACCGGTGAACTCCGCCAGAGTGAAGGAGCTCCACACGATAGGGATGCCGAGTACACCGCGGCTTTGGTGGGAAATCATCTGGGTGCAACGTCGATCACCTTCTGGCACCCTGAACTGATGGTCACCACTGCCGATGTACATGATGTTCCCAGCGCCACTGTGATCGACTGTCTCACCTATGCGGAGGCCACCGAGCTTTCCTTCTTCGGTTCGGCGGTGATCCATCCGCAACATATGGTTCCCGCCATTGCGAAACGAATTCCCTTGCATTTGCGATCTTTTGCCCAGATCTCGCATCCAGGGACCTTCATCGACGACAAGAAGGGACTCGAGTCGACAAAGGCGGTGAAGGGGTTCTCGGTGATCCGTGAGACTGCACTGATCAATGTGGAAGGTGCGGGAATGATTGGTGTTCCCGGTGTCGCACGAAGGCTGTTCGCAGCGATGCACGAATCCGATATCTCAGTCATATTGATCAGTCAGGCCTCGAGCGAATACTCGATTTGTTTCGCGGTTCCGGCCGAACAGGCCGCTCTTGCATGTGCCATCGCACGCAGTACCTTCAACAATGAGATCACCAGCCATCGTATCCAGAACATCGATGTGGAGATGGGATGTGCCATACTTGCCGCCGTTGGAGAGAGGATGACTGGAGTCCCTGGGATATCGGGGACCTTTTTCGGTGCATTGGGGAAGGCCCATGTCAATGTGAGGGCCATCGCACAGGGCTCCTCCGAACGGAACATCAGTGTGGTGATCAAGGAGCAGGATGCGAAAAAGGCGCTCAGGGCCTTGCACGCGGGATTCTTCCTCTCCAACCAGGCCATCAGTGTGGGACTGTTCGGTCCTGGCAACATCGGTGGAACCTTGCTGAATCAGATTGCTGCCGAAGCGAAGCGTTTGAACGAGGAGTTCGGAGTCGATATCCGCATCAGGGCGATCGCCAATTCCTCCAGGATGTTGCTCGATGATCAGGGTATCGATTTGAACGATTGGCGTAAACAATTTGTCCAGAAGGGTGAAAAGATCGATATCAAGCGGATGGTGAAGCATGTGGGAGCCTCCTATTTCCCCCACGCGGTACTTGTCGATTGCACCACGAGCGCCACATTGCCGACCCATTATGTGCAATGGATCGAACGCGGAATCCACATCGTCACCCCCAACAAGAAGGCGGGAACCGCCAGTTATCCCGAGTATCGCAAGCTGATGGATACCGGACGCCAGTTCGGCAAGCATTTCCTGTATGAGACCACTGTAGGGGCTGGGTTGCCGATCATCGGGACATTGAAGGACCTCATACAGACGGGAGATCGGGTGCGGAGTGTCGAAGGCATTGTGTCGGGAACATTGGCGTATCTCTTCTCAAACTATGACGGTACCGTGCCGTTCAGCACCCTCGTCAAGGGTGCGAAGGATATGGGGTATACCGAACCGGATCCACGGGATGACCTTTCCGGCATGGATGTGGCCAGAAAATCGGTTATTCTCGCGCGTGAGATGGGTTACAAGGTGGAAGTATCCGATATCGCGATCACCAGCTTGGTGCCCGAACCGTTGAGGGATGTGCCACTTTCGGAGTTCCTCGACAAGATGGAGATGATGGACAGCCATATCGAAGCACTCTACAATGCGGCGAAAGCGGAAGGAAAGCGTTTGCGGTATGTGGGCCGTGTGGCTGAGGATGGTACTTGCCATGTGGAATTGGCCGCCTATCCCGAGTCCCATCCTTTCGCACAGTCCAAGGGAACCGACAATGTGGTTGCGTTCACCACCGACCGGTACCATGTGCAACCTTTGGTGATACAGGGGCCGGGAGCCGGTCCCGAGGTGACCGCCGGTGGTGTGTTCGCCGACTTGTTGCGTCTCAGTGCCTATCTTGGCGCACGATTGTAGGAGGTATGTGATGAAATTTGTCAGCACCCGTGGAAATGCGCCAGCCGTAAGTGCCTCGGAAGCCATACTGCAAGGGTTGGCTCCGGACGGGGGGTTGTACGTACCCGAATTTTTCCCTTTCATTTCATTGCAACAGTTGTCCAGGGTCACCAGCTATCCCGAATTGGCCTATGAAGTGTTGGCTCCGTTCTTCGTGGGAGATGAATTGGAACAGGAATTGGCCGAAATCTGTGTGGAAGCCTTCGATTTCCCAGTTCCCCTGCATTGGTATGATCGGAAGGATTCCGTATTGGAACTCTTTTGGGGACCTACTGCGGCGTTCAAGGACTTCGGAGCACGTTTCCTCGCAGCCTCAATGCAGAGGTTGCTGTCCAAGAGGGACCGTAAGCTTACCATCCTGGTGGCCACCAGTGGTGACACGGGAGGGGCTGTGGCAGCAGCCTTCCACAAGCGACCCGGAATCGAAGTGAAGGTAATCTTCCCCAAAGGCAAGGTCTCCCCACGCCAACAGCAGCAGTTGACTTGCTGGTCGGACAATGTGGAATCCTATGCGGTCGAGGGTGTGTTCGACGATTGCCAGAGGATGGTGAAGCAAGCCTTCATGGACCGCCCATTGGTAGCCGAACATGGTCTTTCATCGGCCAACAGCATCAATCTTGGACGACTGCTACCACAGATGGTCTATGCCTTCCACGCGGCGCTCGAAGTGGTGGCCAGAACTGGTAAGGAACCCGTGATGATCGTTCCCAGCGGCAATGTCGGCAATAGTTGCGGTTCCTACTGGGCCAAGATTGTGGGAGCTCCCATCAAGCAAATCGTACTTGCATTGAATGCCAATAGACCGATAACCGATTACCTTGCCACAGGTGCGTATGAAAAGAGACCGAGTATCGCCACCTTGGCCAATGCGATGGATGTGGGTGATCCGAGCAATATGGAACGGTTGACCCACTTGTTCGGGGATTTCGCTACATTCAAGGCCAATGTATCGGCCCACAGTGTGGATGACGATACCATTCGGAAGGAGATCGGAAGGGTGTGGGATGCCCACCACTACATCGTGTGTCCCCATACCGCCACCGGAGAGCATGTACGCCGCAGCTCGGCTTTTTCCGATCCCACCGTGGTCTACGCCACGGCCCATCCGGCCAAATTCCACGATATCGTGGAACCGGAGATCGCAGGTGAAGTACCTGTGCCTGTCCAACTGTCCGAACTGTTGCACAAGGAGAGTGTGTTCACCGAAATCGGACCGGACTACCATCAATTGTTTTCTTGAATCATCTGCGCTTCCTTGACCTTATCGTAAGGAAGCGGTATGCTCTATATATACCACCCCTCCGGGGGTGGGGTATAAGGAGTATGTCATGAAGAAGGAATATGACGTTACCGGAATGACCTGTGCTTCCTGTGCGATCCATGTTGAAAAGAGTGTTCGCAAAATCGAAGGCCTTGGGGATGTCCGTGTGAATTTGCTCACCAATACGCTCAGTGTCGATGGAAAAGATGCCTCCATGGATGATGCGATGATCATACAGGCAGTTGAGGATGCGGGGTATGGAGCCTCAGCGAAGGAGGAATCGGGCAACGAGGCGGGAAAGAAGAGTCTCAACGATCCGAGGACCCATATCTTGAATGAGTTGAAATCTATGAAGAGCAGGTTGCTCATCTCCTTCGCCTTCTCGATACCGCTAGTATATATCGCAATGGGTCATATGCTTGGTTGGCCGCTTCCCCAGGTGTTCCATGGTATGAACAACGCCTTGGTGTTCGCCTTCACCCAGTTTTTACTCACCATTCCT
This sequence comes from uncultured Spirochaetaceae bacterium, assembly GCA_964478945.1. Classification (GTDB taxonomy): domain Bacteria; phylum Spirochaetota; class Spirochaetia; order Sphaerochaetales; family Sphaerochaetaceae; genus CAYZJV01. Next base: position 63,886 of record CAYZJV010000006.1, on the reverse strand, counting down.
GTATTCATCGTGAACGGGAAATATTTCAGATCGGGATTCAAGGCGTTGGCCAGACGGGCACCCACCATGGATTCGTTGATCGCACTTGGATCTTCGGCCGCTTTGGTCTACGGAATATTCGCCATCTTCATGATAGGGTGGGGTTTGGGAAACGGAGAGGGTGGCACTGTGATGCGCTACTCGATGGATCTCTATTTCGAGTCGGCTGCCATGATCCTTTCCCTTGTACTCTTGGGGAAATATCTCGAAGTCAGAGCCAAGGGTCGCACAAGTGATGCGGTGGCCAAGCTCATCGACCTCTCTCCAAAGACGGCGATTGTGGTAAAAGACGGCAAGGAATTCGAAATCCCCGTAGAGAATGTGGTGGTGGGCGACCAAGTGGTGGTCCGTCCCGGAGGGCGATTCCCGGTAGATGGCACAATCCTTTCGGGAACTACCGCTGTCGATGAATCGGCATTGACGGGAGAGAGTCTTCCAGTCGAAAAGATTCCAGGCGATGAGGTCATGAGTGCGAGTATCAATACCACCGGCAGGGTGATCTATCGTGCGGTTCGGGTGGGTGAAGATACCACCTTGGCACAAATCATCAAACTTGTTGAGGACGCGAGTGCCACAAAGGCTCCCATAGCCAAACTCGCCGACCGGATCAGTGCAGTCTTCGTACCGATCGTGATTGTGATTGCCCTGGCCGCGATATTGGTATGGCTTGCCGTCGGCATGCCTTTCGAGCAGGCTTTGGTATTCGGGATCGCGGTATTGGTGATCAGCTGCCCCTGTGCCTTGGGGTTGGCTACTCCTACGGCGATTATGGTCGGAACCGGTAAAGGTGCCGAACATGGTATTCTCATTCGCAGTGCCGAGGCGCTCGAAACCTCCCGTTCGATCGATACGGTCGTCCTGGACAAGACCGGAACGATCACCGAAGGGAAACCCAAGGTTACCGATGTGGTTCCCTCTTCCGATGTAGGGGTTCGGCAGTTGCTTGCGATTGCTGGAGCTTTGGAGGGTGCGAGCGAGCATCCCCTCTCATTGGCGATACTCGAATATGTCGAGGATAAGGGGGTGGATTTCCCCGAAATCGAAGATTTTCAGGCGTTGGTGGGAAAAGGTCTCGTGGGAACGCTGGAAGGGGTGGAAGTGATCGGAGGCAATGCTGATTTGATGGCCGAGCGTTCGATCGACACCTCTTCCCTGCGACAGGAGGCCGAACGCCTTTCCGGTGAGGGAAAGACGCCGTTGTTCTTCGCGAAGTCCGGTCGGTGCATGGGAGTGATCGCTGTAGCCGATGTGATCAAATCCTCAAGCATTGAAGCGGTTTCACTTCTGCAGGAGATGAGTCTTGAAGTGGTGATGCTCACTGGAGACAATGAGAGGACCGCGAAGGCGATCGCCAAAAAAGTGGGGATCGGGAGAGTCTTCGCTTCGGTGCTTCCCGATGGAAAGGAAGCGGTGGTGAGACAGCTGCAGCAAGAGGGGAAGAAGGTGGCGATGGTTGGTGACGGTATCAATGATGCTCCCGCATTGGTGCGTGCCGATGTGGGCATGGCCATAGGGGCGGGAACCGACATTGCAATGGAGGCTGCCGATATCATACTCATGCGTAGTGATTTGCGCGATGCGGTGGGTGCGATCACTTTGGGCAAGGCCACATTGCGGAACATCAAACAGAATTTGTTCTGGGCCCTGTTCTACAACACACTTGGAATTCCACTTGCCGCCGGGATATTCTATCCACTGTTCGGTTGGACACTCAATCCCATGTTCGCTGCTGCAGCGATGAGTCTCAGCAGTGTATTCGTGGTGACCAATGCCTTGAGGTTGAAACGGTTCACGCCACCGTTTTCAAATAGTGAAGGACAATCGGTTCCTGCTCGGGAAGCGATTCAGGAGGAACGTAGTATGGAAAAGAAACTTATGATCGAAGGAATGACCTGCATGCACTGTGTGGGTAGGGTGGACAAGGCGCTCAATGCCATCGATGGTGTCGAGGCTCATGTGGATCTCTCTTCGAAGAGCGCATCGGTGATGCTTTCAAAAGAGGTCGGAGATGAAACGTTGCGCAAGGCCGTTGCCGATGCGGGGTACGAAGTGACCGATATCAAGGTCGGAGCTTGATATGAAAGCCGATCATGTGAAGGTTTCCCAGGCATTGAAGACTGCCCGTGGTCAGATCGACGGTATTTTGCGAATGGTTGAGGAGGATCGGTATTGTGTCGATATCTCGAACCAGTTGCTGGCCACCGGAGCCTTGCTTAAGAAGACCAACAAGGTCGTGTTGGAGGCCCATCTGAAAAGTTGTGTGGCCGAATCCTTCGCAACCGGAGCCGATGTCGACCAGAAGATCAATGAGATTCTCAAACTGGTCGACAAACTGATCAACTGAATTTCAATCGAGGCGTGTGGTGGGAAGACTGCGGATCGCCAGTATGGTGGCGCTTCCTTCCCCAAACACCTTCTCGATATATTCCATGTAGGAGCGGGTTCGTTCGGTGGGAACATAGACTTGGATCGTTCCGGCGAACCCTCCTCCATGCACCCGGCAGGCGCCTTTTCCTTCAAGGAAGCGCTCGGTCATCGCCAATGCGAGGGAAAGTCCCTGCTGGTCCACCATCTTGGTGCTGTAGAGATTCTGCAGGAACATGAACGAACTTCGTCCCGACTCATTGACCAGTGTGAGATAGCGATCGAGGTCCTCCTGTCGAAGGGCTTCCAACATCCCATCCACACGATCGTTTTCGGAGAGGTAGTGGTAGGCTCTGAGCAGAGCCCGATCATTCTTCACCCGCCTTCTGATCGCTGGCAACGAATCGACAAACAACCCGAAGGGTACTTCCCGCAACACATCCTTGTCGAAACAAGCGGCCACCGAGCGCATCTCCTTCGGTATCGAGGCATAATCGAAAGTGAGGTCGGCATGGTTTCCTCCCGTATCGATCACCAACAGGTCATAGCCCAAGGAATGGAAATCGAATTGGATGGGAGTGAGCACGGGAAATTGCGGGTGGGCAAAGTCTATTCCGGTGATGCCACCGTTTCCACAAGCGATCTGATCCATCAACCCCGAGGGTTTTCCGAAAAAGGTGTTCTCCGCATACTTGCCGATGATGGCAAGTTCGACCGGTTCGAGCGCATTCCGATTGTAGAGATTGTTGAACAGGGTGGCCACCAACACCTCTATTGCAGCTGAAGAACTGAGACCCGAACCCTTCAACACCCTACTGCTGGTATTGGCTACGAATCCTCCCACAGTGAGTCCACGATCTGAGAAGGCTCTTGCGATCCCCCGTACGAGGGCATCGGTGGTGCCCTCCTCGGCGGTATGGACGGAAAGGTCGCGAAGGTCCACCTCAACAGGAGGGAATCCCTCCGATACCACTATTGCTTTCGGTGCGTCCACTGGTGTGGCGACTGCGATGGTGTCCAAGTTTATGGTTGCGGCGATCACTTTTCCAAGGTTGTGGTCGGTATGGTTTCCAGCCAATTCACTTCTTCCAGCTGTACTGAAAAGTCCGGTACGTGCATCCTTGGGGACATCGAACAATTGTTCGTGTGTGGTGATGAGATGGAGAAAGCGTTTCCTTTGGTCTTCGGTGAGCACTCCTTCCCCATAGAGTTTCGGCAACAACCGTTCGAATTCCCCACTTTCTACAAATGAACGCACCCTTTGTGTACCTGTCATGGATATTCCCCTCCCTCGACACTATGTGGACGATACAGACCAGAAGTGGAACTGTCAAGCCGAATTGTGCTCAGCGGTACCATAGCGAACGGTTGTTTCTATACTGTCTTGGGCTCATGCCCATCACTTTTCTGAATTGTCTGGAAAAATAGTTCGCATCGTTGAAACCGGTGGCCTCCGAGATCTCTCCCATGGAAAGTCCGCTGGTGCGGATGAGCAGACAGGCCCGTTCAATTCTCCTCTGGATATGGAACTCTATCGGTGAGAGTCCCGTGGCATTTTGGAAATGCCGGTTGAGCGTACTCGCCGACATATTGGTCAATTCCATCAATTCCTTCGTTCCCACGGGGCGATCGGAATGGGCTTCGAGGAAACTGAGCGCATCGGCTATTCTCATGATCGTGAGATTGTCCTTCCTCGGATACTCGGAATACATGCGGAACAGAGTGACCAGCAACTGGATGAGATAGGAGAAGGAGAGGCTCTTCGCCCCGATATCCGATTCTATGGCATCGCATTCACTCTGCATTTCCTCGAGAAGCGGCAATACCTCTGCCATTTGGGCAGGGGTGAGTTGCATGAGTGTCGCGAACCCTATGTCGTTTCTATAACTCGGTTCAAGTCGAAACAGGGCATGGTAGCCGGGCATGTTGCGCAGATCATAGAAGGAATCCTCGAACAGCTTGTGATCGAACAGGATGTTGTAGAGTCTCAGGTTCTCCACATCACGGTACCCGTGTTCCAATCCGGGGGATATCACGAACACATTGCCTGGGTAGAGGGTGAATGAGTTCGCTTGGGTGAAGTGGGTGCCTTTTCCCGATACGATCACTACCAGTTCATAGAAGTCGTGGCTATGCAGCGGGTAGGGAAGTTCGGGACTGCGTTCGATGATCTTCATTTTGAAGGCGGGATCGTAAAAATAGTCCGAAGAGAGGAGTTTCAGGTTCATGATGATAAAATCATGCTAGAAGTTGCCAGATTCGTCAAGGCGTAATCATGACAACCGGGGTACCATAAGTGAAGATCATACAGCTATGGGAGGTTTTCATGGCACGCGAATCATATGGGATCGCTAGGGAAGCGTATAAGAAGATTGGAGTGGACACGGATGCGGTGTTGGAGCGGCTCGCTTCGATCCCCATTTCCATCCACTGCTGGCAAGGCGATGACGTCGGAGGGTTCGAGCGACCCAGTGCGACGCTTTCGGGTGGAGGAATCCAAGTTACGGGTAATTACCCTGGGAAGGCCCGCTCGATCGATGAGTTGAGAAGGGATTTGGAGAAGGTCTTTTCAATCGTTCCTGGACCGCATCGATTGAATCTCCATGCCAGTTACGGTGAGTTCGGCTCCACATTTGTGGATCGTGATGCCATCGAACCAAAGCATTTCGCAGGTTGGGTGGAATGGGCGAAGAAGCTCGGAATCGGGATCGATTTCAACGGTACCTTCTTCAGCCATCCAATGGCCGATTCGGGGTACACCCTGGCGAGCAAGGATCCCGAGGTGCGGGCCTTCTGGATTGAGCATGCCAAGCGTTGCCGTGCGATCGCAGCGTGGATCGGTGAGCAGCTCGGTACCCCCTGTGTACTCAACACATGGATTCCCGATGGAGCCAAGGATCTTACGGTCGACAAGATGGGATACCGTAGTATACTCAAGGAGTCTTTGGACGAGGTGTTTGCCACTTCCTATCCGGCAGAACACATGAAGGACGCGGTGGAGACCAAGTTGTTCGGTATCGGAAGCGAAGCCTTTGTGGTCGGCAGCCACGAATTCTACATGAACTACGCTGCGAGGAACGACAAGATGCTTTGCATCGACATGGGGCACTTCCATGTGGAAGAGGATATCGCCGACAAGCTTTCATCGATTCTCCTGTTCCAGGATGAAATTCTGTTGCATGTAAGTCGTCCACTGCATTGGGACAGCGACCATGTGGTGTTGTTCTCCGACAAGGTGAAGCAAGTTGCCCAGGAGTTGGTGAGGAGCGGGAAGGTCGACAAGGCCCATATCGGTGTGGATTACTTCGATGCTTCGATCAATAGGATTGGAGCCTGGGCCACCGGAGTACGTGCGCTGAGGAAGGCCCTTCTGTTTGCGATGTTGGAGCCGCATGCGCATTTGGTGAAATTGGAGTCGGACGGCAATGGATATGCCAAGATGGGGATGTTGGAGGCCTTGCACACCTTGCCGTTCGGTGCGGTGTGGGAAGCGTATTGCGAGAAATACTCCGCTCCGGACGATCTTTCCATCGTGGCGGAGGTGACCTCTTATGAGAGGGATGTGCTGAAGGAGAGGATGTGATGTCTGTACACGATATTTCCGATTTGATTGCGATATCCAGAAGATATGGAGCCGATTCGAGGTTCGTGATGCTTGGTGGAGGCAACACTTCCAAGAAGATCGACGATGTGATGTATGTGAAGGCCTCGGGACATGCCCTGGCCACCATCGGTGAAGAGGGGTTTGTGGCAATGGACCTCGGCAAGCTTGGTGCGATATGGAACAAAGCCTATCCCACCGATGTGGATGAAAGGGAGAAGGCGGTATTGCAGGATATGATGGATGCCAGGTGTGAAGGTGAAACCGCACGTCCCAGTGTCGAGGCCCTGCTCCATTCGTTCATCCCTTTTTCATATGTGGTGCACCTCCATCCAGCGATGGTGAACGGGCTAACCTGTGGCCAGAGCGGCAAGGGAGCGATGGAGAAGTTGTTTCCCGAGGCGATGTGGATTCCTTTGGTGAATCCCGGCTATATTCTTGCCAAGACGGTACGTGACGCACAGCAGGAGTATGTGGAGAAATGGGGGAATCCTCCCTCCATGATTTTCCTTCAGAACCATGGTGTGTTCGTTGCCGCCGATTC
>CAYZJV010000006.1:0-57238 GCA_964478945.1 uncultured Spirochaetaceae bacterium | reverse complement strand
CCAGACCATATCGTCTACAGTGGTTTCAAGCCACTTTGGGTCGAGGATTCGGTATTCGATGGGAAGGAACCGGTCGATGCCATGGTCTCCAAACTGAAGGAATACGAAACCTCTTATGGTGTGCCGCCGAAGGTGGTCGCTGTGCAGAATACCGCTGCATTTGCAATCAGTGAAGCAGCTTTGTCCTTGTTTATAGATACGATCAAAGTTGCGGTGTTCACCGAGAGTTTCGGTGGACCGAGATTCATGGACGATGATCAGATTGAATTCATCCGAACCTGGGAGGTGGAACAGTATCGTTCAAAGATGAATTCTTGAAAGGAATAAGGTTTTTTGCATGAACTACAGTGCGATCGGAGGGCCGACACCCTTCCGGGCGCACTGGCCTTGTTCATCATCATGGGGGAAAGGGGAAGGATATCGCAGAACGTCCCCCTTCTTTGGAGACTATAGCCAAATGATGTATAGACTGGTCCCGGGAATCGCCCGACGATGAAAATCAGGACGAAGCTGATTGTACTTGCCCTTGCATTCACCCTCATCACCTTTCTCTTTGCGGGATTGGGTATCGTCACGTGGAGAAGGGTGGGTCTGATCAACACAGCGATCGAAAGGGGACTGGAAACACAGGTCAAGTCCCGTGATGTGCACAGCCTCATGAAGGATATGGTGTTCGACCTGTTCGTTCCCAAAGTATATGGTCAGCTCAAATCCTATACCTACTCGCCACGAACCAATGTGACAGTGAAGCAATGGAAGAGTGCCGTGTATGAATATGAGAATGCCTTCTACTCCTTCATGGGTTCTTTGGCTGTGCTCTCGATCGATGATCCCGCGATGATCGATCAAACCGAAACTGCCAACACCATGCATCGTCGTGCGATGGCGAGGCTAGGGCAGTTGGAGAAGTCGATTCAGATGATCGTAGCCCGGGTCGGATCCCTGGAGGATGATCGGTTTTATGAGATTCTGGCTGATGAGGAATTCATCCCCTTCTTTTCCGAATTCCGCGATACCTCCTATTATTTCGTCGATAGCTTCGAAAGCTATATGAACTATTTCATCAAGGAATTCAGAGGCTACGGCGATAGGCTGCAACGGCATACCTATGTCTGGTATGCCCTGTTCGCCTTTTTCACTGCTCTTGCCGGGATCACGATGTCGTTGGCAACCGCGAAGGATATCAACGACAAGATCAAATTGGTTGGCGATGCCTTCACAAGGGTGGCCAAGGGGGATTTTTCGGAGGGGATGAAGATTCGTGGGAAAGATGAATTCGCCGATCTTGCCACCCAGTTCAATTCCCTTTCATTGGATCTCAAGGAGAACGTGAATACGATTCTTCGTCTCACCGATTCCATAGGAAGTTCCATCACCACCGATTCAAGTCCCGAGAACATCATGCAACAGGTGGTGCACACCATCGTTGAAGAGACCCAAGCCGATACCGCCTGTATCCATTTTTTGGGTACCGATCCCTCCACCACAGGAAAAACCATATTGAAGTTGAGGGTATGGGAGGGACTTTCAGTGCAACCGCTCATGAACAAGCTTTTTCCGCTTCTAGAGGAAGTGGTCGCATCCCGCAATGCCGTTCTATGCTCCAAGGATGAGTTGGAGGAGTTGGACAGTGGACTGAGTTCCCTAATGGTGCTGCCGCTCACCATCGAGAATCGGGTGATGGGTACCCTAACCGTGGCGGTCCACGTTCCCCAAGGTGCGCTTACCGATCTGGGGATCACTAGATTGACGACGTTCGCTGAATTCACCTCACTGACTCTGGACAACCATCTGAAATATGCCGAGTTGATCAAGAAGGGTGAAGCGGAATACCAAGCCTTGCAATCGCAAGTTCAACCACATTTCATCTACAACGTACTCAACGGCTTCATCGGTCTGAATCGGATGGCCCGAAGGGATGTGCTTGAAACCTCGATAATCGAACTCAAGGAGTTGCTGCGGTATACCCAGGAGAGTAGGACGGATACCACGATCGCGGAGGAATTCGAGTTTGTGGAGCATTATTGCAATCTGCAGAAGATGCGCTTCGGGGATAGGATCAATTATACTCTCAAGATTGCCGAAGGGTTGTCGGAAGTGGGCATTCCCCGTCTCATACTGCAACCTTTGGTCGAGAATGCGGTGATCCATGGGTTGGAACCCAAAGATACGGATGGGCTGCTTGAAGTGGAGGCCTTCAGAGTTCTCGAGGATGGTGTCCCGCTCGTGGTGATCACGGTTCGGGACAATGGGGTCGGATGCGATCTGTCCTCACTGCAGGAGAAGGAGCATATCGGAGTGGGGAATGTGAGGCGGCGGTTCAAGTATGCCTATCCCAATGGAGCCTTCAATATGAGGAGTGCAGTGGGTAGAGGAACAGAAGTAAGGATGACGTTCGATGAAATGTATCATAGCTGATGACGAGTATCTGGTTCGTTTCAGTCTCCAGGACATGCTGGAGGAATTGATTGGTCAGGGACTCTTTCATTGCGAGACCATGGTCCAAGCCTCCGACGGGGATGAGTTGCTGGCTCTTTTGCCGAAAGTGAAGCCTGACATTGTGCTGGTCGATATCCGAATGCCACATATGAATGGACTGGAGGTGATGGAGAAGGGCAAACATATTGTTCCCACCGCACAATGGATCATCCTCACCGGTTATGCCGAATTCGATTATGCACGCAAGGCGATCTCCCTGGGAGCGATCGATTACCTGTTGAAACCCGTTTCCAAGCAGGATCTCTCGAATGCCCTCAATCTCGCGATGAACAATTTGATGGATAGCCGATTGGTGAAGCAGATACATCTCGAGCATAGGCTCTACGGTATTTTGCAGGATACCTATTCGGAGGATCCTGTGGAACAGGATACCCAATGGTACTCGGGTTTCGTGGTGAGCATCGATTCGGTGGCGGCTTCGGAAGAATCGATCCTGCTCCGCAAACAATTCATACAGGAAGTGAGAAGATGGCTGGTGGATGCGCAAGGCTTATCGTCAACCGTAGGGGTAGTGATGTTGGACGATGGCAATTATGCGGGAATCATCGCTTCCAATACGGATCGGGATGCCAGAATGACTTTGAATCGTATCCTGCTCCATGGTGATGCGATGGTTCGTTCTTCGGAACAGTTGCGTTGCACCTGGTTCCTTTTTGATTCGGAAGCACAATCCTTCACCAATGTGGTGACTTCGTTGATGGAAATGTCGAAAAAAAGCTGGGTGAGGATTATCAGGGGATTCTCCTCCTCAGTGACCAGAAGCAACCAGATGCTTGTGGCTGGGAATTATCTTCAATTGGAGCAATTCGTGACCACATTCATCAAATTGCTGGAAAACAGGAGTTTTGAGTCGACCCATACCATCCGTTTCCTTCGCGGACATCGGGACGAGTTTCTCCGTTTGTGGGAATTGGATGGTTTTCGGAAATTCATCCACTTCCTCAGTATGGGTACTGTATATGGTGGAGATGCGATTGAAGCCTTCGACCGCTGCGTCGTATGGTTGTCTTCCCATGTGGTGGAATCCGAGGAGGTCCTGGGACTCAAGATGCAGAGAACCGTGGGGAAGGCCTTGGAGTTGATTCACGACCATGTGAATGAAGAGATCGGGTTGGCGCAAATCGCCGATCACATTGGAGTCACCCCCAACTATCTTTCCACCATCTTCAATAGGGTGGTGGGAGAGACATTTCCCCAGTACATCACCCGATTGCGGATGGAGAAGGCTTCGGATCTGTTGATTTCAGGAGATTTGACGGTGAAGGACGTCTCATCCCATGTGGGATATGTGAGTTGCAAGCATTTCGGCAAAGTGTTCAAACAGTACTTCGGACATACTCCATCCGAGCATGGAGTTATGGGCAGAACCTGAGAAATTGGTACCTTCATGAGAGGAATTGCTCCTCACACCCTCGTTTCGGGTGATGATACAATTCAATTACTTTTAAAAAGGAGAGCTGGTATGAAAAGAAAACTAGTTTTGGTCACTCTGATGATTGCCTTGGTTGTTTCGGGCAATCTGTTCGCTGCCGGTGCGACGGAAACCGCAGGTGCGGAAAAGGATCTCCGCCTGGTCCTGTTGGTCAAGAGTCTCGGCAATGGATTTTTCGAAGCGGTAGCCGATGGTGGAGAGGAAGCTGCCGCCGAACTCGGTAATGTCGACTCCATTTACCAAGGTCCTTCCGCCTCGACTGCCGAAGGACAGATCGAAATCATCGAATCCCTCATCGCCCAGCGTGTCGATGGAATCGCCATTTCGGCCAATGACCGCGATGCTCTGATTCCCGTCACCAAGAAAGCCATGAACGCCGGAATCAAGGTGATTTCCTTCGACAGTGGGATTTCCGTTGGTGGACGTATCGTCGACCTCGCTCCCTCCGATGAGGAATTGATCGGGCGCCAGCAGGTGCAGTTGATCGCCGAATTGACCGGTTACAAAGGCAAGATCGGTATCGTCTCGGCAACCAGCCAGGCGACAAACCAGAATGCATGGATCAAATGGATGAAAGAAGAGGTCAAGAAACCCGAGTACAAGGATATGTCGATCGTGGAAGTAGTGTACGGCGACGATGCTTCCGACAAGAGCTATCGTGAAGCTGTCGGGCTCATGCAGAAGTATCCCGACTTGGCTGGAATCATCAGCCCCACCACCATCGGAATCCTCGCTTCCGCGAAGGCGATCGAAGACGAGGGGAAGAAGGGTGTCGTGCAACTCACAGGTTTGGGTCTCCCTTCCGAAATGAAGCAGTATGTTGAAAATGGTACTTGTGGACAGATGGCTTTGTGGAATCCGATTGATCTCGGGTACACCTCGACCTACATTCTCGAGGCCCTCGTAACCGGTAAGGTTGCGGGAAATCCCGGCGATGTGATCGATGCGGGAAGAATGGGACAGATCACCATCGGCCCCAATGGAAACACCATCATGGGTACTCCGTTCGTATTCAACGCCGAGAATATCGCAAAGTTTGCTGAAATGTTCTAATCGGCGCATGTGATGCAATTTGGGTGCAGGTCTTGATTCCGGTTGTGTAGGAATCGGACCTGCACGTATGATGGGCTGATGTGAAGGTCTGTGTCACCTCTACTGAATTTTCGACAGATAAGGAGCACGCATTGTCCGAGCATATATTGGAAGTGAAGAATCTCACAAAATATTTCCCCGGGATCAAGGCTCTGGATGGTGTGCATATGACCGTCCGTCCAGGCGAGGTCCATGCGTTGATCGGGGAAAACGGTGCGGGCAAATCCACTTTGGTGAAAATCCTTACCGGAGTGTATTTCCCAACCCAAGGGGAAGTGTACTTCGAGGGAGCTCCCTTCACCTGTAGGAACGCCCTCGATGCGCAAAGAGCCGGTATTGCCGCAATACATCAGGAAGCATCCATGTTTCCCGAATTGTCCGTTACCGAGAACATCTACATGGGGCACCATCTGGTGCATCCGAAAACCAAGAGGATCGATTGGCGAAAGATGGGTACCGAGACCCAAAAGCTTCTCGACGAATTGGAATTGGATATCAAATCATCCACCTTGGTGAAGAATTTGAGTGTCGCCCAACGACACATGGTGGAGATTGCCAAGGCATTGTCCCTCCAGGCAAAAGTCATGATCATGGACGAACCCACAAGCGCTCTCTCATTGAGGGAGGTTGAGGATTTGTACAAGATCGTGAGGAGGCTGAAAAGGGATGGCAAAGCCATCATCTTCATTTCCCACAAATTCGAGGAAATCTTCGAAATCTGTGATTACTTCACCGTTCTGAGGGATGGCAAGTATATCGGTGAAGGGTATGTGAAGGATTCTGGAGTCGATGACATCGTTCGCATGATGGTAGGTCGCAGTCTCGACCAAATGTATCCCGAACGCACCTATACTGCAGGTGATGTGGTGCTCTCTGTCGAGAATCTCACCCAGACAGGATACTTCAAACACATTTCTTTCGATTTGCACTCCGGCGAGATTCTTGGATTCTTCGGACTCATAGGAGCAGGACGAAGTGAGGTCATGAGAACCATTTTCGGTATCGACAGGAAGCATGCGGGCATCCTGCGACTCGATGGAAAGGAGATCGATATCCGTTCTCCACTTGAAGCGATGAAGCATGGCATGGCTTTCGTTCCCGAGGATCGTCAGGACCAGGGTGTGATCCTCAAGATGAGCATTTCCAAAAACATCACCTTGCCACAAGTGGATGCCATCTCCAAGTTGGGAATATTGGATTCCCGCAAGGAGAAGGAGATCACCGATATATTTGGGAGAAAGATGGAGATACGTTGTGCAGGATGGAAGGTGGATGCCGAAACCTTGAGCGGGGGAAACCAACAGAAGGTCGTATTGGCCAAATGGCTGGCCACCGAGCCGAGGATTCTGATTCTTGATGAACCTACCAAAGGTATCGATGTGGCCACCAAGGCCGCGGTCCATACCTTTATTTCGGAGATGGCTTCCCGGGGACTCGCAGTCATTCTCATATCATCGGAATTGCCCGAGATATTGGGGATGAGCGATCGGATCATTGTGATGCATGAGGGTTCCATTGCAGCCGAGTATGCCAAGGATGAAGCTGATTCCCAGCGCATCATCAAGGCCGCCACCGGCCACTTGGCCGAGGGGAAAGCGAAAGGGGAGGTTGCCCATGAATAGCCGCATCCTCATACGGAAGATCGGGCAACGGCGCGAAGCCAGCCTCGTGCTTCTCATAATCGTATTGTTGGCACTTGTCTCCATTCGGGCTCCCGGATTCCTCGCTCCTGCGAACATTCAAAGGATTGTGAACGATACCTCGATCCTGGTGATGGTTTCCATAGGGCAGTTCTTCGTGATCCTTGCAGGTGGGATCGACTTGTCGGTCGGCAGCATCATCGGTTTTTCCGGTATGGCCGCTTCATTGATCAATGAAGCCAATCCAGGTCTTCCCGCAGGTGTCGTGCTGATACTCGGCGTGTTGATCGGAGCCGGTTTCGGCATGGTCAATGGATCTCTCGTTGCATTTGGCAAGGTGCCTCCCATCATCACCACATTGGGGACCATGAGTGTCTATCGAGGCCTGACATTTGTAATGAGCAAGGGAGAGTGGGTCACCGCACATGAGATGACCGATTCCTATATGCTGCTTCCCCATGGCAACTTCCTTGGTATCAGCAACCTCATATGGTGGGGAATCGTCGTATCGGCGTTGCTCTATTATGTGAGTCGTTTCACCCGGAGTGGAAGGGAGGTCTACGCCATAGGAGGCAACAAGACCGCAGCCAAGTTCGTGGGGGTAAGCGAGAAGAAGATCCAGTTCATGATCTTCGCCATCAGCGGCACCATCAGCGGGCTTGCAGGGGTGATGTGGACCGCCCGCTATGCGGCTGCGGTGAATGAGACCGCAACCGGTTTCGAACTCCAGACCGTGGCAGCTTGTGTGATTGGTGGTGTGAGCATCGCTGGAGGTTCGGGAGCGGTGCCGGGAGTGATCTTGGGAGCGTTGTTCATGGGGATCATCAACAATGCGCTGCCAGTGATCAACTTGTCGCCATTTCTACAATTATTCATTCAGGGAGCCATCGTATTGCTTGCGATGCTGATCAATACCCTTTCCGAACAACGTCGCGACAAGAAGGCGCTACAGGAGCGATTGGCATGAAGAGACAAGAAGATACATTCAACAGAGACGTAGCAGGTCCCGATTTGGTGGCCAGCACCAGACTGGTCAACGAAAACTCTCTGAAGGAGAGGCTCATCCTCATTTTCACCAAGTGGGAAGTATTGTTGGGAGTATTGTTGTTGTTGGTGTTCGTGTTCTTTTCCAACATCTCTCCCTATTTTCTCGATACGTTCAATCTTCTGAATACCACCTTCACCTTTACGGAAAAGGCGGTGATGGCACTTCCGATGATCTTCATCATCATGAGTGGCGATATCGATATTTCGGTGGCCTCCATCATAGCCCTTTCTTCCTTCTCCATGGGGTATGCCTCGAGTATGGGAGCGGGAACTTGGGAACTGGTGGCCATTGGAGTCGCAGTGGGTTTGGCAGCCGGCATCTTCAACGGATTCTTCATCGCCAAGGTGGGAATGCCCGCCATCGCCGTGACTTTGGCCACCCAGTCGTTGTTCAGAGGAATCAGCCAAGCGGTATTGGAGGACCAGGCCTATACCAAGTATCCCCAATCGTTCGCCTATTTTGGGCAGGGATATGTGGGAGAGTCCCTTGTCCCCTTCAGCCTCGTATTCTTTTTGGTACTTGCCGCCATCATGGGGTTCGTATTGCACAAGACCAAGTACGGTAGGAAAGTGTATGCGATCGGCAATGCGAAGGAAGCCGCTCGATTCTGTGGGGTTCATGTGAACCGCATCAGATTCATCAACTTCGCCTTGATGGGACTTTTTTCAGGAATCGCCGCGGTATTGCTGACCTCACGTATCGGCAGTACCAGGCCGAACATCGCATTGGGTTATGATATGGAGGTCATTACCCTCGTGGTCCTTGGAGGTGTCTCGATCACCGGAGGGAAAGGAAATCTGTTTGGAGTGCTCATGGCAATATTCCTTTTGGGATACCTGAAGTTTGGTATGGGATTGATCAATCTCTCTGCCAAGGTGATGGTCATCACCACAGGTGTGTTGTTGATCGTGGCGGTGTTGTTGCCGGCTTTCCTGGATTCGGTGAAGGCTTGGAGGAAATTGAGATTGCAGAAACAAGGCTCGAGTATGGAGTCCGTGTGATACAGGAGGTGGACAATATGATGCGTGTTGCTTTCAAGATGAAGCTGAAAGATGGAATGAAGGATGAATACAAGAGGCGCCACGATTTGATTTGGCCCGAGCTGAAGCAGTTGCTGTCCGATGCGGGTGTGTCGGATTACACGATATTTCTCGATGAGGAGACAAATATTTTGTTCGCTGTCCAGAAGAAGGATGGTGGCAGTGGTTCCCAGGATCTCGGTGGTACCGAGATCGTACAGCGATGGTGGCACTATATGGCCGATGTGATGGATACGAATGAAGATGCTTCTCCGGTATCCATCCCTTTGGTGGAAATGTTCCATATGGATTGACAGGAGGTGGTGTGATGAATTCCAGAGAACGTGTGTTGAGGGCTTTCCATGTGGTACCAGGTCTTCCCGACAGACCTCCGTTGCAATTTGATTTGTGCAGGAGTTTGACCGATCATTTTTCCGCTGTCTTGGGTATCGAGGCCGATTATGCAGAATCCTATTATGAGGATTTGACGTATCGCATTTCAGCGAATGCGATTCGGACCGCCATGGGTAGCGATTGTGTCGTGGTGGGGGGAACTGTCCGGGAGGGGTTTGTTCCAAAGCCGATTTCAGACGAGGTGTCGGAGAATGAATTTGGTATGCATATGAAGCCGACTCCTCTGTATATGGAGGTGGTGAAGTGCCCTTTGGCCACCGCCGGTTCGGTCGAAGATATTGAAGCATATGATTTCCCCGATCCGTTTGCGCCCGGTCGTTTCGTAAAGGCAAAGCGGGATGTCGAGCAGTTCGGCAAGGACTATTTTGTAATCGGCGATTGCGAGCTTTCGATTTTCGAGCTGGCGTGGCATTTGACCGGTATGCAGGAGTACATGATTGCGATCGCGATGGAAGAGCCTTGGGTGTATGCCTTGAATGATCGGGTGGAGCAGTGGACGTTCGGTCTCGCAAAGCAATTGGTCGAACTTGGGGTTGATGCGATTTGGTTTGGAGAGGATCTCGGAACCCAAACTTCGATGTTGATTTCACCTGAGATGTGGAGGAATGAGTTCAAGCCCCGTTATGCCAGGATGATCGGGGAGTTGCGGAAGATTCGACCGGATGTCTTGTTCATCATCCACTCCGATGGTGCGGTGGCTCCGTTGATCGATGATTTCGTGGAGATAGGGTTTTCGATCTATAATCCGGTACAGCCCAATGTGCCGGGTTCCGATCCCCAGGAGTTGCAGGACAAGTATGGTGAAAAGATCTGCTTTTTCGGTGGTATCGATCAGCAGGTGTTGCTTCCTTCGGGAGATGTGGAGGAATTGAGGGAGGAGATCGCCAGACGGTACGGGATCATGGGGAAGAATGGCAATTATCTTATGGCTCCGGCCCATATCATCCAGGCTGATACTTCACCTGAGATGGTGGTTGCGATGATAGAATCTATCCCCCTGGTAAAAGGTGCAAGTTAACCTCGTTCACCTGTATTTTGGATAGCTGAAATGCAGGTGTCTTGGATTTTCGTACTGCGATATGTGCACATTGTCATGCGAATGTGTGACTAATGTTACAGACCCACTTCACCGATTTTGCTATCATTTCCAAAAATGCATGGAGGGAGAGGTGTGGGAACTCTTCTATTGTACTCGGTGACTGTGGTATTGCTTGGAATATCGTACTTCAAGGATCGTGACAAGACCAAGAGGGCCTTGTTGAAGGCGTTGAAGGCTCTGGAGAATATACTGCCGCAATTCCTTGTGGTGATTCTTCTTGTGGGAATGTTGATGGCTCTTTTCGATGCAGAGGCAATCACCTCGCTCATCGGCATTGATTCCGGTGTGTTCGGTGTGGTGTTGTCGCTTCTGGTTGGTTCGGTTACCCTCATCCCCGGATTTGTTGCGTTTCCCACTGCAGCCATGTTGTTGCAAGGTGGAGCCGGTTATACACAGATCGGTGCCTTCATTTCCTCCTTGATGATGGTCGGTGTGGTGACATTTCCGGTGGAGAAGAGGTATTTCGGAGTGAAGTTGACGCTGTTGAGAAACGTATTCGCATTCCTATTCTCAATAGTTGTCGCCCTTGCGATCGGCATGGTGATGGGTGAACTATGAAATATTTTGTGAAACGGTACAAGATGTTCCTCATAGTATTGGTCCTCATGGGAATCTTTTTCATTTTTGATCGGAACTTGGGTCGGATGGCATTTGAAAAGGCTGGATTCACCGTCAAAGAGATGCTGTTCGTCATTCCTCCCATCTTTGTGTTGCTTGGGTTGCTCGATGTGTGGATTCCCAGGGAAACGATGATGCGATTCATGGGGGAAGAGTCTGGCTTGAAAGGTGTGTTGCTCGCCTTTCTGCTGGGATCGGCTGCCGCAGGACCTCTCTACGGTGCATTTCCTGTGGCCAGTGTGTTCATGCGCAAAGGTGTGAAGTTCTCCAATATACTTGTGTTCATAGGAGCGTGGTCCACAACGAAGATTCCCTTGGTGCTCTTCGAGGTGGAAGCCATGGGGGTGAAGTTTGCACTGACAAGATTGGCATTGAATATTCCCGGAATACTTATCATTGCATGGACTTTATCTGCGCTTCTCTCCGATCGACAGATCCAGGAAATCTATAGTCTCAATACAGAAAAACATATCTGATCCGTGATTTGCAGAGACTTTTTTTTAAATTCTCTTGCGTTTTTGTCCTTATTGGATACCATGGAATGAGATGGAGGGGGATATGGCGGAGAGAAAGGGTACACGGACAGTCCTGTTGGTTCTCAACACGGTTGGTTTGATCGGCACTTTGGTAGTGAATGCGTTGGCGAACATTTTGCCTTTGAATGGCAGGAATACGGGAGAAATTTCTGATTCCATTCCCAATCTGTTCGTTCCATCGGGGTCCACATTTGCCGTTTGGGGTGTGATCTACGTTTTGCTGGTCGTAGCATTGGTGTATCAAATGATGCATCTTAAAAAGTTTGGGCAACCCGATCCCATAGAGTCCTTGGGACTCTGGTTCTTCATCTCTTGTCTTGCCAATGGAGCGTGGATATTCACTTGGCACTGGCAATTGCTCGAACTGTCCCTGTTGGTGATGTTGATCCTGCTTGTGACTCTTATAGTGATGCACACCAAAGTTCGTCGCTTCGATACGCCTTTGGGTTTCCGTGTGGGTATCATGTTGCCCATCAGTGTCTATTTGGGGTGGATCACCGTAGCCACCATCGCCAATGTGACCGCATTGGCAGTGGTGTCTGATTGGGGACGGTTCGGACTTTCCGAGGTGTTCTGGACTGTATCGGTAATGGTTGTCGCGATACTCATCAATCTGCTTGCCATCATCATCAGGGGCGACATATGGTTTGCCTTCGTTGGGGCATGGGCGCTTTATGGAATTTATTCCAAACGTTCGGCGGAACAAGTGGAACCTGTTCCCATGGTGATTTGGACCGCTTTGGTGGGGGTGATCCTTATCCTTCTTGTAATTTTGATTCATTTGGTGGTGAAGGGGAAACGTGTCGCCAGGGGAGAGGGGTGAAGATACGATCCTTCCACCACAGTCTCTTTCCCACTTTCAGCAACCCTTCTTCGTGCAGTCGGTGGAAGGCTTCCGTCAGATCATCAGGATCCCATTCCCTCAACAATCCGAAATAGGGATTGGTGCGGTCGATGGGAGGACAATGTCGCCGGGACATTGAACCTGTGAGCAGGTGGGCTGCCTCGGTGGCAGTGAAACGGAGGGGAAATCTTCCACACAATCGCAGGATCTCCTCCTGCCCATCGGGTAAGGTGGGTTGTGCATTATCGCACACATCGCAACCGGTGCAATTCTCACTCCCGAATCCCATCTCACGAAGCAACAGGTCCCTTCTACATTGTGATGTTTGCGTGAAAATTGTAGTGAGGATCGATTTTGGTGAGGTGCTTTGACTTGATGTTGACCCAATCTGCAATAACAGTATTGAGGTGGCTGGCAGTCCATCCCTTCCCGCTCGTCCCGATTCCTGTAGAAAGGATTCCACATCATTCGATGGATCGATATGAATGACGGTACGTATCGTTTTCTTGTCGACTCCCATCCCATAGGCGGAGGTGGCGATGAGCAGGGCCTTTTCCGAATCGAAGAACCATTGTTCGGTGGCTTCACGTTCCCTTCTATCCAAACCGGCATGGTAATAGCGGACTGCGAGGTTCGGTAGCCGTCGCTTCATCTCCCATGCATAATATTCGCAACGTTTCCTACTTGAACAGAACGCTACCGCAGGAAGTGTGACCGAATGGGTAAGGAGTGTTTGCAGATCATGAATTTTGTGTAGGGTTGGAAATGCGTTGTAGGAGATGTTTGGTCTATCGGGGTTTCCCATCACCACGTGGGGTTTCTTTCCATCGAAGAGGATGTGGGTGAGGCGATCCATGATTTTCGGTGATGCGGTTGCAGTGAATGCGGTGATTTGCTGTGGAGCGAGTTTCTTGACGATTTCCTTTAGCTCCAGATAGGATGGTCTGAAGGTCTCCCCCCATTGGGTTACCGTATGTACTTCATCCACCACCAATAGCGAGATGGCAAGTCCGCCAAGGTGTTCCAGTACACTTTTGTTTCCAAGTGATTCCGGGTTGGTGATGAGGAATCGGGCCTTTCCTGTTTCCAATTCTCTCCATATGCGGTATCTCTGCGCTTGTGACTGTCCACCACGTAGTATCACTGCATCCACACCAAGTTCCCGCACCCGTCTCGCTTGATCATTCATCAGTGAGAGCAATGGATAGATCACCATGGTGATGTTCGGCAACAATACTGCCGGTAGCATGAAGCAGACGCTTTTTCCACTTCCGGTGGGGAGCACCACGATCTGCTTCCTTGGAGCCTGATGTGTTGCTTGGGGGCCGAATAATCCTCCCCGCTCCAGGATTGTCCGTATCACCAGTTCCTGATAGGGATAGAGTGAGGTCAATCCGAAGGTGTTTCGTAGTGTGTGGTGTATCAGCTGTTCTGTGGTATCCATATGCAAGAGATGCCAGGGACAATGATTTTGCTTCATCTATTGGGTTGATCGGTGGACGATATTACTAATTAGTAGTATATTCGGAATATGAAACCGAAAAAGTCGTATGGATTTGAGAACGATCTGAATTTGAAGACCTTGGTGGCACTGTCACGATGTTTTCAGTCGGTAAGGCGACGGGAGTTGAAGACCATCAAGCGGGTAGGGCTTACGGTTGCCCAATTCGGAGTGCTCGAGATTCTTTACCATAAAGGAGATCTTCGTATTTGTGAGATTCTTGAAGGTACTCTTTCCACAGGTGGCAATATGACTGTGGTCATTGAGAATTTGGAGAGGTCTGGATTCGTTGTCAGATACCCCGATCCTTTGGACGGACGTGCAAGCCTCATACAAATCACAGGGAAGGGAAAGGAGTTGATTGATGGTATGTTTTTTGACCATGTGGCGAACATCGGTGATATTTTTAGCGTATTGAGTACGGGTGAGAAACAGCAACTCGTACAGTTGTTGAAGAAGCTTGGTTCAGCTACGGCATGACCAAGGATACTTTATATGCATTGTTACCAGATGGTAATGATGGAATGATTTCAAAGGAGTTGTGATATGTCCAATGTGAATTTGGCGATAGTGTTCTACAGTATGGGAGGAGCGAATTATCAGATGGCGAAGTGGGCTGCCGAGGCGGCGAAGGATTCTGGTGCGGAGGTAAGGTTGTTGAAGGTTGCGGAGCTTGCTCCACAATCTGTGATCGATGGCAATCCCGCTTGGAAAGCCACTGTCGAGGCTACCAAGGATATTCCCACTGCCACGTCCGAAGATCTTGATTGGGCCGATGCCATCATATTCAGCACTCCGACCCGTTTCGGAGTCATGGCATCCCAAATGAAGCAGTTCATCGACACGATGGGTGGACTTTGGGCCCAAGGCAAGACCATCAATAAGGTGGTCAGTGCCATGTCCTCGGCTCAGAATCCCCATGGTGGACAAGAGGCCACCATACTTTCCCTCTATACGGTAATGTACCACTGGGGCGCATTGGTCGTGGCTCCCGGTTATACCGATCCGGTGTTGTTCGGAGCTGGCGGAAATCCCTATGGCACTTCCGCAACCATCGGTCAGGATGGGAAGATTGCAGGTGATGTCGAACCCGCTGTGAAGCATCAGGCCAAGAGGACCGTATCCGTGGCACAGGCGTTCAAGAACGGTAGGTGAGGGACCATCTTTTTCGCAGTGGAGGTCCCTGCACAAGAAGCGTGGACCTCCATTTATTCATTTGCGAATCAAATGAATTTGCTATAATATGAGTGGAAATTTCCCATTGTATTCAACCTTTCTATCTATTAGACTTATATCTGTAATAGATTTGAAAAATTATATCGATTTGTTGGTATAAGATGATGGTCATAGATGGTGGAGGATTTTGATCTTTCTGTTCTGCAGCGTATCTGTGCTGGGTTGAATATGATTTGAATCGAGCGGCGTATGCTTTGACCATTTTCCCGATAGGTTGATGGGGAGTCGGTGTATGCGTGGGAAGCAAAATCAACTCAAGGTCCTTCTCCTTGTAGAACCGGGTAAGAGGAAATGGACCATGAGGTTCCATGCGGTATTGGTACTCTTCATTGTTGGGATGGTCCTTTTGCTTCTTGGTTGTGATCTGGAAAACGACGATTCCTCTCCTTTGGGAAGCTACACTGTCAATTGCTATCTTGAAGACATCGGCAGTTCCTCGTATACCCTTCATGAGTCGGAGGAGTATAGAGCGGAAATCGGTTCCACAATCTCTGTGGAACCAAAAAGGTATCCTGGTTTTACCGAGGATAAGGACCATGAAGATCGTGTGCTTGGTGGCATGGTCAAAGCCGACGGTTCCCTGGCTCTCCATATTTTCTACAACAGGAATTCGTATCCACTGAACTTCATGGCCAATGGTGGAGTTGGTGCAATGGAATCAATGACACTTGAGACTGGTCAGAAGATACTGTTGCCAGACAATGGGTATACTATGGATGGGCATCGTTTCATCGGTTGGAGTCTCACCGAATCCGGAAATATCGCGTATGGGGATGGTGGTGAATTCACCATGGGGGTATCGGAGACGACGCTGTTCGCCAATTGGCTGCAAAATCGTATCATCGAAGGTCTTGTTGGTTCCTATGCACCTATTTCTGGAGCTTCAGTGGAATTCTTCGCACCCGATGGTGAGCATCTTGGTGGTGCTGTGACGGCAAGCGATGGATCCTACCGATGGGAAGCCGGGGTGAATTGTGATTCGTATGAGGTGACGGTTTCCGGCGGGTCGTTGCTCGGGAGCAATTTCAATGGTGTGCTCAGGGGTACGACCCAATCCGATGAGTGTAATTTGACTCCCTTTTCCACCCTTGAATATGAATTGGCAGACCGGCTCGACACCACTTGTGGTGAAGCTGGGCAACAGCTTTCCGCTTGGTTGGAAATCCCTGAGGACGAGGATCCCTTTGTGAACATGTTGCTCGGAGAAGATGTTGTATACGCTGAGGTGGATGCCCTGACTCATGCGATCCGTTCGATTGATGGAGGTGTGTCCGGTTGGATCAATAAGGTGATTTCAGCTTTCGAATCGGAGAGTGAACCAAATGCCATGTGGGTCGAGCCTCTACAGACGGATGCGCAGACCATATGGAGCAATGCCCTCAATCGTGATCGTGGAGATACGGTCAAGATCAATTTGGAGATCACGGTTACCAGGCCTTCCTCCGCAACCAAGCAGTATCGAGCCGTCTATCATTGGAGGGGTACCGATCGGTTGAACCAAGATGTGTATGTATGGTTTGTCAGTCCAGCGGAAGTGATGAACTCGGGATATCTGTGCAATATGGTCAATGGGGAAGATCAAACACATAAATATCTTTCGTCAGACGAGAGAGTATTCCAAATCGTTTCAACGGACTATACCAAGCCTTTCATGGACAATTTGATCTTGCAGGAAGATGCTGAGTTGTTCACCTATGAGGATGTGCAATTCCCGTTTGTGGGAACCTACACATCGAAATATGCTTTGGAGACCAAGTATCTGGGGTACGATGCCTACCTGATTCGCCTTGAGAAAGATGACGGGGATACTGCGTATGATGCAATGGATGTGGTCATCCTCAAGGACTCGTCCCTTATTGTCGATCGCAAGATGTACGCTAAGGAATCTCCACTTGTCATGGTGAAACATGTGTACCTGACCGATTTGGAACTGGTGGAAGGAATTCCTACTCCTACAACCATCACTATGGATAATCCGCATACCAATTCTTCCACGAAGTTGAAGTTTCTAGACATTGCCTATGATGTGGAGTTTGAAGATGGTACGTTCACTACGAGGAATTTGGAGAAATGAAGACCTTTGTGGGGGTGTTTTTGCGAAACGCCCCCATCGGAAGGTGGGATTCGATTGTCTGATGTTTGGTTATGCGGGTTTCTCGGTCCTCGATTCCAATGTTCTTTTCTCGCCATTCTCCAGATGTTCAAAGATGGCTTTCTCTATCTTGGCGGGGTCCTTGCTTTTCAAGCATTCGAGAATATGTAGGTGTTCCCTGCATACGTCGCGCATGATGGGGATGTTGCGTTTGGTAAAGTTTTCCGCTTGGTACCGCATGCGCAGCGAGAGGTTGTTGATCTTCTGGATTGTTTCAGTGATCAGATCATTGTCGATATACTTGAAGAATAGTCTGTGGATGTTCTGATCGGTCTCGATGTACAGTTCTTGGTCGAAATCCTCTTCTAACAATTTGTTGATGTCTGATTCCAACTGCAGTATGTCCTCGGTGATGTCGTGTTGTGCGGTGAGTTTTCCTGCATAGGGTTCGATGAGCTTACGCATCTCCCATATGTTGGTGATGTCCTTCTGGGTGATTTCCACCACCATCGCTCCACGATTGGGTATGAGCGTGAGCAATCCGGCACTTTCGAGTCTGATGAATGCTTCCCTGATCGGGGTGGAACTCACTCCGAATTCGCGTGCGATGCGATCGATCGGGATGATTTCACCCGGTTGGTAATCGTTGCTCAAGACTGCGTTTCTGATTCGATTGAATATTTGTTCGCGCACTGGGACAATCATCGATCTCTTCTTTTCCATGTATGGTACTCCTGACGATTCTCCAAGTATACGCTGAAAATGCGCTTTTTTGAAGGAAAATCACCTGTAGTGAATGATGCAAGTTTTTTTGAAGTTCCGAACACTTTTGCCTTGCATTATCGACTATGGTACTATACTATCATCACATCATATATAATGTCTAATGCAAAATATATGATTATTCAAACAAGGAGGATCCGTATGAGAACATGGAGAATCGTACTGGCGAGCGTGTTGTTGCTCGGCTGTGTGTTCGGTCCATTGTTTGCCGCTGGTCAGGCAGAACCCAGTGCAACACCGGCGACAAAAGAGGATGGAAAGAAGATTCTGTATATCGCCTATGACCGTGAGCTGGATGTGCTCAATCCCTTCACAAGCCAGATGTTGTGTGATTTGCAGCATAATGTGAGTGAGGGTTTGATCATCACCAACGATAAGAATGAATTCATTCCTGTCTTGGCGAAAGAGATTCCAACTTTCGAAAATGGTGGTATCGTTGAGAATCCCGATGGTACCTACGACATGACCTGGCACTTGCATGAGGGTGTCATGTGGCATGATGGTGTGGAATTCACCGCTGAGGATGTGCAATTTACTTTGGATTTCGTACACAACACTCCTCAGGTCTACAATCAGAGCGAATACAACAAGATCATCGATTCCGAGATCATCGACAAGTACACCATCAAGTTCACTTGGGATGATCTGTATACGTTCTATCCGGGAATTTTCGAAGCGATGCTTCCCAAGCATGTGCTTGAGGATTTGACGTGGGAAGAGATTTCCCGCTACGAACCCTACAACCGTGGTCCCGAATTCATCGGTACCGGTCCCTTCATGTTCGAGGAGTGGAAGTCCGGTGAGTATATCCGTATTGTCCGCAATCCCAACTATTGGAGAGGCAGCGAGTATCCGAAGATCGATGAGATGGTGTGGCAGTTCATTCCCGATCAGACCGCTCGTTTCAATGCAATGAAATCCGGTGCATACCATATTGGTCAGATCGAGGCGACTCAGGTCAAGGATTTCAATGTGAAGGGTCTCCATGTCGAGATGATTCCTTCCAATGTATTCTACTATATCGATTTCAATGTCACCAAGGATGGTGGTCGTCCCGAATTGTTCGGTGATGTGCGTGTGCGTCGTGCGATATTCCAAGCGATCGACCGAAAAGCGATTGTCGACCAGTTGTTGGAAGGCACCGTGCAGATCGCGAATAGTCCGATCCCACCGACCAGCGGGTACCACAATCCCGATATCAAGGTTCCATCCTATGATCCAGAAGCAGCCAAAAAGTTGTTGGCCCAGGCTGGATGGCGCGATACCAACGGCAACGGAATCATCGATAAGAATGGTGTCGAATTCTCATTCACCTTCATGAACCGTTCCGGAAGAGCCGATAGGATTGCGATCGCCCAGGTCGTTCAGGCTCAGCTGAAGCAGATCGGTATTGAAGTGAAGATGAAGGAATATGAAGCGGCCGCATGGTCCGAACGCTGGAGGAACAGCCAGTGGGATGCCCAGGTTGGCGGATGGTTCATGAGCAGTGATGCCAGTCTCACCAACTACTACCATACCAGGGATGGCAAGAATGGAAGCAACAACTTCACCGGTATGGGTGATCCAAGACTTGACGAGATCATGCTTGAAGCCGACAAGACACTCGATTTCGATACGAGGAAGGCTCTGCTTGATGAGGCTCAGCAGATTCTCGCCGACAATGTGCAGTCCCTCTATCTCTACTATCGTGACAGTCCGTGGGTTGTAGCCGACAATCTTACGAATTTCCGCGGTTCCGGTACCAATCTCGGTAACTGGTGGAATGCTTGGGAATGGGATCTCAAGTAGTAAGGCCCTGAATGTCCGATGCCGGGGTGAGCAGCTCCGGCATCGACATTCTTACGTAATTTCGATTTCGAATTGGAGAGTGATGATGCTTGAGGGTGGTCAATGTTAAAATATGTAATCAGGCGTACCTTGCAGATGATTCCGCTGCTGTTTGCGATTTCCATCGTGATTTTCACCATTATCCAGGCAGCTCCGGGTGGTCCTGAGGGGACATTGCTGGATAGGGGTATGTTTGTCGATCCCGCGGCGATCGATGCCTATAGGGCACGACTCGGTGTCGACCAACCGGTGTATATTCAATATTTCAAATGGATCGGAGCGATGTTGACGGGTGACATGGGGATCAGTTTCCAAACCCAACGGCCCGTGTTCATGATGATACTCGAACGTTTGCCCGATACGTTGCGTTTGATGGGGCTTTCGTTCCTTGTGGCTGCCGTGATTGCTATTCCTCTGGGAGTGTTTTCGGCAGTGAAGCAATATTCGGCGTTCGATTTCATCGCTACCGGAGCTTCATTCGTTGCGATTGCGATGCCGGTGTTTTGGTTTGGATTGATGATGCAATATTTCTTCAGCGTTAAGCTACAATGGCTTCCTGTGGCGGGAACGGTGACTGTAGGTGTGGGCGGTTTTGTGGATGAGTTGAAGCATATCATCATGCCCGCAACCGTACTCTCCTTGCACAGCATCGCGGGATGGTCGCGTTATATGCGAAGCTCGATGCTGGGCGTGCTGAATCAGGATTATATCCGTACAGCCCATAGCAAGGGGCTTAGAAAACGAACTGTGATTACAGTCCATGCAGTGAAGAATGCGAGTATTCCGGTCGTGTCCGTGATGACTCTCGATATCGCCCGTCTCTTTTCCGGTGCTGTCATCACAGAGACGATTTTCGGTTGGCCTGGAATCGGACGGATGTTTATCCAAGCCATGCATGCCCGCGATTATCCTCTTCTCATGGGGATTATGATGATGGGTTCGACCATGGTTGTCGTATTCAATCTTGTCGCGGATGTCATCTATGGATGGCTTGATCCTAGGATTTCCTACGAATAATGGCTATGGAGACTATACATGAGTGAACTACTGACGAAAGGCCAGGAACAAATTCTTGCTTCGGAAGGAATTTCGGTGACCTTGCGATCGAACCGAAGAATCACCTGGGAAAAATTCCTTCAGCACAAACTGGCGGTGGTGGCTTCAATATTCCTTATTTTATTGGCTTTGCTGTGTTTTTTGGCACCTGTGATCGCACCGTTTGAATTCGATGCTATTGATTTGTCGAACATCAGGAAGGGACCGACACTAAAACATTGGCTGGGTACGGATGCACTTGGTCGTGATTTGCTTACCCGTTTGTTGTATGGTGGTAGGATTTCCATCACCATTGGTTTGACTGCGGCCTTGTTGGGGTCCGCTTTGGGTACGATCATCGGTTCGACCGCAGGGTATTTTGGTGGTCGTATCGACAATTTGCTCATGCGTTTGACCGATCTGGCCTATTCGATTCCGACACTCCCTTTGATCATCGTGATCAGTTCCTATGCGAATACACAAGCGTTCGGAATCGTGGTGATCATTGGGTTCTTCAGTTGGATGCATACCGCGCGTGTGGTGCGTGGAGCCATTCTGTCGGTGAAGGAAAATGAGTATGTGACCGCCGCTTTGGCGTTGGGTGCGAAGGATAGGATCATCATTCTCAGGCATGTGCTGCCGAACATCTCCAACTCGATCATCGTCGGTGCGACCTTGGGTGTCGGCAATGCGATCATCACCGAGTCGTCGTTGAGTTTTCTGGGACTTGGGGTTTCTCCTCCGACTCCCACTTGGGGGAACATGCTGATGGATAGCCAGGCGACCATGGCGAGTCAGCCTTGGCTCACAATTTTTCCCGGCATGGCAATTCTACTTACGGTGTTGTGTGTGAATTTTATCGGTGATGGGCTTCAGGATGCCTTGGATCCGACTCTATAGGATGGTGGTATGGCAACGATACTTGAAGTGAAGGACCTGAAGACCAGATTTTATACCAGGGAAGGCGTCGTCAAGGCCGTGAATGGTATCTCCTATACGGTTGATGAGGGTGAGATCCTTGCGATTGTGGGGGAGAGTGGTTGTGGCAAGAGTGTGGGTGTTCTCTCCCTTTTGCAGCTTATTCAGCAGCCTCCTGGCAAGATCGAAGGTGGACAAGCCCTGTTCGAGGGAACCGATTTGCTTGCTTTGAATGATGAGGAGATTCGGAAGATTCGCGGCAAGGATGTTTCGATGATATTCCAAGACCCGATGACGAGTTTGAATCCCGTGCTTACGGTGAAGCGTCAGATGGTTGAGGGTATGCTCAAGCATACCGATATGACGAGACAACAGGCGTATGAGCGGGCCTTGGAGTTGTTGAAGCTGGTCGGCATTCCGAATGCCGAGAAGAGGATAGAAGGTTTTACCTTCCAGCTTTCGGGTGGGATGCGCCAAAGGGTAATGATAGCGATGGCCCTCGCTTGTGACCCGAAGCTTCTGATTGCGGATGAACCGACCACCGCCCTTGATGTCACCATCCAGGCCCAGATCATGAAACTGGTGAAGGATGTGCAGAAGAAATTCAACATGGCGGTCATTTGGATCACCCACGATCTTGGTGTGGTGGCGAATTTTGCGCAGAATGTACAGGTGATGTATGCCGGGTATATCGTGGAAAAATGTAGTGTGAAGAAGTTGTTTGCCAATGGATTGCATCCGTATACCTTGGGTTTGCTCAATTCGTTGCCGAAGATCCAAAACAGGCAGCATCACAAGTTGGAGACGATCCAGGGCGCTCCACCGAATCTGATCACTCTCGACGAGTCGTGTCCGTTCGCTCCACGCTGTGCGAAGGCCACCGATCGATGCCGAAAGGAAAACCCTCCCCTCATGGAAATGGGGGAACACCATTGGGTTGCGTGTTGGAATGTCGAGGAGGGGAATGCAGATGCGAGATGATGGACGAAAACTGGTGCAGGTCAGGGGTCTCAAGAAGCATTTCACCGTGGGAGGGGGGCTGTTGAAGAAGTCGAGTCTCGTCCAAGCGGTGAATGGTCTCGATTTCGATATCTACGCTGGTGAGACTTTGGGTCTTGTGGGTGAGAGTGGGTGTGGAAAATCGACCACGGGAAGGACAATCCTCCAGCTCTACAAGCCTACCGAAGGTTCGGTACTCTACAATGATGTGGATATCACGACTTTGTCCAGAGAGGGTTTGCTTGAATATAGGAAGAAGATGCAGATCATCTTCCAAGACCCCTATTCATCACTCAATCCCCGTCTCACTGTTGGCAACATCATCAGCGAACCGTTGATGATACACCATACGGAGATGGGGAAGGAGCAACGGATCGAGTATGCCAAGGAGTTGCTGAGCCAGGTGAATCTCGATCCCGGATTTGTCAATAGATATCCCCATGAATTCTCGGGTGGGCAGAGGCAGAGGATCGGTATCGCGCGGGCACTTGCGGTCGATCCCGAGTTTATCGTATGCGATGAACCGATTTCCGCACTAGATGTTTCGGTACAGGCCCAAGTGGTGACTCTGATGGAGGAGTTGCAGGAGAAGATGAATCTGACTTACTTGTTCATCGCCCATGACTTGTCCATGGTCCGCCACATTTCCGATCGGGTTGCGGTGATGTACTTGGGTAAGATCGTGGAGATGGCCGATTGTGATGAGATCTATGAACATCCGCAACATCCCTATACCCAGGCTCTCTTGAAGGCGATTCCGGAACCTGATCCGGTGTATGCCGAGTCGCATCCTGTACAGCCGTTGGAGGGGGAGGTCCCCAGTCCGATCAATCCTCCCTCGGGTTGTTATTTCAGCCCAAGATGTCCATTGGCACAGTCGATTTGTCGGGAAGAGGCTCCGGTGTTCGAAGAGAAGGCTCCGCATCATTTCTGTGCTTGTCACATGGTTTGAATACTTGTTGAGGTAGGAAATTATGGCTATGAATGAACAACAACTCGCTCAAGATCTGCTTGATTTCATCCATGAATCGCCCAGTCCATTCCATGTGGTATCCAATTCGGTGAAGCTCTTGGAATCGAGTGGTTTCGTGGAATTGAAGATGTCCGAATCCTGGTGTCTTGAGAAGGGTGGCAAATATTATGTGACGATCAACGATTCGGCTTTGATCGCCTTCATTGTGGGTACGAATACTATCGAGTCGGATGGTTTCCGTATCATCCAGACCCACACCGATTCTCCTTCGATACGGATCAAACCGTTTCCCGAGATGGCCGGTGGTGGGAATGTGGTGAAATTGAATGCCGAGGTGTATGGTTCTCCGATCCTTTCCACTTGGTTGGATCGTCCCCTCTCTCTGGCAGGAAGGGTTTCTTTGCGAGGGACTTCGACTCTGTATCCAAAACAGGTTCCCATTTCTTTCGATGAGCCGATGCTCTATATCCCCAATATCAGCATCCACCACAACAAAGGGGTGAATTCTGGTGTGGAATTGAATCCTCAGAAGGACATGTTGCCTTTGTTTGGGATGACCGACGGGAAGGATACTTCTCCGAAACTTCTTGTAACCATTGCAAAGCAAATTGGTTGCGAACCTTCCGATATCCGTGATTTCGAGCTCTATACTTCCGAGTTTGAGCGTGGATGCGTATGGGGACCGCAAAAGGAGTTCATCAGTTCCAAGAAATTGGACAATCTTGGTTTGGTCTATGCTTCGTTGAAAGCTTTGACTTCGGTTTCCACTCCAGGGTGTACTCCGTTGATTTGCTGTGTCGATAGCGAAGAGGTGGGCAATCGCACGATCCAAGGTGCCGATTCTCCCATGTTGGCAGATGTATTGGAGCGAATTTGCATTTCACTTGGAAAGAGCAGGGAGGAATATCTCAGGAGCAAGCAGGCCTCCTTCATGGTTTCGGCCGACATGTCCCATGCAATCCATCCGAATGCTCCCGAGAGAAGCGACCCTGTGGTGAAGGTCGCTATCAATGGTGGTCCGGTGATAAAGGTGAGCGGAGCTCAAAAATTCACGACAACCAGCGAGACCAGCACAGTATTCCAAGAGGTATGCAATCTTGCGCATGTGCCTTGGCAATTCTATGTGAACAAGTCCGACTCCCCCGGGGGTTCGGCGGCAGGAACGGCGTCGGTCACCCATGTGGATGTCCGTTCGGTGGATATGGGCTTGGCTCTTTATGCGATGCATTCGATCCGTGAGATGGGTGGTGTGAGTGACAATGCGTATGCACATATGGTGTTCTCGAGTTTTTTACAATTGAATGATTGATGTGCGTTGAAGGCATCTGGTGAGGATAGGAGGATATGATGGATCGTAATATGACTTTCGCGGAATATTTGGTTGCGCTTCTGAAGAAACAGGGGGTCAAGCATCTTTTCGGTATTCCAAGTGGAGATTGGCTTGCGTATATGGAGGCGATGGAATCCGGTGGTCTCGATTTCACTTTGGTGGCGAATGAGGCGAGCGGAGGATTCATGGCCACGGTGTACGGATGGCTGACTGGAGTTCCGGGAGTCTGTTATGGTACAACGGGACCGGGTGCGACCAATTTGTCCACGGGTGTGGGAAGTGCCTATCTCGATCGCGCTCCCCTGTTGGCACTCACCACCGAACCACCCGACAAGATGATGGGTCGTATTACCCAGATGGCCATAGACCATCAGACCCTATTCAAGCCTTTGACCAAAAAGACCATGAGGTTGGATCCTTCCCATGCACAAGAGATGCTTTCGGATGCGATCAAGACCGCATTGTCGGAGGTTCCCGGTCCGGTTCATATCGGTTTGCCCGAGGGTACCGGTGATGTGGTGGTCGATGCACGGTTGTTGGAGAAATTCGAAGCCGATCCGATTGAAGAGTGTTCCGATGACGCGATGATTGCTATGGAAAAGAGATTTTCCGCTTCCAAGAAGCCTTTGCTCGCGATCGGGCTGACTGCGGTTCGTTTGGGGCTTGGTCCACAGATCGTAAGGATTGCGGAGAAGCACAAGATTCCGGTGGTGTTGACTCCGATGGCCAAGGGTTTGATCGATGAGGACCATCGCAGCTACGCAGGAGTATTGTTCCATGCTCTGAGCGATATCGTCGCATTGACCAACAAAGAAGCCGACCTGGTGGTGGCGATAGGCTACGATCCTGTGGAATTCAATTATGAGGCATGGATGCCGGTAGTTCCCTTGGTGCATATCGACACCACTTCATGCGATATCGATCGTGCCGTATATACCGATATCCTTGATGTGGTGGGAAATCCTGAAAGTGCGTTGCAGCGATTGATCGATCTCGATCCGATCGATTCCAAATGGAACATGGATGCTTTGAAAGAGCGACGTGATTTGATGTTCGCGAAATTCGAACCGACCGAGGGCGTTTTCGGTCCTCTTACGATACTCAAGGTATTGAGGAAATTGTTACCCGATGATGGCATTCTCACTTGTGATGTGGGTGCCCATACCCATTTGATCGGACAGGCCTGGAGAACCCGTCATCCTTATGGTCAATTGATGACCAACGGTTGGTCTTCCATGGGGTTCGGTATTCCGGCTGCTTTGGGTGCGAAACTCGCACGTCCCGAGGCCCCTGTGGTTTGTATCACGGGCGATGGCGGCTATATGATGATGGTGGGCGAAATGGCGACAGCGAAACGCATCGGCTTGCCGATCGTATTCATCGTGCTTTCCGATACCAAACTCGAGCTGATCAGGTTGAAACAGAAGAAACGGGGCAAGGTTACCGAGGGTACGACTTTGAGCGATGTACAACCTCAGGCTGCCGAATTTGTCTTTGGTGTCCCGGTGCTCTCCGTCGATTCGGCCGAAGCGTATGAAGAGGCGTTGAAAAAGGCGTTGGCTTCCGACGGACCTGTGATTGTGCATGCCTACATTGATCAGAGTGAATACGAACCGTTGATTTTGAGAAAGCACAAATGATTTCGCGGGAGGATCCTTCTCGTTTGGGCGATACCCATAGGTTCAATGGACAGCCTATAGGGGACGATGTGTTGTTGGATGTGCTCGGGGCGACTTCTTGGGCTCCTTCGCATGCCAATTGCCAGCCTTGGGAGTTCATTGTTGTCCATGATGCCGATCGAAGGCGCGAATTGGCTTCATTGTTGCTCGATGTACAGTTCCGACCAAGGAATGTCGGGGAAGGGGAAGTGGCTTGGTTCGTAGAGGCTCCTGCGGTGATTGTCGTGGCGATGGATCGATTGCGGGCCAAGGCCAAGATCGGTGCCGATGGAGTACAGAGGTTTGGCCTGATCGATATCGGAGCGGCGGTGATGTCGGTTCTTTTCCACGCTGCCGAAAAAGGTATCTCAGCTTCGATGGTTCGGGAATTCGATCGGGATGGGTTGGCTCTCCTGTTGGATCTTCCACACCATATCGAGCCGTTGTTGGTGATGGTGATGGGGTATGCCGAGGGGATGGGAAAGGATCGTCCCCACCTTCGTGTGGATGAGTATGTCCACTGGGATCGGTGGGGCGAATTTCCGCTTGCGGGGAAGTGATCTATGGATGTATTCGATTGTATTGAACTGCGAAGAAGCATTCGTGCCTTTACTTCCGATCCTCTCTCGGATAGTGATTTGTCGAAGATTCTTCATGCGGGTACATTGGCTCCCTCGGCTGGGAACATGCAGGCACGTGAATTTGTGATCGTGCGAAGCGAGGATGCCCGTAGACGTGTCATGGAGACTACCGATGCGGGAATTACCGCACGGGGAAAGATTGTCCGGCAAGAGTGGGTCGCTACTGCTCCCATCATCGTGGTGGTTTGTTACGATCCCAGGCGAATGGGTGCCCGTTACGGGGACAAGGGTCGTGGCGACATGAGCAAATTGGATTGCATGGGTGTGGTTCAAAACATGATGCTGGCTGCTACCGCATTGGGATTGGGTTCGACCTGCGTGATCGGATTCGATGCCGATCGTTTGAAGACGACTTTGTCCATTCCAAGTGAATTGGTCCCGATGTTGTTGTTGCCTATTGGAAGACCCGCCGAAAGTCCTGCAAAAGTCTTTCGGCTCGAATACAAGGAATTGGTCCGGCTTACCTGTTGAGGTGGCTGGGAGGAGGTAATGATGTTGCGTGAAAAATTGAGAGTTGGTGTGATAGGAGCCGGAAGATGGTGCCAGAGGGCCCATTTGCCGGGATATGTGGGTTCGCCTTTGTGCGATATCGTGGCGATTGCCGATTTGCATGAGGATCTGGCGAAGGATGCCGCTTCGAAATTTTCGATTCCCGATGTGTATACCGATTACCAGAAGTTGATGCAGCGGGAAGATATCGATGTGATCGATGTGGTTACCCGTGCAGGGGACCAGCATGACAACAGTCACGAGGTGTTGACGTTCGAAGCACTCGAGGCGGGCAAGCATGTATTGGTCGAGAAGCCGGTGTGTCACGATTACAAGGATGTGATCCGTGCCCAGCAGCTTGCCGATAGCAAGAACTTGAAGACCAAAGTCGGTTTGACGTTCCGATATGCCCCTGCGGTACAATATATGTTCGATCTCGTGCGCAACGGGTTCATTGGAGATCCCTTCATCTACAACGGGTATGAACAGAATTCCCAATGGTTGAATCCCGATTATCCCATGGACAAACGTATTCATAGGGAATATCCCGCGACGCCACCTTCTTTCCATACCGACCTTACTCCCGAGGGAATAGGGATCTTTTCCTTGGAGGGCTACGGTGCGCCCACCATCGATATCGGGTTGGAACTCATCGGTTCCGATCTCGAACGGGTTTCCTGCATCATGGCGAACATGGTGAAGGAGAGAAAGCTCACCAATCTGGATAAGGAGTACTCCCGTATCAATGTCGACGATGCCGATATCTTCATCGGGCAAGGGATGAACGGTACTTTGTTCTCCCTCCAGTCGAGCATCGTGACGGTGGGCAACTATCCTGGAATCGAGGCGAGGATCTATGGATCGAAGGGTGGCTTGCAGGTGCGTTTGGTGGAGGAGTTCGGTGTGATCCAGACTCTCAAGGGTGCCAAACCGGATGCGGTCGAGTATGTCGATATGGAGATTCCGAGGAAGTTCTTCCCTCCCGCGTATGAAGAGGGACAGTCTTGGGACCAGGTCTTCTATGCGTGTCTTGTCCACAATTTCATGGAGGAGATCGTTTCTGGCGGACCCGAGAACCAGGGGAATTTCATCCAGAGCGCACGTGTGCAGAAGATCATCAATATGGCGAGCACCGCCCACTATGAGAATCGGTGGGTACACAATTCGGAGATGTGAACAATGGAGAAGGGGGAATCTGCGATGACCAATGATACTCGATTCGATCGGTGGCTCGATGCGTTCTTCAACCACCTTTTCGCCCGTCGACCGATAGATGCGACGTGTGCCGGGCTGCACTCCTACAATGGAGTGTTGCCTGCAGTCGATTCTGATGGTTTGGAGACGGTCGTGAACGAAATTTCACAGTTGCTTTCCGATGTGGAATTGGTGGATCGGGATGGATTGGACCGGTTTCGAAAAATCGATAGGGATTTGGCCGAAGGGTTTCTGAAGATGCAGAAGTGGGAGCGGGACTCGGGTTATATGTATACCTATAATCCTGTCACCTATACCGGTGAAGCCGCCTTCTCCCTCATTTCCCTCTTTCTTTCCGACACCAGGAGTGTAAAGGACAAGCAGGCCGATTTCGATAGTCGGTTGAGGGGTTTGCCACGCTTTCTGGCCGATGCGAAGTCACAATTGCAAGGTTCCCCCAAGGAATGGGCAGAACGTGCCGATAAAGAATGTGCGGGTACTTTGGCCTTCCTCATCGATGGGCTCGATGTGCTGCAGCAGGACGAAGGTTTGCGTGTGGATGGACAATCCCGGAAGGCGGCTATCCGCGCGGTTGAGGAATTTTCCGGGTTCTTGAAACACGATCTACCGGAGATCGCCTTCGAGAAGATCCGATGTGGCACCGAAGTGTTCAAGGATATCTTGGGTTGGGCCCACGGGATCGACCGAAGTTTCGATCTTCATGCCTATATGCAGCATGCTGAAGCGATCGTCGCCGACTGCAGTGTCATCTTGGATGCCAATGCCGGTGAATTCGGTGCCGCTTCCCCGCAGGAAGCCCTGGCTCTATTGGCCGACCAGCATCCCGACAAGGAAGGGTACCTGAAAACCTATGAAGAATTGTGGGAAGAGAGTAGGTTGCTCAACGAAAGGGAGAATCTGGTCACGTGGTCCGATTATCCCATCGAGTATGTTCCCATTCCAAGGTGGGCACGCAAGGCCCAACCATATCTTTATTTCCTCTTCTATCGTTGTCCTCCACGTTGGAATCGACCCGATACCTATAGGTATCTTGTCTCGCCTTTCCCATCTGAAGAAAGCGATGCTACGCAAGAGGCTTTCCTTCGTGCGAACAATACCTTCGTCATCAAGACGAATCACGTCTTGCATCATGGTGGGATAGGGCATCATGTGCAGAACTGGAATGCGGTGCGTTCACGTTCCCGTGTCGGTCAAATAGCGGCCAACGATGGGCCTTCCCGTCTTACCATGCTCTGCGGTGGTACCCATTGCGAGGGATGGGCGTGTTACATTTCGGAACTTGCCGGTTCCAAAGGATTCCTCTCTCCACTCGAATCGTATGCGGAAATCTCCTCCCAAAGGAGAATGGCTGCCAGGGCGGTGGTCGATATCGCTTTGCATACCGGTCGGTTTTCCTTGGAGGATGCGATTTCGTACTATCGCGATAAGGCCATGATGGCTCCCGCGGCGGCCTATGGTGAGGCTGTCAAGAACAGTCTTTTTCCCGGTAGTGCGATCATGTATCTTTATGGGGTTGAGAAGATCAAGGCCTTGAGGGATACGATAGCACAGAAGATGGGAGATCAATTTTCGCTACGGGCGTTCCATGACAGTTTCCTTTCCTACGGAACGATTCCCGCGGAAAGGATTGCCGCTGAGATGATGGGTAAGAGATAGTTCATTTCCGAACGATACGAGGGTAGCGGAAAGCTTGCTTTCATTACCGAGTGAAAGCAGGCAACGTAAGGATCCCCTCCTCACCCTTTGAAGTCCGGTTCACCGCTTGCCTTTGGGTATTGATCCCTTTCATTCGTACACCCATCGGTAACGCACATCGTCATCGGTGACGTGTTGGGATGGGTAGGTTCCACATAGCGAACCTCCATCCACCGTAACCACGGAGCCTGTCATGTATGAGGCCAGATCGGATGCGAGGAACATGGCAACGTTGCCGACTTCCTCGGGTTCTCCCGGTCTTTGCATCGGCAATGTGGGGATTCTCTTTTCAAGACTCTCCTTCATCGATTGTGGCAGTGGTTTCACTTGGGTGTCGATGAGTCCCGGTCGGATCGTGTTCACCCGTATTCGGTAGGGTGAGAGTTCGATCGCGACGACTCTCCCAAACGATTCGACCGCGGCCCTGCTCGATGCATAGGCGGCACTTCCCGCACTTCCCCTCATCGCCGCTGCCGATGAGAAGTTGATGATCGCGCCTGCTGTGTTCAAGTCTTTCATTACATTCGAACTTTCCCGGGTCATGAGGAAGGTGCCTTTGCAATTGACGTCGTAGACTCGTTCCCATACCAATTCAGGATAGGTTTCCAGTGCGGCGTGCGGAGCGATCGCG
Organism: uncultured Spirochaetaceae bacterium; assembly: GCA_964478945.1. Classification (GTDB taxonomy): domain Bacteria; phylum Spirochaetota; class Spirochaetia; order Sphaerochaetales; family Sphaerochaetaceae; genus CAYZJV01. The sequence goes on along the minus strand of CAYZJV010000006.1, from coordinate 25,974 downwards.
GCATTGTTGATGCATACGTCCAATCTTCCGAAAGTCTCCTTGATGTACCGCATCAATTGGTGTACTTCATCCCGATTCCGGATGTCCACGCTCCTTATATGGCACTGGGGTACCAGTTGCTTGGTTTGTTCGAGTCCTTCGGAATCCCGATCGATTGCGATTACAGTGGCATTGGCTTTGGAGAATTGTGATGCCATTGTTCGTCCTATGCCTCGACTTGCTCCCGAGATCACCACCACTTCACCGGTGAAATCAAACTTCGCATGTGCCATGTACTATCCCCCTCGTACCGAATTGTGGTCCCGATGTGCATCTTTTTCTTGTGTTGGGTACCATCACATTATATACTACACCATATATCATATATTATATAGAATTTATTTCACTGAGCCGCTTGGCAAGGAGATGGTATGGACAACAAGAAACTCGGGTATGAGATCACAGCGATCGCTGCAGGATTGGATACATTCGAACGGATCGTGAACAAAGGAAAAGGAATCATCGATGATGAAGGTTTGATTCCCCTGTATCTTGGTCGCGATCTTATCCAAGAACGAAAGTATGGAAGTTGGAGTGGGGTCGATGGTGATATCGAGGGGATGGGATCGGAGATCGAATCCTTGCCGGATGGACCTAGGAAGATGTTTCTTGGCAAGTTGGCCAATTCCCTACGTATGGCCAGTCTCTTGTTCCAAGGTGGCTCGGCCTCATTCGTCGACAAGCTCGAGAAGTTGGTCGGCGTACCTGCACAGCCGTTGGCCGATTCGTTCATCGAAGGGTTGGGGAATGCTTTGGAAGAGGAACTGAATACGGCTGGATTTTCCTCCGGTTCGTTGAGGGATAAGGTGACTTCCTGGGAACAGAGTGGTACGATCGATCCCGAACATCTTGACGATGTGTTCAAGGAGTTGGTGGTCGAAGCTCAGAAGAGGACCGATTCCATGATTGTCGACACCGAGGGATACCATATGGTGCTCAATCCGGTGAGGGATATGCATTATTCGGCCCGCTGCAATTTTTCCGAGGGGAAGATGGATCTCAATGTGGACAATCGTTTCACCCGCTTTGCGATGAAGCATCTGGTGGCCCATGAGATCTTTCCTGGACACTCCACACAGAACATCTATACGCTCAGCAGCTACAAACGTGGGACGGCTACCGCCGATGTATTGTTGTGTAGCTTGAACGGCATCACCGGTGTGATCCAGGAAGGGATCGGAGATCAGGGCGTCGAGTTGATCGATTGGATCGAGGATCGCGATGATGTGATACAGACCTTGCTTCGCAGATATCAGAGTGCAGTTGCCACCCAGGCCGCATGGAAGATCAACATGGAAGGCATGGGTGATGAGCAGGCATACACCTACATGCGTGATATCGGTGCGATGCAGGAGGCCAGGATCAAGGGCAGGATACACATGGCACGCCATCCGTTCCGTAGTGCCTTCATAAGCTCCTATTTCTACGGGAATGAGGCGGTGCGTCGGGTGAGGTTGGCAGTACAGGGTGATGAGGAGAGGAGGAAGAGATTCATAGAGGAGCTGTATGGTACGATGCATTCTCCCGAGAGCCTCTGCAAGTCCACTGGGGTAGCCTATCGCAGTTATGGAGATGAATGACATGTATGATGATATGGCACTTGGATATGATGTGACGGCGGTTGCCTTGGGTATGGATGCCTTGGAGCGTAGTGTGCAGAAGGGCTCAGGTGCCCTCGATACCGAGGGGTTGGTTCCGATCTATATCGGCGGTGATGCAATTGTGCCGAGAAACTATTCCAACTGGGAAATGGTGGAGGATGAGCTCGATTCGCTATCGCAAAGGATCGAGGATTGTCCGATTCTTTCAAGAAGACAGTTTCTGGAGGCTTTGGTACGTTCGTTGCGAAGTGCGATCAAGGTCTTTCGTGGGGACGAGACTTCATTTTCCTACCGTTTGCAAAATCTGGTGGGAGTTCCCGCTTCACCTGCCGATGAAGAGGTCATCGCACAGTTGCATGAGGAGATCGACGGTGCCCTTGCCAGGCGCAATTTTATTCGTGGTTCTCTTGCGCAACGCATTGATGCCTGGCAGCACAGCAACTTCATTCCTGTCGATAAGCTGGAGAAGGAATACCATCTATTGCAGGAGGAGGCGGTGCAAAGAACTGCCCAAAGGGTGTTCGATGTCGGCGATTTTCGAATGGCCCTGGTACTGAAACCGGGAACTTATTCGGCGGGGAAGTGTAATTTCCTCGAGGGGACCATGGAGATCAATACCGATCTCGGTGTTACGAGGGCTGCACTCAAGCATTTGGTGACCCATGAGAATTTTCCCGGTCATGCGACGCAATTGCTCTATACCCTCGATCTGTTCAAGAAGGGAAAGGCGACTGCGGATGTATTGTTGTGTACCCTCAATGGTGTACCGGGAATCATCCAGGAGGGAATTGGGGACCAGGCCACGGATCTGATCGATTGGGTGGAGGATGACGATGATGTGATCCAGATTGCCCTCCGGAGATTGAGGATCGCGGTTGCCACCACCGCTTCGTGGCGTCTGATGGAGCTGCATGAGGATGAGGATGCGGTGGTTTCCTACATCAGGGAGACGGGTTTTGCGCTTGATCCCTATGTCGATGGGCGAATCTCGCAAGCGAAGCATATCTATCGCGGTCCTTTCAATGCATCGTACTACTTTGGCAATCAAGCGGTGCGCGAATTGCGGTTGAAGACTCCCACTGACAAATTCGGGGTATTCATCGAATACCTATATGGCAGAATGCATTCGTTGGAGGGTTTCTTCACCGGCTATCGGGAGTTAGGATTGCCGGTTTGAAATGTGATCCCTCGTGATCAATCGCAATTCGGTGTAGTTGCGTAGGGGCACCTCCACATCGCCGAGCATCCGAAGTGCGAGATCCATGATCTTTTGTCCGTAGCTCTGTGGATTGTAATGGACGCAACCGATGATCGGGGAATTGTCCATTTTCATGAACTCTTCGATCTGTTTGGTGTGGTTCTGCCCTACGATGATCGTGTTTTCGGTGGTACGGTGTTGCACGATCACATCATAGGCAGCAAGCAAGTGCCTGAGATTGAACGCGATGATGAGCACACGATCTTGAGCTGGGAAATTCTTCAGCAATCCCACCAGTTCCTTGATGGGATTGCCTTGGGGTGTTCCCCACTCTATGGTGTGCATCGCCGAATCGTCCAATGCGATGTGCTTCTGGATGTATTCCAAGGCACTCGATATGCGTAGCTTCGTGATCGGATCGTGGCCATGGTTGTCCAAGACCAACAACTTGTCGAGTTTCCCTTCCCAGTGGCGTTCCATGTATTCTGACGCCTGTTTACCTGCGATCTTTCCCGCAAGCGCATTGTCGGCTCCGAAGTAGATCGCCCCTGGTGCCATGTAATCCACCGAGATCAGTTTGATGTGCTTTGCAAGGCATCGTTCACCCACATACATCAACGATTCCATGCAGAGGCTGTAGTCGATGATCAGATCCACGTGTTCTTCCAACAATCGATTCAAATTGTGCACCGTGGAGGCATAGTCTCCATCGCATTCGCGTATGACGAGGGAGACCGAGTTCGAGGCACTGGTCGCTTCCAATAGGCTGTTGTGGACCGCCTGCACAAAATGGTTCCTATCTTTGTTGACCAGAAATCCAATGCGGTACTTTTGTCGTTTCACATTCCTATAGGTGTAGTCTTCTCCACATACCACCAATGGATCCTGATGGGAAAAGAGCACACTCGCCTGAAAGCTTCCGATTCCATCGTCCACCGAAACCTCCTGCAGTTTGTGACGGAACTTTATATGGTCGAATGAGTTGGACCCTTGTACATCGAGATAACGGGAATCAAGGGTAAGGTAGATCCTCTGAGCTTGTGTGCATACGGATTCGATGGTGTCCCGATGTTCTTGTGCACTTAGGAAATACGTATGCGAAGCGTATGATGCGCAACCGATGAAGGCTTTGTCGATTCCCCACGATGGCGTTTGGGTTGCTTCCCGATCCATGCGGATTCGGTTGTCTCCTATGGAGATCGATGTTCCAGTGGTGGTGATCGGATAGGAGTAGTTGCGTCCCCGCAGGATATCGAGGATTTCCAGGCTGTTGGTTACGATGGGGATGTTGGAGTAGGGAGGCAAGGATTTGGCCACGAATTGCGACACCTCGCCCGAATCGAGGAATATGGTCTCCCCAGGATTGATGTGCATGAGTGTGTGTTGGCCAAGTATTCTGGTTCTCACCGAGAGGTGTTCCATCACTCCATCGGCTACATTCGTTGAAGAGGTGAGAAGTGTGGCGGCTCCATGCTTGCGTATGATCTTGCCCGACATCTCCATGGTGGAGAGGTCGTTTCTGATGGTGATTTGGGAGACTTTCAATTTGTCCGCCAAGGTGGTGATCCTGAGTTCCTGCTCCTGTTCGAGCATTTGGAGGATCCGCTTGTGCCGTTGTGCCTTCGACAATACTCCAGCTGCCTCCAATAGGGAGGCATTCTCTTGGGTATCGCGATAATGTATACGACCTTTGGCCCTAAGGACGATTCCGTCCTTCTCCAAGGGCAAAAGTTCCTTGCGTACGGTTTCCCTGCTTACCTTGAGATGGTTCGCCAACTCCACGATGGTGCTGTGGTTTTGACGGGTTATCTTCTTGAGTATGGCCAGTTGTCTCTGATCAAGTGTTTCCATGCTTGGATCGTATCATGGCAATCGTTGGTTCACAATGGAAACTTTTCGTAACATATAATAGTAATAAAAATATATAAAATATTATAATAAATGAATATATAAAGCTAATTATACAAATAATATGCAAGCTAATTGGAAACTATTTGTTTGACTAGTGGTTCATCCCACCCAATACTATATGAGTGGATCTACTAGTAGAATGAATTGTGGGGAGGAAAATCCATGCAGGTTGAACGAAGGAAACCCCTGATGGCCAACATTGGACTCGTTGGTGTGGGACATGCGACATATTGGCGGCAATTCGAGGGACTGCTCGATGTGATGCATGAGAAACAGGGAAAATTGAAGGAAAAGCTAGAATGCAATGGGGATTCCGTGGTCGATTTTGGACTCGTGGATGATTCCAAGAAGGCGTATGAGGTGTTGGGCCGGATGAGGATGGCTGACCTGGATATCCTGTTTGTCGATATGCTCACCTATGCGACTTCCGAAACGTTCGCTCCCATCGTCCGTTCGTTGGATGTCCCCCTGGTGCTCGTCGCTTTGCAGCCGATGCGTGCGATGGATTATGCGAATGGTACGACATTCATCCAGTTATGCAACGACGACATCTGCAGTGTGCCCGAGTTCTGTTCGGTTGCCACCCATCTGGGCAGGAAGGCTCCTCCTGTCGTCTTGGGAATGTTGGAAGGCGATTCGGAAGCTGACGAAGAGTTGCGGTCCTGGTGTCGCATAGCCCATGTCGTGCATGATCTGAAGCGTGCCCGGATCGGGTTGATGGGTCATGTCCTGGAGACCATGTACGATATGCATGTGGATCCGGTACTCATCACCAAGGTCTTCGGAAGCCATGTGGTGCCGATCGAACCGGATGATGTGATGAAACAGTATCGTGGTGTGGAAAGTGCTGCGATCAAGTCCAAGGAGAAGGAGATACTCTCCTTTTTCGATACTCCCGACCCTGCTTCCGACAATATCACATTCATGTTGCGTCCGGAGGATCTGCATATCGCAGCCAAGGTTGCGGTTGCCTTGGAACGCATGATTGAAGAGAGGGATTTGACTGGACTTGCGTATTACTACGAGGCTGAAGAGGGCTCAGAAATGCGGAAGCTGGTGACCAATTTCATTGTCGGGAATTCATTGCTCACCTCGGCTGGATTTCCGATGTGTGGCGAGTATGACCTGAAGACGCTCATGGCCATGTTGATCCTTGATCGTTTGGAGATCGGCGGAAGTTTTGCGGAGTTCCATCCCATGGATTTCAATCGCAACTCGATTCTCGTGGGACATGACGGTCCACACCATATCAACATCGCCGATCGGAAGCCAGTGCTGCGCTCATTGAGCAAATACCATGGAAAACCGGGCAATGGTGCTGGAGTCGAATTCAAGATACAGGAAGGACCGATCACAATGCTTGCGATCACCATCGGTATCGACGGAGATTTGAAGTTTGTCGTGGCCGAGGGTGAGTCCGTACAGGGCGATATCCCGCCAACTGGCAACACCAATACGCATGGGTTGTTCAAACCCGATCTGAAGACGTTCCTGCGCAGGTGGATGGCTGAGGGTCCGACCCACCATTTCGCCTTGGGAATTGGACATCATGCTGCGGAGATTGCGAAGATCGCCACCATCTTTTCCATCGAATGTGTGGTGATTTCGACCGACCGGTGATTCGGGAAGTCAGGAGAGTAGTGATGAGACTGTTGAAAAAATTGCTGGAAGGGATCATGAGGATTGAAATCCTTCTTGGTGCGATATTGGTGATGGTGATGGTATTCACCATGGTGTTGGAGGTGATCATGCGCTATATCTTCAACAATTCGATCATATGGGTGCAGGAGTTCGTCATTTTCACGTTCATTTGGATCGTCATGTTGGGAGGAAGTGCCGCATCGATGACTCAGACACATGTGACCATCACCACATTCAGCCAATTCCTTTCGGATCGAAAGAAGACGATGCTACAGTTGCTGGTTTCCTTCATCATCATCGGAGTACTGGTGTATCTGGTGCTCAACTTGCCGGCTTCCATTGCGATTCAGAACAAGACCAGTACGTCTTCGATGCCGATCAATATTGCGAAAGGACACTACTATTCCACACCTTTGCTGGTTGCCGTGATACTGATGTTGGTCACCGAGTTCTACTATGTGTATTACGAATTGAGAATGCTGGCCGGCAAGACGGTACCGGGCGATTATGTGCTCGAGTTGCGTCATTTTCAACGTAAGAGGGATCTGGAGGGACAACTATGAATTTTACTTGGTTGATCGTATTCATTTTCGTTGCTGTCTTCCTTGAGGTCCCGGTGGCGTTCTCGTTCATCGCGGGAACTGTCTTATATCTTCTTTTGGGTCAGAACTTTCCCATTACCGTCGTTGCAGGTCGCCTTGGTCCCGCCTTGGACAGTTTTCCCTTGTTGGCCCTACCTCTGTTCATTTTCGCAGGAAATCTGCTGGGTGGTTCTGGTATCGCGCGGAGAATCTTCAACTTTGCCAACAGTTCGGTCGGGCATATTCCTGGCGGTTTGGGACATGTGAATGTGCTTTCGAGCATTGTGTTTGCAGGGATGTCGGGAGTGGCGATGGCGGATGCGGCCGGATTGGGGAAAATCGAGATGGAGGAGATGCAAAGGCATGGATACCCCGTCCCCTTCAGTGCCGCCATAACCGCCGCTTCGGCTACGATCGGTCCCATCATTCCTCCCAGTGGACAGATGGTGATCATCGCCGTGTTGGCGAATATCGCACTGGACAAGTTGTTCCTTGCAGGATTCATTCCCGGTGTCATGTTGGGTGGTTTTCTCATGGTCACCATCTATTTCATGGTGCGTTCGGGAAAGGTGAAGGTCGATATCATGGAGAAGGAGCCCTTTTCGGTGAGATTCTCCAATTTCTTGAAAGCCGCTCCTGCTTTGGCGGTTCCCTTCTTCCTTATTGTTGGTTTGGTGACCGGTGTGGCCACTCCCACCGAGTTGGGAGCACTCACCTGTCTGTTTGCCATTATTCTGGGCTTTGTGTATAAGGATCTCACTTGGCGTTCCTTCCTCGATTGTGCGATAGAATCGGCCAAAACCACCGGAGCCCTCGGGATGTTGCTGTTGGTGGCCGGTCCCTTCACTTGGTTGATGGGAATACAGAATGTGGGTATGCAGCTGCAAGCCTTCATGCTTGAACTGACTTCGAGTCCTGTGGTGTTCCTTCTTTTGACGAATGTCGTACTGTTGATCAGTGGAATGCTGATGGAGACGACGGTGATCGTGCTGATCGCAGCTCCGATCATGTTTCCGATCGCGGCGAGCTATGGGATCGATCCGATCCATTTTGCAATGGTCATGTTGATCAATCTGCTCATGGGAACACTCACTCCACCATTCGGTTCGCTTCTCTTCGTGATGATGAATCAGACGAAGCTCACTCTTGCAAAGATGTTCCGTGCGGTGGCTCCGTTTTATTTCCCCTATCTGGTCTTCCTGGGACTGATTACGTTCATTCCCTCGATCACCACTTTTCTACCGGGCTTGTTCGGGAATTGATCCCGTAAAGATATTTCAATATTCCAGGAGGATGACATGAAAAGGATTATCGTTATGATGTTGTTGCTGTCGATCGTGATGACGATGGCATTCGCACAAGGCGCGCAGCAGCAGCAGGAGAAGACCATTACCCTTGCCACTGGTGATGCGATCGGTTCACTAAGGAATCTGGCGGGAGAGTATTTCAAGCAGGAGATTGAAAAGCATCCCGAACTCAATCTGAAGGTCAACCATGTACAGGGAGCCGTGCTTGGAACGGCGAATCAGATCATGGACCAGGTTGTCGAAGGTTCGGTGCAACTGTTCGGCAATGATATCGCATGGATTGTTCCTTATGATCCCGATTTCCAGCCGATCAGCTTCGGATTCATGTATCGTGACGCCGAACATATGAAGGCCTACTTCAAAAGCAGGGTGTTCCTTGATCTTGCCGACAAGGTTGCCCAAAGCAGCGGTATGAGAATCATCGAACCGGTTCCCATGGCTTCCCGAATGTTCTTCTCGGTGAAACCACTGAATACCATCGATGATTTCAATGGTCTTAAGGTCAGGGCTCCCGGTCTCGAGATGTTCGTGAAATCCTATGAAGCGTATGGTGCGAGTCCCACCACTGTGGCATGGAATGAGATTTTCCTTGCACTGAAGACCAAGCTCGTGGAGGCCGCGCATGGTCCGGTTGCCGATGTGATCGCCAACAAGTGGCATATCGCGGCACCCTACATTACCCGAACCGAGGACATGTACGCAGCCAATGCATGGTATGTGAATGAAGCCTTCTGGCAAGGGCTCAGCGATGCACAACGGGCTGGGATCGAAGATGCACTCGCCGCAACCAACGAATGGTCGGCCGCGCAAGCAGAGGAATCCGAGGCCAGCATAATCGCTCAGATGGAAGCCGATGGTGCAATCTACAGCGACACGTTCGCCGATCGTGAGAAACTCAGGGAGAAGGCGATCGATGCCGTGAAGAAACTGGAAGCATCCGGCAAGTGGTCCGCAGGTTTGGTGGAAGCCATCCAAGCAATCGAATAGCAGTGCTCCTATCCTTTCCGGCCTGCCGTAGGAATATCCTGCGGCAGGCCTTCTTTAGCATACTTTGCCTGGATTCAAAATCATGAGGGGATCGAATGCCGTCTTTATCGCTTGCATCAAGGTGATCGTTGCGGTGGATTCGGTGGTCTCCAAATAGCCTTTCTTGGCAAACCCGATACCATGTTCTCCACTCACCTTGCCTCCGAATTCATGGGCCTTGTCATACATCAGAGTAAAGACTGCGTTCACCTTCTCGTTCCAGGAATCTGCTTCAAGTTCATCACGCAATGCGTAGATGTGCAGATTCCCATCACCTGCATGGCCGAAACTCATCATCCTGAGTCCATGGGTCATTTGCAGTTCATAGCTGTAGTTGATGAAGTTGGCAACCTGATCACGGGGCACCACCACATCACATTCATCCATCATGGAAGTCGAAGCCTTGATTGCCTCCAGGAAGGTCCCCCGTGTGGTCCATACCGATTCCTGTCTCTCTGGAGTATCGGCTATGAATGCATCGAGTGCATGGTGGGCGAGGGCAATTTCGGCGATCTCTTCGATTGCACTGTCCACAAAAACATGTGAAGGTCCATCGCAGGATACGAGCAGGTAGGCATCCGAGGTGTTGTCTGGAAAGGGTCTCCCCAAGTAATCGGCCGCGGCCACGATGACTTCCCTTTGCATGAATTCAACGGCAGTCGGAGTCTGCTTGGCCTTCAATATGGCGGGAACCGCTTCTATCGCTTGCCCCAGGTTGCCAAAAGGAATGAGGAGGGAAACGGTGACTTCTGGCTTCGGTATCAGCTTCAAAGTCGCTTTGGTGATGATCCCCAGCGTTCCCTCGGCTCCCACCATCAGGTCCTTGAGACTGTAGCCCGATGAGTTCTTGGCGACTTTTCCACCGAGTTCCACAACTTCACCGTTGGGGAGGACCACTTCAAGAGAACGCACATAGTCTCTTGTCACTCCATATTTGACCGCACGCATTCCTCCTGCATTGGTACTGATGTTGCCTCCGATGGTGGCGCTCTTTTCTCCCGGATCAGGAGGGTAGAAAAGTCCGGTCGGTGCAAGATAGTCGGCTATCTCCATCAACAGCACCCCCGGCTCCACTGTGAGCAGCATGTTCTGTGGATCGAGTTCGAGGATTCGATTCATCTGTCGCAAGGACAGCATGATGCCTCCATACAATGTGACTGCTCCACCCACCAAACCGGTCCCCTGTCCACGTGGGGTGATCGGGATATGGTGGGCCGCTGCATATTTGACGATATCGACGACTTCACGAGTCGATTCGGCTTCGATGAGCACCTCGGGTGTACGTACCAAGGTATGCAATTCGTCATGGGTGAAATCCTCATGGATCGCTCCACCGGTCATAAGACGTTTCGGATCGGTCAACATCGTTCTCAATGCTTCGATGTCTTCTTTTTCAATGGCATGATAGGTTTGCATGTGGCTTCCTCAAGAATGTGTGGTTTTCATGTGTTCTGAGTTTTCGATCGATGCGATCAGTTCGGGAACGATCGTGAAGATGTCTCCTACGATTCCGATATGGGCGGAGTGGAATATGGTGGCATCCCTGTCGGTATTGATGGCGATGATCTTTTCCGCTCCCTTCATGCCGGCTACGAATTGAACCGAACCCGATACTCCGCAGGTGATGATCAATTTCGGTTTCACCGTTCTACCCGATAATCCGATCTGTCTCCTTGGATCGACCCATCCTTCTTCGACCAAGGGACGTGTGCACGCAAGTTGTCCCCCCAGTACTTCGGCCAGATGTGCGAACAAGGGAAGGTTGGCGGCTTTTCCGATTCCTTTCCCCACCGCAACGATCACATCGGCATCTTCGATGAATTTTCCCGTACCTTTGGTCTTGGTATCCAAGACGGTGATCGAGCTTGTCAACTTCGATGGATGCAATCGGCGAGGCTCCACGATGCAAGCGGGATTTTCACGGGGTGCGGCTGAATCGAATATCTTATAGCGGACCGTGGCGAATTGGGGCCGATGGTGGGGAGTGCGGATGTGGGCCATGATGTTCCCACCGAACGCAGGACGGATCTGGTCCAAATCTCCGGTGGTCTGGATGTCCAAAACGGTGCAGTCAGCAGTCAAACCCGTCCCCAAACGGGCGGCGGTCCGTGGTGCGAGTGTCCTTCCGTTCACTGTGCCTCCCACCAACACCACCGCGGGTTTCAGATGCTCTATGGCATCGGTCATTGCCGCGGTATAGGGCTCGATGCGAAAATCGGTGTAGGCCTGGTCTTGATAGATGCATATCTTGTCGGGGCCATATGCAAGTAGTTGTCCTGCCAGCGTATCCAGATCATCTCCGATAAGAATGCAGTATACGGGATAATTGCTTTTCCGTGCCAGCTCATGGGCTTTGCCCAACATTTCCAAGGAAACAGGATGGATCCTTTGGTCATGGTGTTCGATATAGACAAGTATGCCTTTCCATTCATCGAGATTCATCTCCGCTGTGGTGTTTGTACGCTCCTCGACAAGTTCGAAGGCTCCTTTCGGACCCTGTTTCACACAGATCAGGCAGAGTCTGCATGTTTCGTTGATCGTTACCGTTCCGTCGTGTGCTTCGATGGCTCCGAAAGGGCAGAGCCTTTCCATCGTTTTGGGATCTGTGATATTCCCCTGGTTCACTTGTATCGTCTTCATCAGGCCTTCTCCTGCAAGTATTTCCCTTCATCCAGATACTCGAAAAGTCGTTTCGCCAGATCTCCGCTTTCCCATAGTTCAAACTCTTCGTTCCTCTCCGGAGGGAATATCTTGCGTACTTGGGTTGGTGATCCCTCCAGTCCATAATGGGACGGTTCCCTGTCGGAAAGGTCCTGCAATGTGATCTTGCGTATCTTTCGTTGAAGGGTCTCCTTCCTGCGTACATAGGAGGGGAGTCTGGGCTGGTACAGATCCTTCTCCACAGAAAGCAATGCGGGCAGACGAACCTTCATGGACACCAGGTTCGCACCATCATCGTTGGTGATGGTGATGGTCCCATCGGAGCAGCCTTCGATTCGACGCACCGCAGCCACACAGGGTATGTGGAGGAATTCACTGCATTCGGGTCCGACTTGGGCCGTATCGCCGTCGGTGGTCTGTTTGCCGCAAATGATGAGATCGAACGGATCAAGTGTCATGATACCCTGTGAAAGGGCATGGGAGGTTGCCAACACATCCGATCCGGCGAACGCACGATCGCTGAGAAGGTGTCCTTCATCGATGCCCATTGCGTAGGCTTCCCGAATAATGGCTTCAGCTTGGGGTGGTCCCATGGTGAGTACGCTTGTTGTTCCCCCATATTCCTTTACAAGACGTAGGGCTGTCTCCAACGCATACAGATCGTAAGGATTCATCTTCGTCTCTCCGGATTCCCTCTGGATCACTCCGGTCACCGGATCGATGGCGACATCCGAGGTGAGTGGAACCTGTTTTATGAGCACCACGATATGCATATCTGTTCCTCCTGCGCACAGGATAAAAGCAAATTCGTCACCTGTCAACTGGTATTACCAGTTATAACAGTTGGTGGTATGCTTCTTTATTGAGCAGAGGAGGCTTTTGGGTATATAATGAAAACGATGGAACAGAAGAATACGATCGATCGGTTCAAACCGATTTCCACGCGCAAGATCTACCAGCACATTCTTGAGCAATTTGTGGCTCTTGTGAGCGATGGAGTGCTCACCCCTGGGGACAAGATCCCCAGTGAACGGGAACTCGCCGAATCTTTGCAAGTTTCCCGTCCTTCGGTACGTGAGGCCTTGCGTGTGCTCGAGATCATCGGTCTGGTGGATGTGCATCCTGGGGGAGGGGCATACCTCAAGGAATTGGAACTCGGCCCATTCATCTCCATTGTCGCTCCACTGCTGTTCTCACGTGATTCGTTCGATCTGGAACTGCTCGAACTGAGGGAGTTGATCGAGTTGCGGGCCGTGGAGCTGTTGCCCGATCCACTTCCCTCCGAGGCTCTGTTGGGATTGGAATCGGCCATTGTGGAGATGCGCGAAGCATTGAGGGTCGGAGATCCCGAGAGGGGAGCGCTGGCTGACATCGAGTTCCATCGATCATTGCTGCTCGCATCCGAAAGCTATATCCTGCAGAAGGTGTTGGATTTGATCGTCACCCTATTCGAACACGCCGTTCGCGGTGGGCGTTCCATGGTTCTGGAGAAGCAGGAGGATGCTCAAGAATTGTTGCAGGATCATGAAAGGATGTATGAAGCCTTGCGAATCAATGATCTTCAGAAGGCGAAGGAATTGTTGGGCATGCATTTGAGGATGGTGCGCCGCTTGTATGCCTCCGTGTGACCACTATTCGGTGTCTTCCGGCAACACGTCGTCTGTCTTGTAGGAGTAGAGGTCAACCTTTGCCCCAGGTTCGGGATCTGTCAATGAGTTGCCCACTATGCTGTTCGTATCCTTGAGATAATAGTCGTAGGAACTGCTGCCGACATAGCATCCACCTCCGTTTCTTCCACTGGTGTTGCCGCTGATGGTGTTGTTTCCGATGGTTGAGTCCGAGTGTATGCGTTGTAGGAATATCCCTCCTCCTTGAAAGTCACTGGTGTTGTTGACGATGGTGTTGCCTTCCACAGTGGCGTGGCGCATGGTGTGGATGAATACTCCACCTCCCTTCAATGTGGTTGCTCCCATCGCATGGTTGCCGCTGATTGTGTTGTTGGTGAAGCGGGCATCGATGGATATGTCGAACCCAGCCGATCCTCCCGAGCTTTCCGTCGAATCGGTTCCCAGGTAAGCCATTGATACACCTCCTCCGTTGCCATCCGAGCGGGTGTTGTGGCTGATGGTGTTGTCTGTGATGATGGAACCTGGCAGCACGGTATCGATTTGCAATCCCGTGGAATCGTTGTTGACGATGGAGTTCCCCTTGATCAGTCCTCCGGTCATTTCATAGAGGTTTAGGCCCCACGCGCTGTTCGAATCGACGGTGTTGCCGACAATCGAGGCTCCTGTGGTCATTGTGCCCACATCGATTCCCGTGGTGTTCCTTTCGACGATGTTGTCACGCAAGGTTCCCTTCAATATGTCGATGTCGATTCCGATCGTCCGATTGTCCTTCACCGAAGTCCCTTCAATGGTGCCTCCGTAGGGAAGCCTGCCGTCATAGTCATCCCACCAGGTATCGCTGAAAATGATCGCCGCACTCTTCATGTCCACTTGGTCCACCACCACATCGATGATGTCGATGGAGATCTCCTCTTGTCCGACCCATCCAGCTTCATCGGTCGAGTTGCGTATTCCTCCATACCGCACCGTGAGGGCTTCCAAGGTGGTGTCTTGGGCGAGGGTCACTGTACCTTCGATGATCGTTGACTCCTTTCCGGCGCCCTTGAGGTGGCAGCCCTTCTGTAGCGATATGTTTTCCGTGTAGGTTCCTGCAGGGATGTGTATCGCAGAGTATTCGGGATACGAATCTATGAGTTGCTGCAAGGTGTGTCCCACTTTCAAGGTGGAACTTTTGGTTGCGCTGAATCCACGTGGGTCCCTGGCGGTGAGTGTCACCGTATAGGATGGTTCGGTGGCATCCGTGTAACGATGGGTGATGTGCGCACCGTACCCGCTGTCTCCGGGAGAGACGGTGACGGTGGTTCCATCGCCGAAGTCCCAAGTGAACACCGTTTGTCCATAGAGGAATGCTCCATTCAGGATGGCGGTGAAGGATGCATCGAAGGGAACAACTCCTGCCGATGTGCCGATGGTCATTCCCACGGTGAATTCGGTTGCCTCCGGTTCCTTTGCCAATTCTCCATGGTCGGGAAAATCACCATCCGCTTCTTCGAAGAAATCGGGTAGCCCGTCCGGATTTCCCGTGTCGACCTCCACCGGACGCCTTTTGCCGTTGTTCACATCAGGGTCCCATGAATCGATCAGATCCTGAAACCTGGTATCCAATTCGGTGATGAACGATTCGTCCACGATTCCATCGAACAGGTCTTCCCATTTTTCCCCGTCGCCCCAATCGAAGTATGGAGTGAACCACTGGTCGATCGAGTCGACATCGGGAACAAGGTATGCTCCGTCGGGAAGAACCCCTCCCAAATCGGGGGTGTCCACGATCGTTGGGGTTCCCGGAATCAGTGGAGTGGTGGACCTCACCACCTTGTCCTCCTTCACTTCAAAGAAGGATGGTACGGTATCGCCGGCGACTCCCACCACCGCCAAAAGTTTGTCACCAGCCGAGTCTCCTGTGAAGGAACCCTTGGCGGAGAGCAACAAGCCAAGTGATTTGTTGTATTCGGCGACTGTCTTGAAGGTGGGAGGTATGTTCTTTTCATCGACAGCGATATTGACCACATTGTCGGTGAAAGTGATCATGGCACTTGCATTCTCCACCACGGTGTAGGCCTTTTTGGCCTTGTCCACCCATCCTACGGTATTGGCTGCGGTGGCGGTGGCCGAGACGGCTTTCGCTCCCGCACCGAAGGCTCCCAGAGGGGTGGCGAAGGCGAGGGTGGAATTGATGGTTCCTGCGGTGTCGCGCACCGTTTCGAGATAGGCTATCTCCTTGTCGTATTCTTCTGCATTCACGACATCGACTTGTGTGTTCAGCTGATCGGTGGCATGTTGCATCATATAGAGCAATTTCTTCGTCGATACTCCGGTTTTCCTCGATATGTCGTAGAGGTCATACCGTACCGGATTCTCATGATCGAGCATCAACTCGACAAGCCGTCTCGCATACCAGAGGTCTTCGGTCTCTTCCCTGGTTGATGATGGTTTCACAGTCCGTGGATGCGCTTCGTCATAGGCCTCCAACGCGGTTTCCAGTTGTGTGCCCAATTCCTCCAAATCCTTGCAGGTGGTGACGAAAGACTCCATTTCCACTATGGCAGCTTCCACCCTCTGTTTCACCACTTCCCTGGAGGTGTGTTCCATATCGGCGAACAGCACCGAGTTGACCAAGGAGGTCACCCTGTTGTAGCCGAGGGCGAATTGGAGCAGATGTGCATGCAATACCGACTCATCCACACCGTATTCGGCGAGAAACGCCCGTCCTTCGGTCGCCACCGGTCCCAACATGAGATCGGTGCGTGTCTTGTCATCGGGAATTTTCGTCTGGGGATCACAAGAGGTGAACAACATAAGGATGGCGAATAGTATCAATATGGGAAACAGTCCCTTCTGGGTCGCTTTCATCGAGTGCCCTCCTACGGGGATGTCTGTTTATTTATTCATACATTCAATATTCCATAGATATGAAGAATGTCAACAAAAATGCTAAATCAGGTAGTTGTGTGAGTGGTGTAATTGTAAGGCGAGGGATCTTGCGGCCTATGTGAGACCGGTACGGTAGTTCTGAAGGTTTGTTCGGCAGGAGATTTGCGGTCCCCTGCCGAACCATGTTCACTTGTTCAACGTGTCGGTCGCCGATCCTTCGGCAAGTTCTGCCGCTACGGCGAAGGTTTCGCTGAGGGTGGGGTGGGGATGGATCGTGAGTGCGATATCTTCGGCGACCGCTCCCATCTCTAGTGCCAGTATTGCTTCCCCGATCAATTCTCCCGCATTCTTTCCGGTGATGCCGGCACCTAGAATCCGTCCTGTATCAGGATCGAACAGTGCTTTGCTCACACCATTGTGTGCCATTGAGCTCAGCGCCCGTCCATTTGCCTGCCAAGGGAGGGATGCTTTCTTGTAGGGGATATCCTTTTCCTTCGCTTCCTGTTCGGTGAGTCCGATCCAAGCGATCTCCGGTTGTGTATAGGCCACCGATGGGATGCCCATCGGTGTGAATGCCGATTTCTTGCCGCAGGCGATTTCCACGGCGACCTTGCCTTGGTGCACCGCCCTATGGGCCAACATGGGATCCCCGGTCACATCGCCGATGGCATAAATGTGCGGTACACTTGTTCTCAATCTTTCATCGACCTGTATCCAGCCCCTTTTGTTCGTGTTGATCGAGGTGTGTTCGATACCGATGAGATCGCTGTTCACTTTTCTTCCCACCGCCACCAGCACTACATCGGCTTCGATCTTTTCGGGATCTCCCTTGCCCTCGATGTTGACCACCAGTGAATCTTTGCCGGCTTCGACCGAAGTGACTTTGGTCGAGGTGTGTAGTGCGTAGGATTTCTTGATCCTCTTCAACAGTGGCTGCTTGAGATCCTTGTCCGCGGGAGGGATGATCGAATCGGTCATCTCCACAATAGTGATTCCACTACCAAGGCTGTGGTAGATCTGTGCCATCTCCAAGCCGATTATTCCACCACCGATGATGGTCATCCTCTTGGGTATGTGTGCCAACTCCAGTGCTTTTGTGGAGTCCCACACCCTATCATCACCATAGGGGATGCCTGGTATTTGGACAGGTCGGGATCCAACAGCGATGATGAGGTCCTTGAACCGGATGGCAAGTTCCTCACTTTCACTTTTCACCAGCAGGATCTCGTTGGATGAGAAGGTTCCCGTACCGGTGATCCTTTCGACCTTTCTCGCCTTGCACATGGAGTCGAGCCCTCCGGTAAGCGTTCCGACCACCGAGTTCTTATGGTCCCTGATTTTTTCCAGATCTATCTTCGCTTCGGGATACTGCACTCCCACCGCAGACAACTCTGCTGCATCGGACATCACTTCCGTCAGGTGCAACAATGCCTTGGAGGGGATGCATCCCACATTCAGGCATACTCCGCCCAGTGTTTCCTGTTGTTCGATCAAGGTAACCGATCTTCCAAGGTCGGCGGCCCTGAAAGCCGCCGTATATCCTCCCGGACCTCCACCGAGGACCACCAGATCACGTTCCAATTCCTTCATTACGGTCCTCCTACAGCAGTATTCTCTTGATATCCCCGAGTAGGGATGACAGGTAGGTGACGAATCTCGCTCCCAATGCACCGTCGATCACACGATGGTCGTACGAGAGTGAGAGCGGCAACATATCGCGTGGTACGAATTCCTTGCCGTTCCACATGGGTTTTTTGGTGATCTTGGAGACTCCGAGTATCGCGGCTTCGGGAGGATTGATGATGGGGGTGAACATCGTTCCGCCTATGCCGCCCAGGCTCGAGATGCTGAAGCTTGCTCCCGATATGTCCTTGGTACCAAGTTTTCCGTTCCTCGCCTTTTCTCCCAAAAGGGAGAGTTCCGCGGCGATCTCCTTGACTCCTTTCTTGTCGGCATCCCTGAGCACCGGTACCATCAGTCCATCGGGTGTGTCGACTGCGATGCCTATATGCCGGTATTTCTTGATGATCAGTTCTCCGGAAGCACCATCGTAGGAACTGTTGAGTTCGGGATATGCATCCAATGCGGCGGTGACCGCCTTCACAATGAATGGAAGGATGCTGATCTTCACCTGTTGTTCCTTGGGAACCCGTGCCATCTCTTCCTTCAGGGTATGTCGGAAGGTCTCGAGATCGGTCACATCGGCCTCATCGAACTGGGTGACCAAGGGTATGGTCTGCCAACTGCGTTGCAGGTGCGGTCCGCTGATCTTTTGGATTCTGGTCAGTGGTTTCCTTTCGATCTCCCCATAGACCGAGAAATCCTCCAATTCGAACGATACGGGAGTGCTCGCCACTGATCCGCTCTTGAGCACACTCTTGACCAACTGCTGCACATCTTCCCTGGTGATCCGTCCGTGGGGTCCGGAACCTTCGACCGAGGAGAGTTCCACTCCAAGTTCCCTCGCATACTGTCTCACCGAGGGTGTGGCATGATACACGGCTCCCGGTTGCTGGGCGTTCACAGGGGCCTTCTTCGGTGGAACTTCTTCCTTTTCCTCCTTTTGGGGTTCCTTATCTTCTTCTCTTCCTGTCTCTTCCTGTGGTTGTTCAACAATCTCTTCGTGCTGTGTTTCGACCTTCTTGTCGGTCTCTTCCTGTTTTTGTTCAGCTTCCTCGACTTCGATATCGGCGAGTAGGGAATCCTTGGAAACCAGGTCCCCCTCCTTTACGTGCACTTTCTTGATGGTGCCTGCATACGGTGAGGGTATGTCGGTGACGGCTTTGGCGCTTTCCAGTGCGATCACCGGATCATCCACTTCGATCACATCTCCTTCGGATATATAGACATCGATGATCGCCACATCCGAAAAATCACCAATATCCGGAACCAGTATCTGTTTCGTTGCCATGTGTTTCTCCTTTTCAGCTCACCAGCGGATTGGGTTTTTCGCTATCGATCTCGAATTTCTTGATTGCTTCCTTCACCGTCTTGACCGGAATGGTTCCCATGTCGGCAAGGTGCTTCAATGCCGCGAGTGCGATGTAGTGACGATCCACTTCGAAGAATCTTCTGAGGGCTTCACGGGAATCGCTTCTTCCGAAACCGTCGGTTCCCAAGATGGTCACCTTCTCCTGCGGTATCAGCCTTCTGATCTGTTCGGGATAGGCCCGGATGTAGTCCGTGCTGATCACCACCGGACCCTCATGTCCCTCCATAAGTTCGGTGAGGTAGGGTACCTTCGCCTTCTTGTCGGGATGGGTGAGGTTCCATCTCTCCGCCTCCACTCCATCGCGGTGGAGTTGGTTTACTCCAGGAATACTCCAGATGTCGGCTTCGATGTCGAAGTCCTCCTTGAGAAGATCGGCTGCTGCGAGGACTTCGCGGAAGATGGTGCCGCTTCCCATCAACTGAACCACTGGAGTATCCTTCTTCTTCGAATCGGCTTTTCTGAAGAGATATGCTCCTTTGAGAATACCCTCTTCACTCCCCTTGGGCATGTCGGGATGGGTGTAGTTCTCATTCATCAGGGTGATGTAGTAGAAGATGTCCTCTTGATCCCCGTACATCCGTTTCAGTCCATCGTGGATGATGATGGCCAACTCATAGGAGAAGGTGGGATCGTAGGCTTGGCAAGTGGGATGGGTGGCGGCCATGAGCAATCCATGTCCGTCCTCATGCTGCAAACCCTCACCATTGAGGGTGGTGCGTCCTGCGGTCGCTCCCATGAGGAATCCTTTGGTTCGGCTGTCGCCTGCAGCCCAGATGAAATCATCGACCCGTTGGAACCCGAACATCGAATAGAATGCGTAGAAAGGGATCATGGTGAGATTGTTGTTGGCATACGATGTACCGGCGGCGATCCATGAGCTGATCGCTCCCGCCTCGGTGATACCCTCTTCAAGTATTTGTCCCTTTTCATCTTCGCGATACCACATCAACGACTCGGAATCCTGTGGTTCATACAGCTGTCCTGTCGGGGAATAGATGCCCAGCTGTCTGAACAAGCCCTCCATACCAAAGGTTCTCGCTTCATCGGGCACAATGGGTACGATCCTCTTGCCGATGTGCTTGTCCTTCACCAACTTGGTGAGCAGCCGCACGAAAGCCATCGTGGTCGATATCTCGCGGTCACCCGATGATGCGGTGAGGTCCGAAAACGAATCCATGCCGGGAATCTCGAGCTTCTCTCCCTTTGGATTGCGATAGGGAACCGGACCTCCCATGATCCGTCGTCGTCTGGCGATGAATTCGGCTTCGGGACTGTTCGGTTCGGGTTTGATGAACGGCAGTTCCTCGAGTTGATCGTCTGCGACAGGAACATGGTAGTGGTCCCTGAATGCCACCAAGGCCTCTTTGTCCATCGATTTCTGGTTGTGGGTTCCCATCGAGGCTTCGCCCGATTTTCCCATTCCATATCCTTTCACGGTCTTGAATAGGATGACCGTGGGTTCACCCTTGTGTTGGGTTGCCGCATGGAACGCTTCATAAATCTTGCGGGGGTCGTGTCCTCCCCTGGTCAGTTGCCACAATTCCTGGTCACTCTTATCGGCCACCAGTTCCTGCAGATATGGGTCGTCTCCGAAGATCTTCTCCCTGAGGTACGCAGGGCCGCGGGATTGGATGGTTTGGAATTCACCGTCGACCATGGTGGCGAATTTCTTGAGCAATACCCCCTTGGTATCCCGCTCTAGGATTGAATCCCACTCAGAACCCCATATGACTTTGATCACATTCCATCCTGCTCCACGGAATTTTCCTTCGAGTTCCTGCACGATCTTTCCATTTCCACGCACCGGTCCGTCGAGTCGTTGCAGGTTGCAATTCACCACGCAGACGAGATTGTCGAGTTTTTCGCGTGAAGCAACAGAGAGTGCTCCGAGTGATTCGGGTTCGTCCGATTCTCCGTCTCCCATGAAGATCCATACCTTCCTGTCGCCAACCTCCTTGAGTCCCCTCGATTCCAAGTACTTCATGAAGCGGGCTTGGTAGATGGCCATCATCGGTCCCAGTCCCATCGAGACGGTCGGGAACTGCCAAAAGTCGGGCATCAACCATGGGTGGGGATAGGAAGAGAGTCCCTTTCCCTCCACTTCTTGTCTGAAGTGCTCCAGTTGTGCTTCGGTGAGTCTCCCTTCCACATAGGCCCTGGCATACATCCCTGGAGCCGAGTGTCCTTGGAAGAAAATCAGATCGGGTCCATAGGTTGCATCGGGACCCTTGAAGAACCAGTTGAAGCCGACTTCATAGATCGCGGAGGCCGATGCGAAACTCGCTATGTGGCCTCCAAGGCCTTTTCCGTTCTTATTCGCCCGTGCCACCATCGCCATGGCGTTCCAGCGTACGAACGCCGAAACATTTCTTGCCACCAACGAGTCATCCTTGGGCATGACCGCATCGTTGTCCTGAATGACCGTGTTCACATAAGGGCTGATCACACCAGGTGAGGTGTGCACTCCAAGATTGCGTGCCTTGTGGGTAAGTTCATGCAAAAGATGGTCGGCTTTGTCCCCACCTTCCTTGCGGATCACTCCCTCGAGAGATTCCAGCCAATCAATGGTTTCGGCGGGGTCGGGGTCATGGAATACCTGTTTGCTCATCTATATCCTCCGATTGTGGATGCGGAGGAGGATTCCGTCACCAGATTTGCTCGACGATCAACACAATCGTCATACTACCCTTGGCACACACACGTTCTGAGAAAAGCCATCAAGGGTGGATCCCCCGACTCCGCACTCGTATATTACATGTACACAATGTCACCAAGATGGTGCCCGGCGTCAAGTAAAATCTGATTTCACTCCAATAATGGAACGATAGGGAGGTGGGGTGATGATACCGGGAAACCTGTGTTCAGATAAGATTGTCATGATAACCTGCCATGAAGGAAATTTTACGCGCGGTCTCCTGGATAGCGGGGATCGTATCTTCTATTTCCTGCACGCTCATGTAGTTCTCGAAGGCCGATATGCTGATCGCGGCAATGATCCTTCCCGTCCGATCACGTATCGGAGCGGCATTGCAGTTGTCCTTCAGGATATATTCGTTCCTGTCCCGGGCGACCTGGTCCAAACGCACCCTTCCGAGCTCCTCTTTCAAGATGTTCGGTTCGGTGATGGTCTTGCTGGTGAAGCTCTTCAGACCCTTCTTGGCGATCAGTTCATCCAATTGGTTCCCATCCATCTCGCAGGTGAGCATCTTACCCAATCCAGTGCAATGGAAGGGGAGGGCTTTCCCCGGTGTGAAGTAGGTCCGCGGTAGGTTGAGGCTGTCGATCCTATCCACAACCAGAATTTCATCCAGATGGAACACTCCCATGTTGATGTTGGCTTTGGGATACTGGTTCCATAACAATTCGAGATAGGGCATGGTGAGTTTCCTGATCTCCAACGACACGAGCGCATTCCGTGAAAGTTGGAGTGTTTTCAAGCTGGTTGCATAGAGACCGGAGTTCTCATCCTTCACCATGTAGCCGGAAGATACAAGACTGGCCAACAGTCTGAACGCCATATTGGTATTGGTGTCCAGTGCTTCGCACACATCTTGGATGGATATGGGGTGGTCGGAGGCTGCAGCCAGATCCAGAATCTGGAAACAGCGCATCACGGATTTGATGTTGTACTTGTCGGTTGTGTCATTGGTTGTCATGATTATAAATCATAGCCTATTAATTTGAAAAATCAAAGTAAAAAGTTTATGTTTTTATAATCATTCAGAGATCCTTTATAGTTTTTTAATAAATTATGCTTGGGAAAATTCACTGGATTCTAGAAATTTTTAAGATGATGGAAAATGGCAAGGAGAAATTTTGCTTGAATCGGTGATTTTTACGCAATACTTATAAAAATTAAATATCGTTATAAAAATATAGAAAAATAACAAGAAAAATCAAATAAAAGTTGACAGATTAGAATTCTCGTTCTAATCTATCAAACGTCGTCAGGTTTTGTTATGGATAATCCAATGTAATCCTGCGACAGTGCAAGTAATGGAGGAATGGATGAGAACCCCTGTCGTGGAATCCATGGAAATATATCCCGTCGCCGGACGTGATTCGATGTTGCTGAACCTCAGTGGAGCACATGCTCCCTTCTTCACCAGGAATGTGGTGGTACTCAAAGACAGTGACGGTAACACCGGAGTGGGTGAAGTACCGGGCGGAGAGAAGATAACCCGGGCCCTCGAAGAGGTCAAGTCGATCGTGGTCGGATCATCCATCGGTGCCTACAAGAACACCCTGTTGGCACTACAGTCCGTGTTCGCTGGAAAAGAGGACGATGTGCGTGGAGCGCAGACCTTCGATCTCCGTACCGGAGTGCATGTGGTGACCGCCATAGAAGCTCCATTGCTCGACCTGTTGGGAAAGCATCTTGGTGTTCCGGTGGCGGCATTACTTGGTGATGGCCAACGAAGAAACAAGGTGAAGATGCTCGGATACCTCTTCTATGTCGCCGACAGGAGGAAGACCGATCTCCCCTACATCTCAGAGGAGAATTCTCAGGTGGATTGGTATCGTCTCAGGCATGAAGAGGCGGTTACCCCAGATGCGATCGTTGAACTGGCCAAAGCGAGTAGGGACCTCTATGGATTCGATGACTTCAAGCTCAAGGGCGGCGTGTTTGCGGGGATGGAGGAGATAGCAGCGGTCAAGGCCTTGAAGAAGGCGTTCCCTGAAGCGCGGATCACCATTGATCCCAACGGCGGATGGAAATTGGCCGAAGCGATCGAATTGTGCCGAGACCTGCATGATGTGCTCACCTACTGTGAAGATCCCTGCGGAGCCGAAGGAACCTTCTCCGGACGCGAGGTGATGGCCGAATTCCGACGTGCCACCGGGTTGCCCACCGCGACCAATATGATCGCCACGGACTGGCGTCAGATGGCCCATTCGGTCATGTTGCAGTCGGTGGACATTCCGCTTGCCGATCCCCACTTCTGGACCATGGAGGGTTCGGTAAGGGTAGGGCAGATGTGCGATATGTTCGGTCTCTCATGGGGATCGCATTCGAACAACCACTTCGATATTTCCCTGGCGATGTTCAGCCACACGGCTGCAGCCGTACCCGGTCGTCTCAATGCGATCGATACCCACTGGATATGGCAAGAGGGGACGGAGCGGCTTACCAAGGAACCTCTGAAGATTGTGGACGGATTCGTTTCCATTCCAGAGAAGCCGGGATTGGGCATCGAGGTTGATATGGAGCAGGTGCTCGCAGCCAATGCCCTCTACAAGGAGCGATGCCTCGGTGGTCGTGACGATGCACTCGGGATGCAGTATCTGATTCCGAACTGGAAATTCGATCCCAAGCGCCCCTGTATGGTGCGCTGATGATGAAGGGAATATTCAACTAAATCCAATTGCATGGGTTTTGTTGAATCAATATACACACTTGCCCTTGGTGGCAGGTGATTTCATGGAGGAAGAATATGAAAAGACTGCTTGTTTCTCTTATGGTCCTTTTCCTTGCACTCTCATTCGTGGGTGCCCAAGGACAGGATGAAGGTGCACCTGTGAATGCCGTCGACAAATATCCGTCACAGGCGATCAACCTGATCGTTCCTTTTTCCGCTGGTGGCAACTCGGACTTCAACGCCCGTGCCATTGCGAAGTATCTTCCCAAGGTACTTGGGCAACCCGTTGTCGTGACCAACGTTCCCGGAAGTGGTGGAACCATTGGTGCCGCCCAGGTTAAGGATGCGAAGGCCGACGGTTATACCATCTTGGTGCACCAGCTTTCCTTGAGCATCGCTGAAGCCGCCGGTATGGCCGACTACGGTATCAAGGACTTCGAGGTCGGTTCGGTGTTTTCCAAAGCTTCCCCCGAAGTGCTGGTCTCGCTCACCAAGGCTCCCTTCAACAATACCGAGGAGCTTCTCGCCTACTCGAAGAAGAATCCCGGAAAGGTCAAGTTGACTGCAAACACTGGTGCTTCGACGATGTGGATTGCGATCGGATTGACCAACGCTGGTGCCGACTTGAACATCGTCTCATCCGGTGGTTCCGGTGAAAGACTTCAGTTGGTCTTGGGTGGACATGCGGACATCGTTCCCCTCAACTACAGTCAGATCAAGGATTATGTTGACAATGGCACATTGAAGATCATCGCTAGCGCGAGCAATGAACGCTCCGATTTGATTCCCAATGTGAAGACTCTGCGTGAAAGTGGTGTGAACGCCGGTTACGACTATCTGAACACTATGATTTTCCCGAAGGGAACCGACAAGGGGATCGTGGAGAAGTTCTCCAATGCGGTCGGCGAAATCATCAACAACAATGCGGATTACCGGGCCGAGATGGCAAAGGCCTTCCAACCGCCAACATGGATGAATGTCGAGGATTCCAAAGCCTACTGGTATGCGGAACGTGATGAGCTGATGGCCATCAGCGACGTGCTCCAGGGCAAATAATCCTGATCTCCATCAGGTGCGTATCACTGGCCTGAAATTATTTCAGGCCAGTTCAATGTTTATCGAATAGGAGCTTAACTGAAATGAACAGTGATTCAAAAA
>CAYZJV010000005.1:0-82298 GCA_964478945.1 uncultured Spirochaetaceae bacterium | reverse complement strand
ACGTAAGAAAGCAGTCGATGAACTGTTCGACAAGTTGATCTGGGAATAATAAAAGAGGGGCGAATCGCCCCTCTCTTCGTCTGGCTACTCTCGGCTATGCTCCGGTTCCCCTCTGGTTACCTTCGACATGAGAAGGAAGGCAATGAACATGCAGAGGGCTGCGAATACAAATAGGGACCCGTATCCGAATATATCGATCAATCCTCCTGTGATGGGAGGAGCGACTATGGATGCGAGCTGTGAGAAGAAATAGTAGAGACCGGTATAGATGCCCATGTTCGCGTAGTCCGCCATTTGCCACAACATCGGGAACGAGTTGGTGATCACGGTAACCCAGAACATTCCAAATGCGAACATGAGTGCCCAGAATGGTATCATCCTCAATGTCTGGGAAATCCCTTCCTTGGTGAAGATCATGCTGTGTACGAATATCAGCAACAATACGATGACGATACCTATGAGAGCGGTCCGTATGGTTTTCTTCCTTCCATGCTTGTGGGCGATGATACCACTGGGAATGGCGAAGATCGCATAGGAGATTCCCACCATGCCTGCAGCAAGGGCTGCGCTGCCTGAGGATGTCTTGAGGATTTCAACCGAGTATTTTCCCACGAAGGGCAATACTCCTTGGTATCCTATGAACCAAAAGAGCAGGGATACGAGGACGAAGAAGGCGCTTTTATCCTTTTCTCCGAATATCTGCTTGAGCGACTTGATGATGGGAATCTTCTCTTTGGATGCATTTTCCCCATAATTGTTCCCTTTGGTCTCCTTTACGAAGAAAAAGAGAAGGATCACCGCTATGAGAACGAGCAAACCGGCCAGCGGGAAGGCAAGGATGTTGTCGGTCGGTCCCCGACCGGGGAGGTTGATCGTGACATTCATCAATTGGGCGAGACCAATGGTTCCCACGATTGTGGCGACTCCCCCCATGGTATTGATCACCCCATTGGCTTCGGAACGAATCTCTCCCGGGATGATGTCGGGCATGAGTGCCACCACCGGTCCCCTCACCGATTGTTTGAAGATGTTGAGCGCGAAGATCATGATGATCAGGAGGGCGAGGGAAGAGAGTGCGGAGAAGGGGATGAGACCGAACGCAAAAGCGCTTAGTGGCAGGAATGTGATGATGAATGGCATTCGTCTTCCTATTCTCGTATGGGTTCGATCACTAATGGCACTGAATATGGGAATCAGGAATATGGCGAACATATTGTCCAGAGTCATGATGGTGCCGATCACTGCGTTCGATTCTATATATTTCCCCAAGAAGATCGGGATATAGGTATCGTAGAGTGGATCCATCAAACCCATCGTGAAGAATCCCAAACCGATGAGGAAGGTGGTGAGATAATACCCCTTCATGCTGTTTCGTGGCTTTGCGTCTGTCATGTGTACCTCGCAGTTTCTGAAAGACAGTGTACCAGCAAAGCTGCTCCGATGCAAAAGATTTATCGTGTTCCGGGTGGACGACTTTCACGATAAGTGGTACATCATCCCCATGGAACAATCTGGGGTGGTCACCACCCGTCAACAACTTGAACAGGTGCTTACATTGGATGCATCGGAGCGAAGATGGTTCGATGCGAATTCCGATTCATTGCCTCTTTCCATCAGTCGATACTATCTCTCTCTAATCGATCCCGACGATCCGGATGACCCGTTGCGGAAACAAGTGGTTCCGACGATCGGGGAACAGTATTCCGATGGCAAGGATGATATGGACCCGCTGGCCGAAGCCGCCCATTCGGTGTTTCCCCGTTTCGTGCATCGTTACCGCAACAGGGCAGCCTTCTTGGTCACCGACCGCTGTGCCACGTATTGTAGACACTGTTTCAGGAGACGGTTCACCGCCACCGAATGCACATCGGTATCCGACAGGGAGCTTGAGGATATCGCCTCCTATCTTGCGGAACATGCTGAAATCAAGGAGTTGTTGCTCACCGGTGGGGACCCTCTCATGGTGAGTGATGAAAAATTGGCCGGGATCATCGGACGAATACGAAAAGCCCGTCCCGATCTTGTGCTGCGACTCTGTACGAGGATGCCCGTCACCCTGCCGGCCCGTGTGACCGAACAGTTGGTGACCATGTTGGCCAATTTCAGGAAACCTGCGATCTTCATCATGACACAGTTCAACCATTGGCGGGAAATCACCAACGAAAGTAGGGAAGCGGTGGCACGTTTTGTCGATGCGGGGTTTCCTGTGATGAACCAAACGGTATTGTTGAGAAAAGTCAACGACGATGTGGATACCTTGGAACGACTCATGAACGACCTGGTGTCCATGGGAGTGAAACCCTACTATCTGTTTCAAGGCGACTTGGTGGCGGGGACGTCCCATTTCCGTGTTCCCTTGGAACGTGGTTTGGAGTTGGAAGGCCAATTGCGGCAACGACTCAGTGGACTCGCCATGCCCACCTATGCAATCGATCTCCCCGGGGGAGGCGGCAAGGTCCCCTTGGGAGGTTCCTATTTGAAAGGAAGGAGCACTGATGGCGACTGGGTGTTCTCCACTCTGTCTGGAGAAAAGAGAATCTATCCCGATCCACGCAATTGAGCAAGGATTGTCAAGCTGAAGCAATGCGTTTGGGATATTCTGCCTGTGGAGGTTTGAAGTGACCATCACTGAAGATCATAAGCTGGCGGTTGAGCGGATGCTCAAGTATATCGATAGGCATTTGCAGGAACCGATCACCTTGTATCAACTGGCGAACGCAGCCCAATTCTCTCCTTGGCATAGCGCGCGTATGTTCAAGGAAGCTACGGGTATCGCACCCTTCGCCTATCTACGACAACGTCGATTGGGTGAAGCCGCGAGAAGACTGGAGCAACCGAATGCCAAAGTTGTCGATGTCGCGCTCGATTTCGTGTTCGACTCACACGAAGGCTTCACGCGGGCATTCTCCAGACAATTCGGGATGAATCCGGCCGAGTTTCGACGTCAGTGGAGAGCCCATGTCACCAACAGACCTTCCCGTCGCCATACGGAACTGGTACAGCAAACCATAGGAGATACGATTGTGAAGACAGTGTTCGTGCAGGTGCTTGAGCGCCCTGCGAGAAAAGCGGTGGTGAAGACCGCGAGAAAAGCCACGGAATACTTTTCCTACTGCGAGGAAGTCGGTTGTGATGTGTGGGATGTGCTCGGCGGTATCCGGGAAGCCCTCTATGAACCGGTGGGGATGTGGATGCCATCACCGCTGAGGAAACTTGGAACGGGAGAATACATGCAAGGAGTCGAAGTTCCCCTCGATTTCAATGGAGAGGTACCGCAAGGGTATGATGTGATCGAATTGCCCCCGTGCAAGATGATGGTGTTTCAAGGACCTCCCTTTGAGGATGAGGCTTTCGAAGAAGCCATCGTGGAACTCAGGAACATGATGGAATCGTACGATCCGAAACTCTACGGCTTCGATTGGGCCGATGGGGATGGACCCCGTTTCCAAATGGCCCCACTGGGATACCGAGGGTATATCGAGGCCAGACCGGTAAGAAGTTTGAACTGATCACTTTGTCGACCGCCGTGGAAGATGGCGGTCGACATGTATCGCTGCTTGTCTCCCGATGGTTCGTTTGCTACAGTGGTCGATATGGAAGCGAAACGAATCTTCTGGGGTGCCTTGGGTCTGGCAATGTTGTTGTCGGTCGGTTGCGTGGGTACCGACAAGTATGGAGCAAAGCTGGAAAGGGGTGCCGCTTACGATCCGGAAGCTACTTCTGCGATAGCTTCCTACATCGATTTCACCTATCAAGAGGCAAATCATCCCGATTTGGTCGCTCTTCGTGAATCACTCTCCTTCGACGAGTATCTCGCTTCCAAGGCACACCTGTCGGAAACCGAGCTGATCCTCGATCTCATTGGCTATGTTCATGCGCTTGTACCGTGGGACGGCTCGGCACCATGGCCGGAGGGCTCGCTCAATACCCTTGGTATCCTTGCCCATGCGCGTGATGCCCAACAAGGTGTGAATTGCAGGATGAAGGCGATCATCCTACAGGAACTGTACCTTGCGGCAGGTATACCGGCAAGAATGGTGAGTTGCATCCCTTTGGATGCAAACGATTCGGACAGCCATGTGATCGTAGCGGCATGGTCGAATGAAAAGGGCCGGTGGATATGGGCCGATCCATCATTCAATGCCCATGTGATGAATGGAGAGGGAAAGCTGGTGGGCATAGAAGAAGTGAGGAACGGTTTGGTGGAGGGACGGCAATTCCATCTCAATCCGGAAGCGGTGGTACGAGAGGAGCCCCTCACCGAATCCTTCTACTTCGACTATTATATGAAGAAGAACCTCTATGCCTTCATTACCCCGATGGAAGCGGCCTTCGATTATGAAGGTTCACCGGGGGACAGGTACAGCGTCATGTTGGTTCCTGCGATCGAATTGCCTGCAAATGAGGAACAATTGGTCAAGCACCATCGTTTTCGGGAGAGCTCCTACACCCGTTACGTGTTGAGTGATCCGCAACTGTTCTGGAAACCACCCGAGCGGATATGAAAAAGGTGGAGCGACTTCGCTCCACCCCTACAAGGATACCTGTCCGGTTACTTGTTGACCCTCTCCAAGTATTCCTTGGTCTCGGTGTTCACCAGTATCTTTTCACCCTGTTTGATGAAGATGGGGACACGGACAACCAAACCGGTTTCAGTGGTGACATTCTTGGTCGCACCGGTGACGGTGTCGCCCTTCACCGCCTCTTCCGCTTCGGCCACTTCATACACCACTTTGGTCGGGACCTGGATATCCAACGGTTGGTGTTCCCAGAAGGTTACACGGTAGGTTTCCCCTTCCTTCATGATGAACTGGTAATCGGGGAATGATCCCATGGGCACTTCAATCTGCTCATAGGTCTCCGTCATCATGAAGTGGAATTGCTCTCCATCATTGTAGAGGTACTGGCAGTCGCGGTCCTCGACAGTGATGTCCTCTGCGTTGTCCTGTGTCTTCATGGTTTCCCGAAGCACCTGTCCTGTCGAGGGGCTCTTGAGCTTCAGGCGAACGAAGGCCGAACCTTTGCCCGGATTCACGAATTCTCTTTCCACGCAGATGAAGGGTTGTCCCTTTATCAACAGCGCGGTCCCTTTGTCTAT
The DNA here is from genome assembly GCA_964478945.1 of uncultured Spirochaetaceae bacterium. Lineage (GTDB taxonomy): Bacteria > Spirochaetota > Spirochaetia > Sphaerochaetales > Sphaerochaetaceae > CAYZJV01. The sequence continues at coordinate 77,200 of CAYZJV010000005.1, read as the reverse complement.
CTGACCTGCTTTAATCATACATACCTCGTCAATGTTGGAAAATCGGCATCAATCGCCGTCGGCCATCATAGCAGATACATTGAATAAAATCAAATCCCCAATCGTCTTGTGTCTTCCCTGCAACATCAAAAGCCGATCGAATCCCAGAGCCACTCCCGAACACTGGGGGAAATCGGTGAATATCTTGGGAAAGTCGTAATTGACATCGGGGATGACCTCATCGGAAGCGGCTCTACTTGAGACCAGAGCGGCATACTCCCGACGATAATACTCGGTGACCTTCTGTACATCCCTCTCCTCATCGTAGCAATTGGCCAACTCCACTCCACCTGCGTACAGCTCCCATCTTCTACGATAGGGGCGACCGGAGGTTTCCCGTGCGAGGCAGTCAATCTGCTTCGGATAGTCATAGAGAACCAAGGGTGTTTCTTGGGGAAGATTCGGTTCGACGAAATTGAGGAATATTCTATTGAAGGTGGTTTCCCAACTCTCCGGATGGTGCGGTAGGGTCAGCCCGAGCGACTGGGCAATCCTCCTCAAATCCGCTGGGGCTTGATTCTTCTCCAAGTCGAATTTGGCATACCTCATGCATGCTTCGGCCACGCTCATTTTCGCAAAAGGCGGCAACACATGTTCTGGTGAACCCGGCAAGGCGGTCTTGGAGAGCAACTCTTCGGTTATCGCGATGGAATCCTCTTCGTCAGCTCCCACCGTGTAGTACTCGAGCATGGTGAATTCGGGATTGTGGTGGTTACCGATCTGTTCACTGTTCCTGAAACAGTGGGAGAATTGATAAATGCTCCGGTGGGTATCCGCGATGATTTGTTTCATGAACACCTCGGGAGAGGGTACCAGGTACAATTCCCTGGATGGACGGAACTCACCGATGAATCTGGTGGCGAAGTGTGCGATTGTAGGTTCCGGGATGAGATGTGTCGACAATATGGGAGTATCCACTTCAAGATATCCCTTACGGTCGAACCATGACCTCATCAAACGCATCGAATCGTGTCTTTGTTGTATTGCAGCTATATTCATGCGGCGACTATACAGCTACGGGGTATCCTTTGTAAAGAAACATGATATGGACACTTGTATCCTCCTTACGTATACTTGGGCCGATGAATGGCTACTCCTACGATACCGATGACATGATATTTGCTTTGGCCACACCTTGGGGAACCGGTGCGATCGCAGTGATCCGCATCTCGGGTGCGGGATGCATCGCAACATTGGCCACTGCATTCTCCAGACCCCAAGCCCTGCTGTCCAGTGGATCCCATACCTTGGTGCACGGGCAATTGGTGGATCCCGACAGCACCTCCCCGATCGACGAGGTGCTGATCTCTGTGTTTAAGGAGGGAAGAGGGTTCACCGGTGAGGAGAGTCTCGAAATCTCTTGTCATGGAAGCATGGCGGGAGTACAGTCGATCTTCCGCGTTCTAGCGAACATGGGGATGCGCTCCGCCGCTCCCGGGGAGTTCACCTTCAGGGCTTTCATGCACGGCAAAATGGATCTCACGAGGGCTGAAGCGGTCATGGAGATCGTCTCATCACAATCGGAGTTGGCCCATTCGCTTGCATTGGAGCGTCTGGAAGGACATCTGTTTGCCTTGATACACGAGATCAAACTCATCGTATTGGATGTGATGAGCTTGGTCGAAGTGCAACTCGATTATGCCGAGGATGAGATAGCGGAGGATGTCGATTTTCCCTTTGCCGCGGTCGAATCGGCATCAAGAAAGATTCAAAACCTGCTTGCCACCTATGAAGTGGGAAAACTGTATGGGGAAGGGGCGAGGGTGGTGCTTGCGGGTTCCACCAATGCCGGAAAATCGACCTTGTTCAATCTCCTGCTCCGACAGGAACGTTCCATCGTCTCCGAAGTCCATGGAACCACACGGGACTTCATAGAATCGAAGACGGTACTCGATGGAATTCCCGTCAGGCTGTACGATACCGCCGGTCTTCGCGATTCCGAGGACACGGTGGAACAGGAGGGAATCCGTCGTACCCGACGACTGATCGAAGAAGCCGATTTGATATTGCTCATGCTTGATGGAACGGAACATGATGCCGATTCCACTTCCCGGTACGGAGATTTTATCAACGACAGCCGTTGCATCACGGTGTGGAACAAGACCGATCTTACGGAAAAACCGGCTCCCAAGGGAAGTTTTCCACTCAGTGCAAAACGGGGCGAAGGGTTTGCAGCCCTTCGTAGAGAAATGATAAGCCGGTTGCGCAAGGATGCCAGTCGTCCCGCCGAGCATGATGTGGTGATCGAATCGTCACGACAGCGAGAGGAGCTCCAGAGAGCTGCCGATGCCCTCGAACGTGCCAAGGCCTTGGCTGAAGAGACCGTTCCACTCGATATTGTGGCGGTTGAATTGGGTGAAGCGCTCGAGGCTTTGGGGACATTGACCGGTGAAGTGGCCTCTTCCGATATCTTGGAACATATCTTCAGTGGATTTTGTGTAGGAAAATAACATGGATTACGATGCGATAGTCATAGGAGCCGGTCATGCCGGCATAGAGGCGGCACTCGCGCTTGCCCGACTTAAATATTCCACTCTCATGGTTACCCAGAACCTTGATGCGATAGGACGCCTCTCCTGCAATCCCGCCATCGGCGGATTGGCGAAGGGCAATATTGTACGGGAAGTCGATGCGCTTGGGGGTGAGATGGCCCACCTCATCGATAAGTCGATGATACAGTTCAGGGTGCTCAACAGGAGAAGGGGTCCGGCCGTGCAAGCTCCCAGGGCACAAGCTGACAAGTTCACCTACCATCGGATGGCCAAGGAGACACTCGAGTCGCAGAGAGGCTTGTCTCTGTTTCAGGACACAGTTGTCGATATCCTATTGAATGCCGATGGACAGTCTTGTATCGGTGTGATTACCGAAAGAGGACATCAAATCAGCTCTCGTGTCGTGGTCCTTACCACAGGAACATTCATGGAGGGAAAAATATTCATAGGTGAATATGAAGCATCCTCGGGACGATTGGGAGAACCTGCGGCCATTGGCTTGGGGACCGCCTTGCGCAAGAAGGGTTTCACTGTCGAACGCTTGAAGACCGGTACTCCCGCTCGGGTGCGTAAATCCTCCCTGGATTTCGATGCGATGGAGTTGCAGGAGGGAGATGAGGTGATGATGCCGTTCTCCTTCGATTATGAAGAAGTCGATAGACCTGCCTATCCTTGCCACATCACCTTCACCAACGACGAGACACACAGGATCATTCGGGAGAATATCGGTCGATCTCCCCTATACGGTGGCAAGATCACCGGAAAGGGTCCCCGCTACTGTCCATCAATCGAGGACAAGGTGGTGCGGTTTCCCGATCGTGAACGCCACCAAATCTTTGTCGAACCTGAAGGGGTGGGAACCGAGGAGATGTACCTGAATGGAATCAGTTCTTCGTTACCGGAGGATGTGCAGACGGCATTCGTGCATTCGATCAGAGGTTTGGAGCATGCCGAGATCATGCGCCCGGCGTATGCGGTGGAATACGATTTCCTCGATCCAATGCAACTGTTCCCGTCTTTGGAGACGAAACGGGTGGCAAACCTCTTTGTCGCCGGCCAAACGAATGGTACCAGCGGATATGAGGAGGCGGCCTGCCAAGGTCTGATGGCTGGCATCAATGCTGCCCGGAAACTCGCTGGAGAACCTCCCTTGATCCTGGATCGTACCGAAGCCTATACGGGTGTGTTGATCGATGATTTGGTGACCAAAGGCACGAAGGAGCCCTACAGGATGTTCACTTCACGAGCCGAGTATCGACTCAACCTGCGACACGACAGTGCCGACCAGAGGCTCACTCCGAAAGGTTATGCGGTGGGGTTGCAGGATGCTGGTGCGATGGAACGGCTTGCACGTAAAATCGAACACATCGAGATGGTGAAGGATCTGTTGGCAAAGAGCAGGATAGAAGGCAAGCGGGCGATCGACTTGCTGCGCAAGCCCGATATCGTGATGGCCGATCTGATTGACGAGGTGGATGGTTTGCCTTCCTTCGAACAGACGATTCTGTACCAAGTCGAGCTCGATGTGAAATATGAAGGCTACGTGAAGCGCCAGGAGAGACAAGTCGATCGCTATGGACGAATGGAGAGAATTTCGATTCCACCCGATTTCGATTATGATGCGGTCGAAGGACTTTCGGCCGAAGCGAGGGAGAAATTCAAAACCGTCAAACCGTTGTCGGTTGGACAAGCGGGAAGGATCTCCGGAGTCCGCACAAGTGATTTGGCCATCCTGATGGTGGTGCTCGATAGAAGGGAGCGCAGACAAGATGACTGAACATGCCACCGACATGGACCTGTTGCTGGATGGAATGGAACGATTGGGAATTGTTCCGTCTTCCCTGCAACAAAGGCAATTCGCAATCTATATGGCCGAAATCGCTCTGTTCAATTCCACTTATCGTCTTGTGGGAGCCGAAGGGAGGGATTTTGTGGTGAAGCATTTGCTTGACTCCCTCGCTCCACTCGATCATATAGCATCCTTGCTGAACTCTTGTGGCCCCGAATCAACCCTGTGCGATGTGGGTTCGGGTGCAGGATTACCTGGTATTCCTTTGGCGATCATGCTTGCCGATACATCGGTCTTTTTGGTGGAACGCTCTGGAAGAAGATGTGGATTTTTACGTAATGTCGTCGCTTCCTGTAACCTTGATAGCCGCGTCGCTGTTATTCAAAGTGACCTCTCCGAGGTCGTCGATACGTTCGATGTAGTGACATTCAGGGCCTTCCACCCTTTGGTCGACATCATCCGCCCCATCGGCAATGTGATCGCCGACAGGGGCTATGTTTGTGCCTACAAGGGGAGGATTGAGTCTGTGGAGGCAGAGTTGCTGGAGGTGGGCAACCTTGTTCGGGAAGGGAAAACTCCGGAATGGACAAGCCGAACGATACCGTTGTCGGTGCCGTTTCTGGATGCTCCCCGTACCATGGTCGTGATGCAGAAGGGTGGAAAAGACGAGGAGATGTGAAGTATGGCAACCGGATTGAATGTGTGGGAAGGTCTCTTGTTGGGAGTGGTCCAAGGTGTGACGGAATTCCTGCCCGTTTCCAGTTCGGGACATCTTGTGCTTGCACGCAATTATCTTGCGATTCCGAATGTGCCCCTGTTGTTCGATGTGTTGTTGCACGTGGCGACACTGGTGGTGATCCTCTATCATTACCGTACCTTGGTTGGAAGATTGGTTTTGGTTTTCTTTCGATTCCTTGGAAGGAAGCAAATCGATGGTGATGCCGAGGATCTTCGTTTCATCGTCACTGTGGTGGTGGCAACCATACTCACCGTATTCTGTGTCTTCTTGTTTCGTGCCATGGGAATCGACTCGGAATCCACCCTCTCGGTATCGGTTCTGATGTTGGTGACTGCGTTTCTGCTGGCATCCACGACCTTTGCAGGTCGTATGGTCGTAGTCAAGGACCATTTTACTTGGAAACAAGCGCTGGTGACGGGAATAGCCCAGGGCTTTGGTACTTTGGCCGGTATCTCCCGTTCCGGAATTACCCTTTCTGCTTCACTGTGGACCGGGATGAAGCGGGAACGGGCTGGCGAGTATACCTTCATTCTCTCTGTTCCAGCTGTGCTTGGAGCCTTGGTCCTCACTCTGGCGGAGGAACCGGTTGTATCACAAACCCTTCCCATCCTGCCCGTACTGGTAGGATGTGTAGCCGCACTGGTCACAGGCCTGGCTGCCTTGAGGCTACTGTTGTGGATGGTCAGGACTGCGAAGCTGTGGTATTTCAGCATCTATCTGGTCGTTCTTGGGGTGTTCGGTTTGATCGCGACGGTATAGACTGAGAGAGGAGGAATTGCATTGCGAGTACGAAAATTTCCGTTTTTGCTATCGATGCTGTGTCTCATTGTGGCCGCTATCGCTGTGCTTCCCGCCGTTTTGTCGTCCGAAACCTACGAACTGGTGCCGTTTGGTGAGCAACTTCACCAGATGCTGCAATTCATAGGAAACAACTTCATACCCAACTTCCTACGCATTCATCTGGGATTCTATTCCGTTCCGGCGATCCTTCTGGTGTGGACAATCTTCTTCTTATGCACCATGAACAGACCTTTCTTCTGGTGGATGGTACCCTATAGCCTGTTGGTGCTTTACACATTCTTCATTCTCTCCAGTCTCCAATCCGGAGCGGTTGAGCCGGCCTTTTTATTGAATCGTCTTTCACGTGACCCGAGGATGGGAGTGGTGCTCTTGATCCTTGTGGTGTTGCTCGAGTTCACGATATTCCTTCTTTTCACGGTGGGATCGGTGCGGTTGAACCGTCTTTATCGGGAGAAATGGATGCGCTTACCGGCCGAAAACACAAAACTCGCACCGAAGAAGGTGAAGAGAGAAGCACGCAAACAGGCAAAAGATACTTCCCTAGGTGAAAAGAAACGCAGGAAGAAGGATCGACACTCCCAGGATGATGAAGATGATGCTGCCATGGTCACTGTCGATAGGAGCGAAGGTCCAAAATCGCCGTCCACCAACATGGCCTATTCCATTGGTGCGGAAGATGACGATTCGCCCTTGGAATTTCCTCCCATCAAGGATTTGCCGAAGTTGCGGACCATAGGGAATTCGGCCGATATCTACGTGGGTAGTGTGAAGGTGAAGGACGACGAATCGATTTTGGTGGCCGATACCCCAGTCGAAGTGGAGGATGAACCGGAGGATCCTCCTGTGGGAAGGACCTATGATCCGATTCCATCACTGAGAAAGCGAATGGCTGAAGACGCCAAGGTCGCCCAGATCGAGGTTCCCACCAGCTTTCCCGAGCAACCCGTGGTTCCCGTACAGGAGGCAACACACAGCAATATTGAGAAGAGTCGATCCTCTGAACCGGTTGCGAAAAAGGATATGGAACGAAAGGTTGCTGCAGCCGAACCCGAACCGATTGTCCGTGCCGTGGTTGAAGAAGAGGAAACGGATGAAGACAGCGATGATATGGACCTCATCAGTGGTGTCGGAGGCCTGGTCTCTTCCAATGAAGGCTCATCGGCTTTGTTGACTCGCAACAAGATCAACTACAGCTATCCCAGTGAAGATCTCCTCGATACCTATCCCGACCATGTGACTTCAATAGACGAACAGACCCGTGAAGCGGGCGAAAACCTCATCAATACACTCAAGCAATTCAAGATCGAAGCCACATTGATGAATATCGTGAAGGGCCCCACCGTAACCATGTTCGAGGTCTCCCCGGCTCCCGGTGTCCGTGTCAGTTCGATCATCAGTCTATCGGACAACATTGCCTTGCAGCTGGCTGCAAGGCAAGTGAGGATCGTGGCTCCGATTCCCGGCAAGCAGGCTGTGGGAATCGAGGTACCGAACAAGCATCGTTCCATCATCGGTTTCAAGGACCTGTTGTCCACCATCGATGAGAAGAGTTATCAGGTTCCCATGATACTGGGTCGAAAGATCACAGGCGAACCTGTGGTGATAGAGATCACCCAAACCCCCCACCTGCTGATTGCGGGAGCGACCGGTTCGGGTAAATCGGTCTGCGTCAATTCACTCATCAGTTCATTGCTTTACCGACGTTCGCCGAAGGAAGTGAGACTGATACTTGTCGATCCCAAGATTGTTGAGTTGCGGGTCTACAATGGGATTCCCCACCTGCTTACCCCTGTGATCACAGAACCGAAGAAGACGATCAAGGCACTTGAGTTCTGTCTCTATGAGATGGATCGGCGGTACAAGTTGCTCAATGCGTTGGCGGTGAGGAACATCGCGGCCTACAATCGCAAGATCGTGGAGTTGAAGCTGGCGAGGGAGAGATTGCCCTATATCGTGGTGGTGATCGATGAATTCGCCGATCTGATGACCACGGTGGGAAAGGAGTTGGAGACTTTGCTCGCTCGGCTTGCAGCTATGGCCCGTGCGGTCGGAATCCATCTCGTATTGGCCACCCAACGCCCTTCGGCGAACGTGATCACCGGTATCATCAAATCGAATATTCCCACACGAATCGCATTCATGGTGGCCAGTCAGATCGACAGTCGCATCATCATCGATGAGACGGGAGCCGAAAAACTGCTCGGGAGGGGAGACATGTTGTTTGCCCCGGGATGGGATCCCAATTCGGTTCGTATCCAAGGAGCATTCCTCAGTGATGAGGAGGTGGAAAGAATTGTCGCCTTTGCAAAAACCCAAGGTGCACCCGATTATCTTGATGAGGCCTTCTTCGAAGATGAGGATACTGGATCCAATGGTGATGATGACGACAACTCGGACGACTCGAGTGACGAAGCCCTCATGGAGAAGGCGCTGAAGATCGTGGTGGAGCGCCAGAGTGCTTCGGCATCCTATCTCCAAAGACGGTTGAAGATAGGATACAACCGTGCCGCACGTCTGGTGGAACAGATGGAGGATGACGGCTATGTGGGCCCGGCAAGGGGAAGCAAGCCGAGGGAATTGTTGAAATACCCGGAATAGGAACAACAGGAAAAGGAGATTTGCGATGGGGACATCGGGCACGCATGCACTGCTGAATGGACGGATCATCGATGCCTCTGAGGCTACCCTTTCTGTGCAGGATAGGGAGTTGCAGTATGGGTTCGGAGTGTACGAGTCGTTGCGGGTATTGGGAGGTAAAGTCGTCTATCCCATCGACCATATTGAACGATTGTTCTTCTCCGCCGACGGTATCGGATTGCGCCATACCTTCACCGCTTCCCAAGTCCACTCCTGGTTGGAAACACTGCTTGCGTATGACCATGTGGGTAATGCCACTGTGCGGATTCTCCTCATGGGAGGAATCGAGGCGAGACTGTTCATCACCACCTCGACCATGCTCGACTACCCCGAGAGTTTCTATCGTGAGGGGATCAAGACCATCGGGTATAGGGGAGAACGCATGCTTCCCCAATACAAGACCTGTTCGCTTCTCATGAACTATCTGGCATTGCGCAAGGCGAGTACGGAAGGGGCTTTCGAGGCTCTGCTCATCGACCGCAACAACCTGGTGCTTGAAGGGACGCGAAGCAATGTGTTCGCATGCAAAGGGGAAGTGGTCCATACCGCACCCTCCAATGAGGTGCTCGAAGGTGTCACCAGAGACAAGATACTCAAGGCAATCGGAGTGCTGGGATATTCCTTGCGATTCGAAGCACCGTCGGAGAGGGATCTTGCCGATGGGGTGTATGACGAAGTGTTCATATCCTCGACCAGCATGGGTGCGATGCCGGTGGCATCGTTTGACTCCCACCGGTTCACACGTATCGGTACGATCGCTGCTCCCATTCACCAACTCATTCGACGTTGGGAAGTGGATGCACTACACTAATGTCGTAAAACAGAGTATAGTCTCTACATGAAATTCAAGGAATTACCACTACACGCACATGTGATGACGGGCATAGAAGCCGCCGGCTTCACCGACTGCATGCCGGTGCAGGAGAGGGTGCTCCCCGGAGCCCTGCAAGGCAAGGATATCATGGCGCAGTCCAAGACCGGTTCGGGAAAGACCGCCGTTTTCCTCATCACTCTGTTGCAGAAATTTGTATCAGCCCGTGAAAGGGGCGACAAAAAGATGCCGGTCGCCCTTATTGTGGCTCCCACACGTGAACTTGCGGTACAGATCGAAGAAGATGCCAGGTTGCTTTCTTCCGGTATCGAAAAGTATCGCATCGGATGTTTTTATGGTGGAGTCGGGTACGCCAAGCAGGACAAGCAGATCGCCGAAGGAGTCGATCTCATCATCGGTACTCCGGGTAGGATCCTGGATTACCAGAAGATGGGAAAACTCGATTTCAAGGCCATCGACACGTTTGTCATCGATGAAGCCGACCGACTTTTCGATATGGGCTTCTATCCCGATGTGCAGAAGATGTTCCGTCTCATGGTGAAGAAGGATGAGCGTCAAACCATGCTCTTCAGCGCCACATTGGGGACCCGGGTGCGGAATCTTGCCTGGGAGTATATGAACACACCACTTGAGATCGAGGTCCAACCAGAAGAAATTACGGTCAAGGCGATCACCCAGGAACTCTACCATGTGGCTAAGGATGAAAAGTTCGATCTTTTCCTCAGGTTGATGGCGAAGGAGGATCCTTCCAATGCACTGATCTTCACCAACACCAAGGCGAAGGCCGTGGAAATCAGCAAACGCCTCAATGTGAATGGGTACAAGACCCAATATCTCATGGGAGACCTTCCCCAAAGCCAACGTCTCAAGGTGATCAATAGGATGAAAAGCGGTGAACTTCGATTCCTCATCGCCACCGATGTGGCCGCCAGAGGCCTCCAGATCGACGATCTCGAGCTCGTGGTCAATTACGATATTCCCGAGGATTACGAGAGCTATGTGCACAGGATCGGGAGGACGGCCAGAGCCGGCAAGTCGGGCAAGTCCATCACCTTGGCATGTGAGCAATTCGTCTATGGATTGGAAGCCATTGAAAACTACATCCAAATGAAAATTCCCGTGATGTGGCCGGATGAGGAACACTTGCCCAAGGTTGAGGATAAAAGCGCCAAGATGCGGTTCAGGGATCTGGTCTCAGAAAGCGAATTTGCCTCCCGATCGGGAGGAAAACCCCGACAAGGTCGTCCCCAGGGCAAAGGACATGGGTCCAAGAGCAATGCATCACGATCCAGGACTTCGGACAAACGGGGACCGAAACCTGCCGCGGCAAAACCGGCCAAACCCGATACAGCCAAAGTTCACAAGGGACCCAAACCCAGTAGGCCGGCAAGCACCGATGTACGGAAGAAGCCTGTCCCGAAGAAGGAGTCTCCTCGAAAGGGAAAGAGTTATCAAGAGATCCAAAAGATGGATTTCGAGGAAAGGATCGCCTACTACAAACAAGTCTACGCATCCGACGCGACCGACAAGCAACAGGAGACCACGACCAAACCCAATCCAAGGAAGCAAGGAAACACAAGAAAGCCTTCGCAGCAACCGAAGAAGACCACAAAGGTGGAGAAGCCCACTTCCCACCCTGTGAAACCAAAAGTCTCTCCCGATGTCCCTTCCGCACCCAAAAAAAAGCAAGGCTTGCTCGCCCGTTTGTTCAAGAGGAACAAAGGGGATGCTTAGAAGGTTCATCGCCTATTACAGGCCGTACGGAACACTCTTTTTTCTCGATATGGGAGCGGCGGTCCTCGGATCGCTGCTTTCGATTCTCTTTCCCCAGCTGACGAGGGAGCTCCTCAGGACCCATATCCCGGAACACGACTGGACGATGATGGTGGTCGTGTTCTCAGTGATGTTGGGCATCTATGTAGTGCAGACCATCTGCACCTATATTCGTGTGAGATGGGGCCATCAGCTTGGCGTGTTCATGGAAAGTGACATGCGACAAGATCTCTTCGGGCATCTGCAGCGACTTTCATTCAGATATTTCGACCAAACCAAGACCGGCCATTTGATGTCCCGCATCACCAACGACCTCTTCATGATCACCGAGACCGCACACCATGGACCCGAAGACCTGTTGATTTCCATTGTGGTGATCATTGGAGCCTATGCGGTGATGTTTGTGAACAACTGGCAATTGGCCCTCATCTCGATTGTACCCCTGCCCATCATGTTGTTTTTTGGCATCTATTACGGAAACAAACTCAAGGCGGGATTCAGGGCGGTACGAAAAACCGTAGCCGATGTGAACTCGGTGGTGGAAAATTCCATCCAAGGGGTAAGGGAGGTCCAATCCTTCACCAGCGAAGGGTATGAGAAGCAGAAGTTCAAACAAGTGAACACCATCTTCCAGACTGCCCGCAGCAATCAGTACAAGGTGATGGCCCGCTACGAATCGACCATGATGTTCTTTCGTGAGCTCTATTATTTCACCACTGTTGCCGGTGGAGCGATTTTGATCTATCTGGGAATCGTTCCCGTGTACGACTTGGTCGCCTTCATCCTGTATGTGGGGATTGTGTTGCCGCCCATCGATCGTCTCATCCATTTCACCGAACAATTGCAGCAGGGTATGGCTGCGTTCGAACGGTTCACCGAAGTGATGGATATCCAAAGCGACATCAACGATCTGCCTGGAGCGGTGGATCTCAAAGTGACCGAAGGCCAGATCACCTTCGACAAGGTGCGCTTTCGCTACGATTCGGGTGGCGACGAGATCCTTGGGGGGATAGACCTTTCCATTCCCGGTGGAAGCACTGTCGCCATTGTGGGAGAGTCGGGAGCCGGCAAGAGCACACTTGTCTCCCTCATTCCCAGATTCTATGAACCGGAGGAGGGGAAGATCCTCGTCGATGGACAGGATGTGGCCCATGTGAAGAAGGCTTCACTACGTAGTCAGATCGGTTTCGTGCAACAGAATGTATTTTTGTTCGATGGGAGTATTCGGGAGAACCTCAAGTACGGCAAGAGTGATGCCACCGATGACCAAATGTGGCGTGCCTTGGAACAGGCCAACCTCTCCAACTTCATCCGTTCTTTGCCCGAAGGTCTCGATACCGAAGTGGGTGAGAGGGGGACCCGTCTCTCGGGTGGGCAGAAGCAACGCCTCTCCATTGCCCGCGTTTTTCTGAAGAATCCCAAGATACTGATGTTCGACGAGGCCACCAGTAGCCTGGACAGTGAATCGGAATACCAGATACAGGATGCGTTCAAGCGTCTGGCCGAAGGCCGGACCGCGATCGTCATCGCGCACCGCTTGACGACAGTGCGTGATGCCGACATCATCTATGTATTGGCCAACGGGGCGATCGTGGAAGCGGGAAACCATGAGACCTTGGTCGCAGCCGGAGGACAGTACGCGAGACTCTACCAGACCCAAGAGCTTCGCTGATCGGGAGGACTTCAGTGTTGAAATATATCCATATCGCCATCGCACTTCTCATCGTGGTACCCACCTTCATCCTCTCGATGTTCGTTGCAATCATCCCCTCGGTCGTCCTGCGACTCTTCGGTGCCTCTTCGATCGCCGAAAGATGGATGCGCTTCAATGGCACCAATATTTCACGCACCATCCTCTGGTCTTTGCGCATGAAGATCGAAACGAAAGGTATGGATCGGATTCCACGCGATGGTACTCCCGTTTGTTTTGTATCCAACCACCAGTCTATGCTCGACATCCCCGCCGTGATCGCCGGACTGCGCATCTGGGCCGGATTCATCACCAAGCAGGAGTTGGACCGTATCCCGCTCGTGAAATCCTGGATACGATCCATCAATTGCGTCTATATCGATCGCAAGAGTCCCCGTTCATCCATCAGTGCGATACTCAAGGGAGTGGAGAATATCAGGAAGGGGATTCCCATGTTCATATTTCCCGAAGGCACGAGGAGCAGGACCGGACAACTGGGGACATTCAAGACAGGTAGCTTGAAGCTTGCCACCAGAGCCAAGGCGGTCATCGTACCGATCACCATCGATGGTACGCGAAAAGCCTTTGAGCAGAAGCAGGGGATCCGTAGGGTCCATGTGGTCATTTCAGTAGCCGAACCGATCGCAACATCTCTTTTGGATGAAGCACAATTGAAAGAGTTGCCGAATACGGTCTATGGGGCGATCGAAGAGCAGTTCTCTTCAATCACCAATGCCTCGGTGTAGGTATCATGCTGAAAGTCTCCCACCTTTCTTTTGCCTATGAACGGTATGGAACACTTCCCAATGCCCAAGTGTTGAAGGAGGTCTCCTTTTCCTTGAACGCGGGAGAGACCCTCTTGGTGCTGGGTGCTCCCGACAGTGGAAAATCGACGCTCGCACGGATCATTTGCAACTTGCTTCCCCGTTTCATCGCAGGCTCAATCTCAGGCGACCTTTCGATCGATGGTGAATCGATGGGACAGCGGGCACCGTGGGATCTCACCGACAAGGTGACCCTTGTGGGGCAAAATCCGCAAGAACAGCTTCTTATGACCACCTGTGCCGATGAGGTGGCGTTCCCACTTGAATCGTTGGGTATCGAAAGGACCCTTCTTGTGAAGCGGGTGCACAAAGCGTTGCGTGACTGGGGTCTTGAAGAGATGGCCGATGTGAACCCGCAGGAGATGTCGGGAGGTGAACGCAAACGTTTGCTGCTTGCAGTGGCGGATGCGATCGATGCTCCGCTTTGGATCATGGATGAACCTTTCGACGATCTGGATGAACATTGGAGATCCCAACTGTTGAAACGACTGCTGCGCAAGGAGACAGCAGTCCTCCTCTTCGGTTCACGCTATATCGACGAGTTCAGGGGAAGTTTCGACTCCTATGCAATGCTCTCCGATGGAGTGCTCACCTTTGGGGAAGAGGAATCTATCGTACTTGCATACGACAAGGAATGCGATGCACGATTTTCTCCTGGTGTCGGAGAAATTTCCATCGGCTCCGTCCATAGGTTCGCAGGAAAAGGTCTTGAAATCGTACATCCCCGCAAATCGGTCAACTCAACGCCATTTTCGCTGCAGGTAAAGGAATTCCATGTGGAATCGGGTGAGATCGTGGCCTTGGTTGGCCCGAATGGATCGGGTAAAAGCACACTCAGCAGAGTGCTGTGTGGACTCGATCCATCCGTTGCAGGCACACTACACATCGATGGTGTGGCAAAAGATCAAATCGCCTTGCGGACACAGGTGGGATACCTCTTCCAAAATCCCGACTATGGCATATTCCTTCCCACAGTCCGTGATGAACTCGGTTGGTCGTTGCGCCACGACTCCCATCTTTCCAAACAAGTGCAGGAAAAGATGATCCACTCCAGCGCCGAGTTGTTCCACCTCGATTGTGACGACAATCCCACGATGATGGGGTATGGTGCGAAAAAGCATCTCCAGGCGGCTGTCTACCATCTGCTCGAACGTCCGTTTCTCATCATCGATGAGCTTGACAGCGGAGTCACCTATTCGGCGGCATTCGAAATCATTTCCCTTTTGAGGATGAAAGGTGCCGGGATCGTCATCATCACCCATGACCGATCGTTCGCGAGGAATCTCGCCCAAAGGCAATACACCATCATCGATGGAGAAGTCAGGGAAACGGAGGTGGGTGCATGACCGTGAACACCTTTATCGCCGGAAGGGGATTCCTCTACTTGCTTGATGCCCGCTCCAAACTATTGCTTGTGTTGTTGTTGTGTGTGATGGTGTTCCTTCCCATCTCACAGTGGGGACTGTGGCTACTGTGTGTATTCGCCTTCCTCACCGCATGGCATGCGATGGGATTCACACAAGCGTTGCAACCCCTTCGTGCGATCCTCTTCGTGCTGGTGTTGATGACACTGTTCATACCATTGACTTATCGCGACGGCGAATCATTGCTCGTCATTGGTCGATTCACGGTCGCCACCGTCGAATCGGTACAAAATTACAGTTTCCTGGTGAGTCGATTCCTGGCCATCACCTACCTCTGTACACTCTATCTTTGGAGTACTCCCATGGCCGATATCAACTTGGCCTTGAGATGGTATGGGCTTCCCCGCAACGCGGCGCTGGTGTTGACCTTGGCGTTCAGATTCATTCCTTTCATCGCCGATTCGTTCAAGATGATAAAGGATTCCCATGCGTTGCGCATCGGGGAACAATCGAGTCGACGGCAAAGACTTTCCGATGCGATTCCCACCATCACCGCCGCCTTGGTGTATGCCCTGAAGTCGATACCCCATTTCGCCATGAGTCTGGAGCATCGCGGTTTGGGCAGAAGTGGAGGTAGAACGGAGTATAGGAAATTGAAGGCCAAAGGTGGTCTCTTTACCCAAATGCTGGTTTCGGTTATGATTCCGACAGTTTTCTGGCTTTTGTTCAATACCCTCTGAAGGAGGTTGTTCCATGGAAAGAAGTAATCCTTCGAACATGACGGCTTTGCGTATCGCCTTGGTTGCCGTCCTTACGGCCGTTGTCGTTGTATTTACCCTATTGGTGCGGGTTCCCACCCCCATAAAGGGCTATATCAGTCTGTGTGACGTGGTGATCACCTTTTCGGCATTTCTCTTCGGACCGTGGGTGGGAGCGATCGCCGGCGGTTTGGGTACCGCCATAGCCGATTTGATCGGAGGTTATGCGCAATGGGCACCGCTTTCATTCATCATCCATGGGGTACAGGGGATGTTGATCGCATTGATCGCCCGGACGGGCATGAAGGCCAAAGTGCCTGGAGATGCGAAACTCATCATGATGTTTGCCGGTGGATTGATCGGGATGGTTGTGATGACCGGTGGATATTATGTGGCGGGAGGAATCCTGTATGGATTCGAAGCCGCTTTGGTGGAGATCCCACTCAATTTGATGCAAAGTGGAGTCGGCGTGGTGTTGGGTATGGCCGTATCTAGAGCGGTATTGAAAGCCTATCCCCCAGTTCGCTCCCTCGCTTGGTAGGAATGAGGAGAATCGATGGAAACGAAGACCCACGATACGATTTTGGTGCTCGATTTCGGAGCACAGTACAGTCAGCTGATCGCGAGAAGAATCAGGGAACAGCATGTCTACAGCCAAATAGTTCCCTATACGATAACTGCCGAAGAGGTGGAGAGGCTTGCTCCAAAGGGCCTGGTCTTTTCCGGGGGGCCTTCCAGTGTGAGGACTCCCGGCTCACCCCGTCCCGACGAAAGGATCTTCGCTCTTGGGATTCCCATTCTCGGTATCTGCTATGGATTGCAGGTCCTGTCGGTGATGAACGGTGGTACTGTGGAACGTCCCCGGCAAAAGGAGTATGGGTTCGCCCACCTGGATTGCACGGTTGAGGATTCCCTGTTGTTGCATGGGCTCTCGCCAAAAACCCAAGT
Source organism: uncultured Spirochaetaceae bacterium (assembly GCA_964478945.1). Taxonomy (GTDB): domain Bacteria; phylum Spirochaetota; class Spirochaetia; order Sphaerochaetales; family Sphaerochaetaceae; genus CAYZJV01. The sequence goes on along the minus strand of CAYZJV010000005.1, from coordinate 60,514 downwards.
ATGGATGAGCCATGGGGATTCTGTGTCCTCGCTACCAGAACATTTCATCTGCTCAGCCTCGACCGAGAACTGCACGTATGCAGCGGTCGAGTATCCTGAAAAGAGATGGTATGGCGTACAGTTTCATCCCGAGGTGGTACATACCGAAGAGGGATCGTTGCTTTTGGCGAATTTCGTCTTGAACGTATGTGGAGCTGCCGCCGATTGGTCGATGGAATCCTTCATCGATACCAAAATCGATGAGATCCGAAATATGGTAGGAGACAAGCAGGTTCTGTGCGGCTTGTCCGGGGGAGTCGACTCCTCGGTTGCAGCCGCGCTTATCCACAAGGCCATAGGGGACCAACTGGTATGTGTGTTCGTCAACAATGGACTGTTGAGGAAAGGTGAGGCCGATTTGGTGCTCTCGGTGTTCCGTGACAACTTCCATATCCGATTGCAATATGCCGATGCGAGAGACCAATTCCTTTCCGCCTTGAAGGGTGTGGTCGATCCGGAACAGAAACGGAAGATCATCGGCAAGGTGTTCATCGACGTTTTCGAGCAGGAGGCGCGTGCCGCGGGGGAGATCGATTTCCTGGCACAAGGAACCTTGTATCCCGATGTGATAGAGAGCATCAGTCCCTCGGGGGGACCCTCGGTTACCATCAAGAGCCACCACAATGTGGGAGGACTACCCGACGATCTCCGCTTTTCTTTGCTCGAACCCCTGAGGGAATTGTTCAAGGACGAAGTGCGGGAACTTGGAAAGGAATTGGGATTGCCTGATGAGATCGTGAACCGCCATCCCTTCCCCGGCCCTGGACTCGGTGTGAGGTGTATCGGCGAAGTGACTGCCGAACGGCTCGATACATTGCGGGAAGTGGATGCGATCTTCATCGATGAGATCCGAAAAGCCAACCTCTATGGCGATATCTGGCAGGCCTTGGCCTGTTTACTGCCTGTGAAAAGCGTGGGTGTCCAAGGTGATGAAAGGACCTATGAGGAGGTGTGTTCGCTGAGGGCTGTGACGAGCGAGGATGCGATGACGGCCGATTGGTTCCGCTTTCCTCCCGAAGTATTGCAAAGGGCCTCTTCACGGATCTGCAACGAAGTCGCGCGGGTGAACAGGGTGCTCTACGACATCACGAGCAAACCACCCGGTACCATAGAGTGGGAATGATCGCATGGAATATGGGAAACCGGTTGAACGCCCCGTTCTGAAGAAGCGTTGGAGGGATCGTTATGATGGAAGGCGTCTCATGCATACGGACACCTTCTTTACCCTCATCCCCTATATCATGTCGACCAGGAACGATTCCCAGGTGGGTGCTTCGTTCAAGATCGATGTGACCCCGGTCGAACGATATCTGAGAAAGCGTCGTCTGGAGGGTAGTCCGATCGGTTGGGATACGACCTTCATCGATGTGGTGATGGCATCCATTGTTCGGATGATCAGCCAGCGGCCCTATGTGAACCGCTTCATAGCCGGCCACAAGGCCTATTCACGCGATGAACTGAGCATATCGTTGGCGATCAAGAAGAATCTCTCGGTCGAAGGACCCCAAACGGTGGTCAAGGTGGTCTATGATCCGGCCGACACGATCTTCGATGTCGCGGTTCGGCTGCAACGGGAGATCGAACGCAACAAGGATCTGATGAACGACAATTCCACCGACTCGTTTGCCAAATTTGTGAACCACCTCCCCTCGTTTCTCATTAGATTCGTGATAGGAACCATCAAGTGGCTCGATTTTCATGGGTGGATGCCGAAAGCCATCCAACATCTGAGTCCGTTCCACTGCAGTATCTTCGTAACCGCAATGGGTTCCATCAACTTTCCACCGATCTACCATCATATCTACAATTTCGGAACCTGTAGTGGATTCATTGCCTATGGTCCGAAGTACTCCGAGCGGGTGATCGCCAAGGATGGATCGGTGACCGAACGCAAATTCATCGACTTCAAGATCGTCGGTGATGAGCGGATCTGCGACGGCTTTGGGATGGCTTCCGCATGGAAGGAGCTCGTGCGCTATATCCAGCACCCCGAGCTCCTTGAAAAGCCACCCGAAACCGTCGTCGAAGATCCGGGTGTTTGAATCATCAATAGCGGGTTTCCACCCTCACCACCATGGAGTCGGAGGGACTGTGTATGATCGTACGATCGAACAGGACCCTCGCGGTGATCACTCCGGCCAACAACAGCACCACAAGCACAGCTCCCGCTCCGGCCAACATCATATTGCTTCTTTTCATCATCATACATGCTCCTTTTCATATGCTTCGAACTGAAGTATCAAATCTTCCTTGGTAAGGCCCAACTGTTCCATCGTATTGAAGATGGTGGGAAGTTCATTGCGCATGAATTCCTTTCTTTTCCTTTCCAACACTTGGTTTCGTGCATCGGGAGCGGTGAAGTACCCGATTCCCCGTTGATTTTCCAATGTTCCCTCCTCCTGCAGCAATGTATAGGTGCGGGTTACCGTATTGGGGTTCACCTCGAGTTGGACTGCCATGTCTCGTATCGAGGGAATCCTCTGTCCATCGGGCCAATCGCCACTGAGTATCCTGTCGTACAGATAATCGGCGATCTGTAGATAGATTGAAGTATGTTTATTGAATTGCATCGGTTGATTGTACCTCCTTCACTCGAAGATAGGCTGTGAACCAGCAGAATACCGGCAACACCAACCAGTAGAAGATGTTTCCAATCCATCGACCCAGGGTCACGATCGTGTGGTGGTTGTCGATCACCGAGAGGTCGATCCTAAGATCGAATGGTCCGGTGAAATAGGGGGCGAATGCGATGCGGACAAACAAGGTCGCAAGCAATCCCATGAGGATGCCGATGATTCCGATCGTGAGAACCGTCTTCACGAAGTGGGTCTTGCGAAAATAGGTGGCTCCAAGGAGGAACACCGATTGCGTGGCGACATAATGGAGCACCATCCTTCCCACATTGGCAGTCCATGGGATGAAGGGAGAGAACGGATTGCCGAAGAACAAGAGGGTCAAAGCCTCCACCACGATCGATGCCACTGTGACCAGCAGGGTGAGTACAATCGGATAGGCGAATGCGCTGAGTACAGCCTTTGCTCCGAACTTCTCCAAACGTGATGCCGGCAACATCAACCAATTGTGTTGGCCCGTCCTGTTGAACATATCCTGTGAGAACATCATGCTGGTGACGATGAAGCCTCCAAGAAAGAGGAATCCGGTGAAGTTGCCGAGATAGCTCGACTCGAAAGGTTGGGTTCCTCCGGTCATTTTGATGATGAATGCTCCCACAAACTCCTGGATGAACATCACCATGACGATGGTGATGGAATAGATGAACAGATTCTTCTTGCCCTCAAGCAACTCTTTTTTCATTACACGAACGAATCTCATCTCTCTCCTCCTTCTTCGAACGGTGCGGGATTGGAGACGACCGCATTGAATAGTGTTTCCAAGTCTATCGGGGTCTCATCGTCATCGGCGGTGCGGGTGCGAACGCTCATCCATCCACCAGGAACCTTCTCCATAAAGACCGTATCCGCGGCGGTGGGTTCACTCTTCTCAAGGGAAATGGTGAAGTCCTCGGCTATGGAGGGAAGACTCCTGTTCATCACCACTTTGCCGTCATGCACGATGATGATGGGATCGATGAGATTCTCCATATCGCGCACCTGATGGGTGCTGATGATGAAAGTCCTCTCTTCGGTCATCGCAGAAGCCACTGTTCTGCGGAACTGGCTTTTCGAAGGAATGTCGAGTCCGTTCGTGGGTTCATCGAGTATCAGGAGGGAGGTGCCGGTGGCCAGTCCGAACGAGAGGAGGAATTTCTTCTTCTGTCCGAACGAGAGTTCGTTCAACTTCCTCGAGAGATCGAGATCAAAATCCATACAGTAGCGATGCATCGCGGCATGATCAAAGCGAGGATAGAAGACCGAATAGGTGGACAGGTACTCCTCGGCACGCATGTGGGGAAGAAGGAATTCCTCGGGAAGGTGGAACAGTTCCTCCAGCATTCCGGGATTCCGTACGGTGGGATCATATCCCATCACGGAAGTGGTTCCCTCGGCTGGAAAGAGTTGGCCCGAGATGAGTTTCAGCAGCGTGGTCTTCCCAGCTCCATTCATCCCCAGCAGGCCGTAGATGTTGCCTTTTTCGATTTCGAGATCCAAATGGTTGAACAGGGGCTGTTTTCCGTATTGGAACCGAACGTTTTGCATTCGTATCATAGGTGACTCCTTTTGTTACCTTGTTTCTTAGTGTACTATCAAACTAATACACTAAGACTGAAATGGTGTCAAGTGCACTTCCCGATTTTCCTTGAAAATTTTTTCTCTTTGAAAAATTCGCTCAAATTGGGTACCATATCGATATGAGTCAACAGAAGGACCTCCCCAAGGATTTCAAGCGGAATGTGCAGTTCTATAAGTTCTGCGCGTATGGATTTCTCAAGAATCTACGTTTCTTTGAACCGTTCCTCATGCTCTTCTTCCTTGAAAAGGGATTGGATTTTCTTCAGATCGGGACTCTCTATGCCGCACGCGAAGTATGTGTGAACATCATAGAGATACCCTCGGGGGTGATCGCCGACAGCATGGGGAGAAGGAGATCGATGGCAGTCTCCTTCCTCTCCTACATCGTCTCATTCGTGGTCTTCTTCTTTTCCCAATCCTACTGGGTGTTGTTTTTGGCAATGCTGGTGTTCGCTGGTGGAGAGGCTTTCAGGACTGGAACCCATAAGGCAATGATCTTCGATTATTTGAAGATGCACAATTGGGGACACTTGAAGACCCACTACTATGGGCATACGAGGGCTTGGAGCCAAGCAGGTGCCGCGCTTTCGGCCCTGATAGCCGCCTTCCTTGTGTTCTGGCAAGGATCATATGCTCCGGTGTTTCTCTTCACGATCATTCCCTATGTGCTCGATCTCTTCCTTATCCTCAGTTATCCCGCGAATCTCGATGGACCTCGCCATACGAGCGACAAGACGGTTGCCTCTGAATTCTCTTCGGTCATCAAGTCGCTGATGAAGAGTTTGAAAAGTAGGGAGTTGCTTCGTGCAATCGCCAACCAATCGCTCTACAGTGGCTACTACAAGGCCTTCAAGGATTACCTGCAACCGATCTTGAAGAACTTCGCGTTGGCATTGCCGGTACTGCTCGCATTGCAGGATGATCAGAGGACAGCTTTGATCACAGGATTCGTCTATGCCATCCTCTATTTGATCACCGCCTATGCGTCACGTTCCTCGGGAAAACTCTCGGAACGGTTCGAAACCTTGGCGGTGCCGTTGAACAGCATGCTGTTCATGGGCATCCTATTTGGGGTGGTCAGTGGCATAGCCTACTGGTTGGGAGCCCCACTGTTGGCAATCATCCTTTATGTGGGAATATATGTGATGGAGAATCTGCGCAAACCCATGGGAATCGCCTATGTCACAGAGAGGATGGATGAGGCTTCCCTTGCTTCGGCCTTGTCCGTGGAATCCCAAGCCGAGACACTTTTCGCTGTGGTGATCGCGCTCATGTTGGGATTCTTCAGTAACCTGTGGGGACTGGGCTTGGGATTGTTGGTAGTTTCGGGGATTTGTTTGATTTTGGCCTTGTTCCTCCGATTGCCGAAGCTCCAAGGGTGAAGATCTTCATCCGATCTTTACCTTACGAATATTTTCGCAACACTTTCCCCGGATAAGGTAGAGGTGTATCATGGTGGAGAAGGAGATCCAAATTGGCCAAGATATTCGTGGTTGAAGACAATGCGGGATTGCTGGAAGCGGTGGTCTCCTACCTTGAGGTCGACGGGCACACCGTGGTTTCGTTCGAACGTCTCTCGGGAGTGCTCGAAGCTACTCGGATGGCTGTTCCCGATTTGATCATACTCGATGTGATGCTTCCCGATGGAGATGGGTTCCATCTTGCCAGGAAGATCAAGCGTGAACAGGATATCCCGATACTCTTTTTGACCGCCCGTTCCAGTGAATCGGACAGGATCACCGGTTTTGAAATCGGTGCCGACGATTATGTGGTGAAACCATTCTCAATGCGTGAGTTGGTATTGCGTGTTCGCACGCTTCTTGCAAGGACACAAAAGGGAAATGGATCGACCACGCACTCCGAGCGGCACCATTGGATCCTGGAACCCGCGGTAGCAGCCGATGGAACCGAACATACACTTATGATGGATGAGGACAGCCACCTTTGTACCCATGACGGATTGGAGGTGAAGCTTACGGCCACAGAGTGGAAGATCCTCGCCTTTCTTGCCCAAAGGGAACAAGTGGTGGTGAGCCGTGACAAATTGCTGGGCATGTGCCTCGATTATCTGGCGGAGGGATCGGAACGTGCGATCAATACCCATATGAAGAACATCAGGGCAAAATTGACCGTAAATGAGTGGATCGAGACGGTACGTGGTTTTGGTTACCGCTTTGTGGGAAAGGTGTCCGAATGACATTGGTGAAAAAGACCTTCGGAATCTTTGTGGCCGCATTTGTGATCCAGATCGCTGTGGTCGCCCTCTTGGTGGGATTGGGATACCGTCAAAGTGAAGTCCAATGGAGGCAAGTCCGTACCAATCAGGCGTATGAAGCCGCGCAGGCTCTGCTTACCGGTTCAAACGAAGACTTCACCACCTATTACAACGGACCTTTGGCCGTTTACGATACCAAGAGGGAGTTGTTGGCCGGAACTCGGGGCATGATGGGAATGCACGGCAATATGGGACGCAACATGATGTCCCAATTGGAACCGGTATATTCGGGTGATGTCTTGCTCGGCTATTATATGACGGCAGAACAGTCGTTCAGTTCCGACGTTGCGAACAGGACCCTATTGCGTACCATGTTGCTGGTGATGGTGGTTTCTCTGCTGCTCTCCTTGGCAATCGCATTGGTGGCCGCGCTGTATTTCTCAAAGAAGGTGTCGCGTCCCGCCGACAATATGGCGCAATCGCTGCATCTCATGGCCGAAGGGGAGATACACACTCCGGTAGAGCCGGAAGGTTCCGATGAGTTGGTGGGGATAGCGACTTCAATCGAGTCCTTACGGCAACGACTGGTCCACGAAAGGACCTCCCGTGCCCAATGGTCCCAGGATATCGCACATGATTTGCGCACTCCTGTGGCTTCGGTGAAAGCCCAACTGGAAGGGATGATGGATGGTATACTCAAACCGGAAATCCCCCGTTTCGAACGTACGCTTAGGGAATTGCAGCGGATGGAACTGTTGATCGATGATCTGGAGATACTGATGCGTTTGGAATCTCCCGAAGCCAAGGCAACACACACACGCATCGATTCGACCACCTTCATTCGAGAACTCAAGGAGCGATTCGAGGCCAATCTGTTGCAATCGCAAATGGAAATCGAATCTGAAATAGGCTGTGAACAGTTTTTCGGTGATGAGAAGCTTATGGTAAGGGCATTGTCCAATCTCATCTCAAATGCGTTGAGGTATGGAGAGAGGGGGACTTCCATCGTGGTGAGGATTGTGGAAGGTAATGGCTCGGTGATCATCTCGGTGGCAAACCAAGGTACGGTGATTCCACAAGAGGAACTGCCCAAACTGACCGAAAGGCTCTACCGGGGAGAGTTCTCCCGCTCCACCCAAGGTTCGGGTCTCGGTCTCACCATAGTAGACAGGATTGTCCGCCTTCACGGCGGACAATTGGAAATTGCCAGTGATGCACAACAAGGAACCAGAGTATCGATGGTATTCCCCAAACGACAATCAACCATCCCCGATCCGCAGTAGCCTGAGTTCATTGCCGCCACTGATACTGAGGAAATTCCCCTTCGGGGAGAGACTGATTCGGGAAGCGGCGAACGATTGTGTGTCCATCGAACCTTGGGTGTAGATGGGAGTTCCATTCACGAATTCCATATGATGCACAGCCGGATCCAACCCACCATGGATGGCCCATCCATTCGTTTCTATCGAATCCACCACCAGTGCCTCAACCACATCCTCGGAAGTGGTGGCCTTTTGTGCGAAGGCGAAATAGGGTGAAGTCGAAATTCGATTCAATACATTGATACCATCGTCCATGAAGGTAAACACTTTGTCACCCACGCACCTTACATCGTACGGTCCTCCCAGATTGACATCACCGTCGACATAGTGCCCCTCATAGTTGATCTCATGCATCTGGTTCACAGTATATACATTGACCTTCCTGATCGAGGGAGACGCGACCGCAAGACGGTTTCCCCCTGCATTGATGGCGATCCTTTCGGGTTCGACCAATGAAGAGGATAATGTGGGGATCAACGAACCTAGGGAGAAGGCCTCCACCGAATTGGAGTCATACCCCGCATGGTAGAAATATCCCTCACCCGATCCTGCCAGATAATCGATGAAGTAGACTCTGTTGATATAGGGATCCAGCACCACGTTGGTGATGTCGGCTGTCCACCAATTTCCACCTGGTTGATCGGGCTCGAAGGCCGCGATCTTCTGCAAGGAGACAGTCACCGGATCGTAGCTATAGAACACTATCACACCCGAACCTCTCGCGGTCGTGCAGACGATATCGTCGACCGTATCGACCACCAGGTCGGTGACTCCGGCCGAGGGATACGGGTTGGCTTCCAATGACAATCCATTGTCGGAGAAACTTTGTTCCACCACCAATTCATCCTTCACGATCGAACAGATCTGCAGTCCCTCGGTACTTGCGATCAGCAGATTGCCATCTCGAAGGAATGCGGTATCGGCCACACTGGAGAGCCAATAGGGTTGTGAATTGGCGTCCTGGTCACCTGAAGTTACCGTGGCTACTGTGATCGGGACCTGTTGCAACGATTCCACCGAAGCTTCGAACGCATGGGTTTCTGAGCCCACACTTCCAAAGACTTCATCCTTCGCGATCACATCCAAGCGATGGGATCCGGTGAAGGTGGAGAAGCCGATGGGATTGGATGAACCTAGGAATTCCCCATCCAGATACCAATCGACCTCCATGGGTGAGGAACTGCCACCTTCCACTCGTGAAAAACGGGCTGAAACCGCAGTGTTGGGAAGGACCACCTCACCGATATCCTCGATTGTACCCACGATGGGTGCGACCACATCGCTACGTATCATGAGCCCGGTAGCCTCCGGCAACAGCTTGTCAATGACAATTGGAATTGTACTCGATGAAAGCATTCCGTCGAGGATGCGTATCGCAACGATTCCTCCTCCGAGTTTTTCACCATCCGAATAAAGATTGTAGAGCAACTCATAGGAACCATTGGAAAGTTGGGCTCCATAGTGGGCCGAGGCGGTGGAGGGATCCACTGTTTTGCCTGTGGTCACGGTGGTGAAATCTCCTCCTTGTGCCTTCAATTTCAGATCGAGTGCGATTCCTGTGAACAAAGTGTCTTCCCAAGTGAAATCTATCGAAACCGTTCCCACACCCACACATTCCTGCAGCAGTATCTCAACCATGTTGTCTTTGGAAGTAAGGTGGTGGGTCACATTGCCGGTGGCGAGTACCGTTCCCTGTTGGTTGACCCCCGTCACCGCGATCTCCCAAGTTCCGATCGACAGGCCATTGATCTCGACTTGCGAACTGCTGGTGGTGATGTCGAAGGACTTCCCGTTCGGTCCCTCTCCCGAAATTGTGTAATCGGTGATAGCGAGTCCCTGTCCATCGGGACTCACCGGTTCCCTGGATTGCGCGTTCCTGCCTCCATCGGTCAGGAATCTCAGTTGCAGTGTGGTGGTGTGGCCGGTTTCTTCACATCCCGACAGGATCAACAGTGAAATAATCAGCAGCACCAAGATCGTACATTTGAACTTTTTCATATGAACCTCCATACCCTATACTTGTGTCGGTTCCGTATCGCTTCAAAGCAGGTGAGTATTGCATCAAATGACCAATGGTGGTATCACATTGGTATGAAGATACGAAGTGTATTGAATCCCGCATTGGTGACCACTTCACTAAAAAGTTCCACGAAAGATGGCATTATAGGTGAATTGCTCGATATATTGGTCGCAGAAAAGAAGATCTCCGATAAGCAGAAAGTCCTTAAGGATGTGATGGAACGTGAAAAGAAGATGTCCACCGGAATCCAACATGGTGTCGCGATACCCCATGCGAAGACCACAGCGGTGAAGGAGCTCGTGGCCTGTATTGGTCTCAAACCCGAAGGTGTCGATTTCGATTCCCTTGATGGGGAACCGAGCCGTATCTTCATCATGACACTCTCTCCTGTCGATAGGGTGGGACCGCACGTGCAGTTCCTCGCCGAGATCAGTACCATCATAAAGACTCAGGAGTCGAGGACACGCCTGCTGCAGGCGAAGAGTGCCCAAGAGGTGCTTGCGGTATTTGGATTGTGAGGTAATGGAACATGGCGCATGAAATGATGTTGTTGGCTCTCCAATTGGGAGTCATTCTTGTTGCGACGAAATTGTCGGGATGGTTTTTCTCCAGGAAACTGAAACAGCCCAAGGTACTTGGTGAACTGGTGGCCGGAATGGTAATCGGACCCTATGTGTTGGGAGCTATCCCCCTGGGGCATCTCGGGCCGCTGTTTCCTCCGATGGAGGGAACCATACCCGTATCACCCGAACTCTATGGAATTGCGACAGTGGGGTCGATCCTACTGCTCTTTTCCAGTGGGTTGGAGACCGACCTCCCCACTTTCCTGCGTTTCAGCGGGAAAGCCTCTGTAGTGGGACTGGGGGGAGTAGTGGTTTCTTTCCTGCTGGGAGCCGGAATTACGGTCCTTCTCCATCCTTCGGTCCATTCCATCATGGAACCCGAGGCCTTGTTCCTTGGTACGATCTGTACCGCCACCTCCATCGGTATCACCGCAAGGATACTCGGTGAAACGAAAAAGATATCTTCTCCGGAAGGTGTGACCATTCTCGCCGCGGCCGTGCTGGACGATGTGATCAGCATCGTATTGCTTTCAGTCGTGGTTGGCATCTCAACAGTCGAAATGGGTGGCGGTAGCATCGCTTGGGGTGGAATCGGACAAGTCGCATTGAAGGCTGTGGGTTTCTGGGCCATATGTATGGTCTTGGGTATCTTGGCCGCTCCCCATCTGACCAAAAGAATGAAACGTTTGGAATCCTTGGGTGTGATTGCCGAGATTTCATTCGGGATTGCACTGTTGTTGGCAGGACTTTCGGAGATGGCCGGACTGGCGATGATCATTGGTGCCTACATCGCCGGACTTTCGTTCAGCCAAACCGATGTCTCCACGGAGATCACCGAAAGGGTCAAGGCGGTTGGAGACTATTTCATCCCGGTCTTCTTCGCAGTGATGGGAATGATGGTCGATTTCCAGGCGGTGGGTTCCGTACTCGTGTTCGGCATTGTCTTCTCTCTCATCGCCTTTGTCGGAAAATTGGTGGGATGTGGTCTTCCTTCCATGTTCGTCGGGTTCAATATCAAGGGAGCGTTGCGCATTGGAGCCGGCATGTTGCCACGTGGAGAGGTCACCCTCATTGTGGCGGGCATCGGACTGGCCAGTGGTGCCATCGGAGCCGACATGTTCGGTGTGGCGGTGATGACCATGTTGTTGGCCTCGGTTGCCGCACCTCCTCTTTTGGTGCAAAGCTTCAAGGGTGGCTCGGGTTACAAGAAGAAGTTGGAGGCTCCACAGGAGACCGATATGATCACCTTGGAGTTGGAGTTTCCTTCCGAAAGGGCCGCCGATTTCCTTCGTCGCTCGATTGCGGATGCGTTCAGATCGGAAGGATTCTTCATCCGCACCATCGAAGGCTCGGTCCGATCTTGGCAAATCAGAAAGGATGAGGTGGTGTTTCTCTTGCGACGTCGGGGAGCCAATTTGGAACTCACCGCCAAACAGGAGCAGGAGGCCTTCGTGCGGCTCATGCTGATGGAGACATTGGTCGATTTCCAAGAATTCGTCGACAGTCTCAAGAGCATGGAGCAACCGGAAATGATGGGTGCCGGTCTATTGATGAACATGTTCGCCCAAGAGACCGATCCAAACGGCTGATTTTGCTCCTTCAAGCGAAAAAAGATGCTGTGATACCTTTCATCTCTTGCGTATCCGGTATTTCATGAGCAATCGTGATGGATCATAGGTTTTCTTGGCCTGTCTGAGACCCGGTATACCAAGGTCCTGTTCCCGATTGATCTCCTCGATTCGGTCGGGCAACTCCGAGGCAAACACCCTGTTGATGTATTGGTACACACCCCTTAGTCCTCCGATCGCCTTCTCCACATGAATGATGAAGCGCGAAGGACCATCCTCTTCTCCAAGAGTGAAGGCAACGGGGGTGTCTCCCGTGTAGAGCACCACTCCCTTGAGTCCCAATTCTTCCCTGCACTCGATCGCCAGAAGGGTGGCTTTGTAATCTTCCACCACATCCTTTCCCTCAGCCCATTTGTCGAGCACTTCGATCATATCCGATTGTTTTGCAATATTCGAAGGGATGACGACGCGGTCGGGATGGTCTTCAACGAAATGGTGGACATGCACCAATTTCTTATGGAGGTTCTTTCCGGTTAATTCGATCAGTTGCCGTCTGGGGTAGAGGTAATCGGCATTGTCCCGATCCTCTTCCAAGAGCAATTCGGGGTGATCCCGTTCCAGGCACTCCTTCCATTTTGGAAGAAAATCTTCACAAATCGCATTCACCTCGTCGACTCGGGTGAACAAATCATCGAGGAACTCCCTTCCGGGATATCCGGCTGGGAGCATGGCGAATATCTCTCGCGTGTCCCCGTTGTATTGGATTCCCCGTATCACATACCCGGTTGTCCCGAACGGTGTACGAAAGGAACTCACGGTATAGTGGCGCTTTTGGGTGAAAGGATAGAGTGATGCCATCGAGAATTCACTTATTCCATGTCTATGGTCAAGAAGAAACGGTTGAAGCGTATCTTTATGAACAAGCTCCAGCGGAGTCTCGTCCGGGTAGTTCAAAATGGTGTGCATGTTTTGAAGATAACGCAAAGGTTCACTTAGGGCAAGTCTACACAAATTTGCACTTTTGACCTATTATTGCTTCATGAAAACATTGTTGAAAGTCCTGTTGCTCGCGCTTTTCGCTGTCGTGATATTCATGCCGATGGGGAAAATCGCCCAGTGGGCCTATTGGTCACTCTTTTTTGTCATGTTCGCGGTACTGTATGTCTATTACCGATTGTCCTATTGGGTGGGAGATGCGGACATTCATGCGATCGACAAGCGTAGGATCAAGTTTTCCATTTTCAGTGGAAAGGTTCCACCTCTCACCAGTGAGGATCTGGTGCGGGGGAGACTGGTGGTGTTCGATGATGAAGTCGCATTGTTCCAACGGGCCCATGAGGCTGGGTTGAAAGCCAAGGCAAAAAAGGTCTGGTCGGTTCCTATCGATGAAGTGACTGGATTTTCGATAGGCAAAGTCATCGGATTCAGGGGTGGACTCACCCTCTCCCTGGCGGATGGGGATGAAGCCCTTTTCGCCATATTCTTCATGAATCGAAGAAAAGCCGACTTGGTACATGCCTTGGGTTGGGACGAAGAGACTAGCTGAAAGAGACGATTGTGGCTCCTATAGCCCGGTGGTAGGGTGCTCCTACACGGGAAACCTTCCCGGTAGGAGCCGCCATGCGACATTTCTTCAAAGTGTTTGCAATTCTTGTATGCCTCTCACTTCCAGTTGGGATGTTCGCTGACGAACAACCGCTACGGTGGTATGCGACCTTCGATTTCGCCTGCATCGATTCCCTCTGGAACAACCATATCTGTTTCAGGACAACGATTGGAACGGAAATAGCCGACTCCATCGCACTCGAACTGCCGGTTTCCTGTACATTCGATCGCAGTGGGGGAGATGAAATCCTGCTGGACCTCTCTTTGCGGCTCATCGTACATCCTTGGGCAGAAGGTTTCTTCATGGGACTATCCCTCACCAGGGCCTGTATGTTTCTCGGTCCCCACATTCCACAAGATCAAATCATCTATATGAACGAATTCACGATGGGATACACCTGGGAATTCAAACCCGGGTGGTTCATCAGGCCTTCGGTCATCTACAGGGATCCTTCCGATACCGATATCGAAAACTTCATCTACATCGAAGGATTGGTCCCGTCACATACACGAGTGTGTGTATGTGTCGAATTGGGATGGCTGTTTGCCACGATAGCTCCCGATCGGGAAGCGTGAAAGGAGGAATGAAGCATGGGAAAATCCTTGAGGACCATTATGTCCAACACTGTGGTTGGTTGGACAATAGTCTGTCTTCTCGGTTGCTCGCTGGCAATGGAGCCAAAAAGGAATCCGGAACTGACCACCGAAGAGATGGTTCCCGTCGTCGCTCGGGTACTCGATGAACAGATGTCCATCGTGCGTCCGGTATTGGAGGAAAATGGAGAACTGTCCTCCAACGCGAGGGCGATGATGGAGGATATCGATGGGGAAGCGGTCGTACGGGGTATGCTTGAAGAGCAAGAGGGGACGTCGTACCTGCAATTCTGCCATACGGTAGCCACTGGAGGGGATGCCGATGCAGTGATGGAATCGGCACGAACACTCCTCCCTCATGAAGAGTATGTCGAACTGACCGGAAGATTCGTGGAAACAAGGCGTGCGTTTGCCTCGTTCGCAACCGAACAATGTCGTTCCCTACCGCCAAACCAACGCCCGGCATTCATGCGTGATCTACAGAAGTTGGTGACCAAGACTCTGGTGCTTATGGTTGCGGGCATTGTTTACGCATGTATTCCCAAGGTGGTGTTCTGGGGCAAGGTGTCGGCAGCCGCGGCCGTCTCGGTTGCAGCCGGAATCACCGCCACTTCGATACTTTCGATCTATCGCTACTACAAGTATGGCGGGGATTCGTTTTCGCAGTCGTTCCAGGAATGGATAGTGGATGTGACCACCGATCCCTCCGCATCATATGCGGTTGCGACTTCGATGATGACCGTTGGGAAGACCATGGGCAATGGTCCGGTGGTGACGGGTTTGATCATTGTGGTCTTCTCACTTTACCAAGTCATGGACATGGTGAAACCCATGTTGAAGAAATACAATTTCGACGCTTGATCCAGCAATCCAAAAGGGGAGATCGCCTTGCTTGACGATCACAATTGTGGGATAATGCACCACATACCGAACATCAGGAGATGAAACAAGCATGAACCGATCCCCCCTTTCCCAATCCCTTCTGGACCGTTTTCTCAGATATGTCGTCGTCGATACCATGAGCGATCCCCATATCGTGGACCGTAGACCCACCACAGATGGTCAAATGAAGTTGCTCAAGATGTTGCGGGAGGAACTCACGGAGCTTGGAGTCCGCGAGCTTGTACTCGATCCCAAAGGATATTTGGTCGCACGCATACCATCAAACCTCCCCGAGGGAAGTAATGCGCCAACCATCGGTTTCATGGCCCATGTCGATGTCGCCGACGATGTCGAAGGCAATGGGGTGAAGCCCCGGGTCATCGAATCCTATGATGGGAATGATATTTCGTTGAACGACCGGTATGCCATCGTAGCCGAAGAGAACAAGGAGTTGGAAAAGTATATCGGAGAGACCTTGGTGGTCACCGATGGCAACACACTTCTTGGAGGTGATGACAAGGCCGGAGTGGCGATCATGATGACGCTCGCCGAGCGATTGACGGCACCCGATTCCTTCGCACATGGTGAGGTGGAACTGGTATTCACCAGTGATGAGGAGACCGGGTCGGGAATGGATGCCTTCGATGTGGGGATGCTGGAATCACGTTGCTGCTATACCCTTGATGGCGGGAAACGGGGAGAAATCGAAGCCGAATGTTTCAATGCAGCCACAGTGGAAATCGAATTCACCGGCATACCGTATCATTTGGGTGCTGCTCGAGGTCGAATGGTGAACAGCCTCTCCATGGCGGTCGCCTATATCGGTGCGCTTCCGAGGAGTGAAAGTCCCGAAGCGACCGATGGTCGATACGGGTATTTTTGTGCCGAAGAGATCGAAGGGACGAGTGCTTCCACCCAAGTGACCATCTATGTGAGGGACTTCGATTCCAAAGGTCTTGAACGGAGGATCGCCACATTGCAGAGTCTCGGCTCGACAGTGGAACAACTCTTCCCAGGTGGAAAAGTCTCCGTTTCATCAAAGATCGTCTATAGGAACATGTATGAAGCCATCAAGAAGGATGATCTCATCATGGAGGCGCTATGGAAAGCTGCCGAAAAGCTTGGTGTTGAACTTCAAGAGAAGATCATTAGAGGTGGAACCGATGGGGCGAGGCTGGCCGAAATGGGAATTCCCGCTCCCAACCTCTACACCGGTGCCCACAACCTCCATTCAAGATTCGAATGGTTGGCATTGCCCGCGATGGAGGAATCGGCGCTCCTTGTGGAACAGGTCATTGCCTTCTGGGCTGGAGTTGATGCTTGAATAGACCAATGCGTGTAGTATCCACCATACTTGCACTGCTTCTATTCACTTTGGAAACAATCCATTCAAGTGAGCCTACCATTACACGTGTGGAGGAAACCACCTATCGTGTCGCACAAGCGTTGTTCGCGTGGAATACTGATATGGACGTGGAGGAGACGATACGGGTGGAAGCGATGGAGCTTGATGAAACGACCTTCGCTCCCGATAGTCTATTGACCGTCGTACTCGATCTGGGTGGTGCCGAAAGAAGGGTAGCCTTGCTTTTGGCGTCCTCAAATGAGTGGGAAGACGTCTATTCAAGGCGGCTCGAGACCCTATTGCGTGCCAATGGCCTTCTCTTGGTCACCGAACATCCCGAGACGATGTTGACAGATGTGCTTCCCTCAGGATACTGGATGAGGAACTCTCCACATGACTATGGGGCCGGAACCGAATTTTTGGTGGCGTCCGATACACCGTTGGCAAGACTTGTGGTACACGATAGTTTCGAATTCGAAGGGGATGTGGTCACCGAGTTCGTTCCCCTTTGGAGTGCAAGGGACTTGGTGGCGGGTATGCCACTGGAGGAGAAACGAACCCTTCGTACTAAGCTTTCCCTACCATTCTCTCTCCAACGGTATGGAATTTCGCTTGAAGCCGATCTCGCCATTCCCCGGTCCATGTTCAGAATCGCCATACTTGGCGAGTTACAGAAAGAGTTCTCTGGGGATGCATATGAGATCACCGGAGGTCTCGGTGTGCGAAGACCTCTCTCAATTGGAATGTTTGCTCCTCCCGAGAGTTTGGGTCGCTGGTGGACAAACATGTTCATTGTACCGAATATGCAATTGCACATAGGAATTCGTATGGAAAACGGTTCGCTTGCATTGCTCCATGGCGCGGAAGTTGGTCTGCAGATCGGGTACCAGGTCGGGGTCCATTGCAGCTTTGGTGTGCAAATCTCATACCGTTACCGGGCAATGATGGATTCGGGAGTCTCCACCAGTGTGCAGAGCAATGAAAATGGCATTGTCCTGTCGCCCTCGATGGGGTGGATGTGGTAGACTGAACAAGTCATGAGAAAGTATTCCTTCATCCTTGTGCTGCTGATTCTCCTCGTATCCACCGGATGCTCCTCGCTGAGCAGTTGGGTGCGTTCCAACCTGGAAGGGGTTCCCGTATGGGTTTATGAACCACAAGTATCCAGGGATCAGAGGGCCTTCGTGGGAAGTGGAACCGCCGCCACCGAAGTACGATCCCGCATCATGGCCTACGAATCGATACTGAAACAAATATCGAATGTAGTGGGTGAGGATGTTGTTGGTGTGCATATCGCCGAGCTATCCTCCCGTGAAGCGATCGAGGAGTATCGTCTCAAGGTTACCCAAGAGTTCGTGAAACCGGGCGACGGTTCGGTGACCGTCTATTTTTTGGCGATTGCCGATAGGGATGTGCTGGAAAAGGCGCGTACCGATGCCGAGGTACAACAGCTGGAAAAGCAACGGAGCATGGATAAGCTTGCACAGGAAGCGGCTACTGCCTTTCGGGAGAATCGTGATATGGTGGCGGCCTTCAAATATCTTGAGATTGCCGAGATTGCCGCGTCGTTGCCTGTCGATCGTGGTCAGCAGCAGTATCTGAATGCGATCGAACGCGTACAGGAAATCTTGGATACGCTTAGAATCATGGTCCTTGCGGGAGATCCCTCAATTCCAAACGCCACCATCACGGTGAGACGGGGAACCCGAGCCCTCTCGCCTAGGGTTGTGGAGGCGACGGTGACCGCCCATTCGTCCGCTCGGGATGGAATGGGCGAGGTGTATGACGATAGCCAGCGTTTCGTGACCGATTCCGATGGACAATTCATATACACCAGCAACAATCCGACTCTCGTTGGACAAGGAACCATAGGGTTCACCTTGGATATGGGTTCCCACTTGGATTTTCTGGAGAATAGGGATAGGGAATTGTATGCATCGTTGAAATCCTTGTTGGAGGGGAAGAAAGTCGAATATCCTTACCTTCGGGAACCCCTTCTTGGGATACGGAACATGCCTGTCGCCATTTCGGAATATACGTATCAGGGAGAGCTGCTTGGATCGGCCTATGCGGGAACCGCCCTGGTAGATACGTTTGCGAAGGATGGGATCGCCATGAATCTGGTGAAGGCTCCCATGACGGAGGATGATGAGGATACCATTCTGGTGCTTGGAGCCGCCTATCCCGACACACGTCTTTTCATCTATGGGAATGTAGGCGTTTCCCACACGAAGTCCACGAACAATGGTTTCGCCGTGACGGTTGCGGGGGAGGCCCTGTTGGTGGATCTGGAAGCGAATACCATCAGAGGTCGCACCGGAAATGTAGTGGCAAATGCCATTGCACCTACCGAAGCGACCGCACGATCGGCGGCCTTCGGCAAGTACGGATCAATATCGGCGTCCCTTCTGTACCGCTACCTCTATCGTTGATCGATGAGGGTTTGGAATAATCCCGGATTGTTGGAGATGATCCCCTCCACTCCCATCGCCAGCAGTCGGGTTCCCTCCTCCAAGTCATCAATGGTCCATGGCAACACGGGTCGGTTGAACTTTCGCAAGGCCTGCTCCGTTTGAGCCGACTCCGGTTTCATCACCGATGAACGGGCGATATGGTGTCCCCATCCATGCTGAAGCAACTTGGGGATGTCTTCCGATTGGGCATAGATGATAGCCGTGGGAATGGATCTTCCGGAAAGTGTGTTGAAATAGCGAATTGCGAATGGATTGAAGGAAGATACCAGCACATGATGTTCCATGCGGTGGTCTTGTATCACCTGCAACGTCTTGGCGGCGATGCCCGTATCCTTCATCACTCCCACCTTCATCTCGATATCATAGTACACCTTGGTTCCAAATGTTGAGAACACTTGATCAAGAGTCGGAATCCGTTCCGATGAGAAACGTGGATCCTTATGGGACCCCACATCGATTTGGGACAACTCTTCAAAAGACAGATCCTTCACTTGGGCGTTCACACCGGCAACCCTTTGCAGATCATTGTCGTGCACCACCACCAATTCTCCCGAACGACATATGTGCACATCAAGCTCTATGCCGGGAATACCATGTGATACACAGAGTTCGAAGGCCGCCATGGTGTTCTCCGGTGCCAATTCCGAATACCCGCGGTGTCCAAACAGAAGAGGTTTGTGGAATGAGGGGAACAACTCTCTCTTCATGTCAGGAAGAGGTGTGTGCGAACCCACGAAGCATTGCGACCTCTTTGCTCCAGAGTTCGGGATCGGTGGTTTCGAGTATCAGTGGGATGTGTTCGAATCTGTTGTCCTCCATGAGAGCCCGGAAAGGTTCGATTCCCAAATTTCCCTTACCCAATGGGGCGTGGCGATCGACATGGCTGTCGTAATCGCTTTTCGCATCGTTCAGATGCATTCCCATCAAACGGTCGAATCCGATGATCCGTTCGAATTCCTCCATTACCGAATTGAAACCTTCCCTCGTTTTGATATCGTAACCGGCCGCATAGATATGGCAAGTGTCGATACACACTCCGATCCTATCCTGATGAATTGAGAGTTCGATGATCCTCGCCAGTTCCTCGAACGTTCTTCCCAATGCAGATCCCTGTCCGGCGGTGGTTTCGATCACCGCATACACACCTTCGGTCTCATCCAACGCCTCATCGATACCCTGTGCGATCAATTTCATGCAATCGTCGGGATCGATTTGTTTGAGATGGGCTCCCGGATGAAAATTGAGACGATCAAGTCCCAACTGTTGGACCCTACGCATCTCGTCGATGAAGGAATCGACACTGATGCGACGTTTCTGGGGATCGGGATTGCCGAGATTGATCAGATACCCGTCATGGGGCAAGACTTGTTTGGCAATGAACCCGGCTTCCTGCATCGCATCCTTGAACTGGAGTATCTGTTCCTCGGTCAGAGGCGATACCTTCCACTGTTTCTGGTTTTTCGTGAAAAGGGCGAACGCATTCGCTCCAATGTCCAAGGCATTCGCCACCGCGTTGTGGACACCTCCGGCGGCACTCACGTGTGCTCCAATATAATGCATGCAACCACCTCTTGTTTGAAGGTACGTAAGAACCGGAGGGTTGTCAATCGAAACGGCCCGTGGTAAGTTCTCACAATGTCATGTTGACGGGAGGTTTTTGTGAGTGTAGCGCTTATGCCAGGTGATGAGACCCACGGATTCGTTTTGGATTCGATCGATGTGCTCGACGATTACCACGGCTACGGCTATTTGTTCAGACACCGGATGTCGGGAATGGAGGTCTACCACATCGCAAACGATGATGTGGAGAACTTCTTCGGATTCATTTTCAAGACCCCACCGGTGAATGATTGCGGGACCCCCCACATCATCGAACATTGTCTGCTTGCAGGATCGAAACGGTATCCGGTACGTGATCCGTTCATGTCCCTCTTGAAGGGAAGTGCCAACACGTTCATGAATGCGATGACGTATCCCGATTATACCGTCTATCCTGCGGCTTCTCCTCTGAAGAAGGACTTCGAGAATCTGTTTTCCGTATATGCCGACGCAGTGTTCAATCCCTTGTTGCGGGAAGAAACCTTCTGGCAGGAGGGTATCAGGATCACTGCATCGGAAAACGGCGAACTCAAATTCGATGGAGTGGTGTTCAATGAGATGCTTGGCGAATTGAGCGACCACGACTCCATTGTGGGGCGTCAGAGTATCAGGAGCCTGTATCCCGACACACCCTACTTCTACGAATCGGGAGGCGATCCAAGCCATATCATAAAGCTTGATTACAAACAGTTCTCAGGATATTATGCAGCCCACTACCATCCGTCAAATTGCAAACTCTTCCTCTATGGTAACCAGGATGTGGCCGACCGCCTCTCATGGTTGGATGAGATGTATCTCAGCGACATCTCGTCCATGAGCGCTTGTGGTCCGACACCGCTGGCGAAGCGGTGGAACAAACCCAAAAGCGTGGTGGCCACAAGCCCGGCCGATTCCGACTCGCTGAAGGAAGACGATGCGACGGTTACCATCAGTTGGGCCACCACCTTGGTTGAGGAGCCGGTGGAGGTGCTCACATTGACAGTACTCACCGACATCCTGCTGGGGAATCCTGGGGCCCCCCTCTACAAAGCCATCATCGATTCGGGCCTTGCGAAAGACATTTCCCAAGTCAGTGGAATGGATACCAGTTTCAGACAGATGCCCTTCACGGTGGGTTTCAAGGGAATTCACCCGGAAAAGTCTGGCGATGCCCAGACGCTTGTATTGGATACACTTGGGAAAATCGTGCAAAATGGAATTGGAGAAACGCTGGTACAGAATGCGATCCGAAGACAGGAGTTCCTCCTCCAGGAACCAAACGGCGATGTCCCGATGGGTCTCAGGGCAATGAATCGGGTGGTGCGCGGATGGTTGCAGGGGCACAAACCCCATGAGACCGCCCAGATAGGGGCTTCTCTCGAGACACTCAAGAAACTGGTTGCAGAGGCGACCACACCGAAGGATGAGCTGTTTCCTGCGAAGGTTCAGAAGGGTACCCAGAGGGGATATTTCGAACAATGGATCGTCACCAATCTGTTGGAGAATCCCCATCGCTGTCTATTGGTGGTGAAGCCTGATGGAAACCATACCCGCAACCTCGAAACCGATATCGCACATCGACTGGCCGAAGTGAAGGAAAATCTTGGCAAGGAGGGACTTGTCCCCCTTTTGGAGCAGACTGAGCGGTTCCACCGGTTCGAATCGACACAAGATACTCCGGAAGCATTGGATACGGTACCCCGATTGGCCAAGGAAGATCTTCCCGAGACCATCAGGATACTGCCACAACGACTTGAGCATACCGATGGTGTTCCCCTGTATGCGCAGGAGATGGAGACCAATGGAATCGTATATGTGGACGGCATGTTCAACATCGGGGACTTGTCCGACGAAGAACAACTTTTATTACCCATGTTGACCAGAATGTTGTACATGACCGGTGTGGGTGACATTCCCTACGACGAAGTGGCGGTTTTGATTCGCCAGACGACCGGCGGACTCAATTTCTTTTTGGAAAATTCCTCTCTCGCCCACATGCAGTCATCGACCAGAAGTGCCCTTGTATTCAGAATGAAATGTCTCGACAGGGAACAGGAGAAGGCGCTTGTGCTTCTTTCCGACGTACTCCAAAACGCACGGTTGGACGATACCGAACGCATAGGTGCGGTGTTGAACGATTTGATCAGCGATTTCGAATCGAATGTCTCCTCATCGGGCCAGATGTATGCGGCACAAAGGGCTTCGGCCTCATTTTCAAGCTTGCTCCATCAGAACGAGATGTGGAATGGAATCGCGCAATGGTTGCATCTGTTGGAACTGGCAAAGACGGATTTCGTTGAACTGGGAAATAAGCTGATCGCACTACAACAGAGAATCATGACCGGAAACCGCTTGACGCTGCATGTATGCGCATCCCCGGAATATATCGGTGAAGCCGAACATCTGGTGGGACATTTCTCCTCAAGCTTTCCTGTCTCGAAGGGTACGATGGATACCTTGATCCCACACGATGACCAGCACACGGACAATCGGGCACAGACGCTTGAAGTGTTTCGCATTCCCTCCTCGGTCAGCTTCAGTGCCTTGGTATGCAAGGCCGCGGAGCCGTTCTCCCCCAGCCAAACCCATCAGGCGGTGTTGGCGCATGTGCTGACCACAAACCATCTGTGGGAGCAGGTGAGGGGTGTGGGAGGAGCCTATGGAGTAAGTGCCCATATCGATATGCTTGAACGGCTGTGCGTGTTTTCCAGTTATCGTGATCCGAGGGTGGATGGCACATTGAACGACTTTCGTTCCGTCCTGTCCCGTATCATCGAGCAAGGCTTGGACCAACAGACGGTCGATCTTGCGATCATTTCCATCATCAGTCGCGAATTGAAACCACTCTATCCCAAGCACGCCTCCATGATTGCATTCCGCAGGGCGCTGTATGGAATAACCGACACGTTCAGAGCCCAGCGAAGGACATGGACACTAGAGACCACTGTGGAAGACGTGCGGGAAGCCGCACGCCAACTACTTGACTCGTTGGACCGGAGAAGTAGTGCTGCTGTCATTGCAGGCAACCAGATATTGGAGCGTGAAGCGGCTATGAGCGAGAGGATGAGGGTGGAAGCGATCAAACTCCCGCTTTAGGAGTCTTTTGTTCCCCCCATATCTTGGCAAGGTGGTTCAAACCGTTCGGATCCTTCATCTTGAGCACCAGACATCTCCGTATGCTGGCGTTTCCCCTCGCGATATCCTCTGCGAGGGACTTGCAGGTGGGACTCCCACACAATCCGCAATCTATCCCTGGGAGCGCAGCGGTGATTCTCCGAATCTTCTCCAACTTCTTGATTGCCTCCGACACATCGGTATCGAGTTGCAACGAGTATTTCGCATCAATCCTGTCCACCTTGAGGTTGTGGATCAATTTTGGGGCCATCGATGTGATCCGCTCCTTCTCGCTTCGGTCCAATTCTTGGGCAAGTGTGCTCGCATGGTGTTTGATCCGCTCTGTGGAAAGGAAACGGTTCCCTGGTGTGAGTATACCGCCTGTACAACCGGTATCGCATGCCCGTAGTTCCAAGAAATCAATATTCTCGTGTCTTTCATCCTCCACCAGCTCCAAGAATTCCATGACATTGTGGATCTCGTCGATGGAAAGTGTCCTTCCCTGCATGCTGGCGCTTTCACCTTTGGTGAGGCTCCAGAGGAACGCACCGCTGGTAATGGCTGGACGTGGCCAAGGTTTGGGGGTATTGCGGAGGCGATCCGAGGTGCGGGAAAGGTATCCTTGCATGAGGTTGTAGACCGAATCGAGATTCAAACCTCCTTGGAACAATCCTTCGGTGGCTGATCCCGGTGTTTTGATCTGGGCATACTTGGCGGCACAGGGAGTGATGTAGAAGATGCCCACATCGGATGCCGCGGCTCCCTGTGATTCCAACAATGCCCGAGCATAGAGGGCTGTTATCTGGGCAGGCGTTCTCATCAGATTCACATGTGTCAGCAATGCGGGATACCTGAGTTGGATGAGGCGAACAACAGCGGGACAGTATGATGAGACCACCGGGTGGGAATCGGCATACACGCTGATACGATTGCCCAAGGCCCTGAGTATGTCGACACCGAATTCAGCATACTGCACATCGGTGAATCCGATGGAGTGCAACGCATCCACCATATCCGATTCGGTGACCGTTTCTTTGAACTGTCCCAACATGAGTGTGGGAATGATTGCCACCCTGTGCCGGTAGTTGAATATTTGTTGGAGGTCGCTCTGCTCAATCACTATCGCATCATGCGGACAGGCATCCATACACTGCCCGCAATCGACACACCGTTCGGGATTCACCTTCGCTTTTCCCCCGGTGATTCTGATCGCTTCGGTGGGACACCGTTTCATACAGTGGGTACACCCCCTGCAGATGTCCTCACGAACCATCAATGTGTGGTGGAATGGTCGATCACCCATGGAATCCTCCATCCAACACAAAGCGCATGGAAATCGTTGTGGGCTTGCCTTCTCCTGTATCTATGGAGAGTTCATCGGTGTGTTTTCTGATGTTCGAGAGCCCCATTCCCGCTCCAAACCCCATCTCCCTCACTTCCACAGTCGCCGTCGACCATCCTTCGGTCATCGCCAATTCAAGGTCGGGTATGCCAGGTCCGGTATCGGCAACCACGATGGACACTTCATCGGGTTCGATTCCACATTCGATCGATCCTCCATTGGAGTGGGCAACCACATTCACCTCCGCCTCATAGAGCGCAACGATGATCCTCTTGATGTGGCCAGGAGAAATATTCAACTGCTTCAGCAAGCCCTTGACAGTACTCGCTACATTTCCGGCATTCGAGAAATCCCCTGCCGCCACAGAATAGGATACATGCATCGGATGATCCTCAGTAGACGGGTTCAAGCCCGGCGGAAAACAACAATCCGCTGGCGCGGAACATGGAATAACCGGTGGTGATGATAATAATTCCATGCTCGGTAGCCAAATCGATCATGGTCTTGGTCGGTTTCTTGTTCCGTACAAAGAGGATTTGGGAAATGTCGGACATTTCCGCGGTGCGAATCGCCTGATTGTTCGACAACCCCGTAATCAGCAGGATATCGTCGGCAAGCAGCGTCAACACATCACTCATCAAATCGGAGGCGAACCCGAGATGCACCTCCCGATCGAGCGCTTCCCCTCCGCACAGAACCGTCCCATGTACGATCTCAACCACTTCCTTCAGTGTCATATTTGCTCCTTGTGCGGGCAAGTATACCATGCCATCGACCCGATGTGTCAAATTCCCCACACCAAATTAGCTGTGGCGACTTTCACCGTTTCCAGATATACTGTACCATGACGATCAGGGAGGAGGAGTCGGTGAAGTACATCGGAGCATTGGATCAAGGAACCACCAGCACACGATTCATACTGTTCGATCATACGGGAGCCCCCAAAGCATCACAGCAAATCGAGCATAGTCAAATATTTCCCCAGCCGGGATGGGTGGAACACGATCCCGAGGAAATCTGGGAAAGAACGGTGCAAGTGATCGAACAAACCTTGGCCAAGGTACGGGCTTCCCACAAGGATTTGGCCGGCATAGGAATCACCAACCAACGTGAAACCATCATTGCATGGGAACCGGCCACTGGTGTGGTACGATACAATGCGATCGTATGGCAGGATCTTCGTGGGGCGGAATTGATCGATAGGATCAAGAAGGAGGTGGATGTAGCCAAACTCCAATCGAAATCCGGATTGGTTCCCAGTCCCTATTTCGCCGCATCCAAAATCGTGTGGTTGTTGGAACATGTCGATGGCCTGAGGGAAGATGCCGAGAGCGGAAAAGTGGTGTTCGGTACCATGGATTCCTTCATCGTATGGCATCTCACCGGGGGTCCGGCGAAAGGAGTGGTGGTTACCGATGTCACCAATGCCTCCCGTTATATGCTGATGGATATCGAGTCGCTGGAATGGGACGATTGGTTGTTGGGAGTGTTCGACATACCCAAAAGGAGTCTTCCCCGAATCGTGGATTCCTTTGGAGAGGTATATGGGCATACTGTGCCCGAAGGACCCTTCAAAGGAGCCGTGCCCGTATGTGGTATCCTGGGAGACCAGCAGGCGGCCCTTTTCGGGCAAGCGTGTTTTGATGTGGGTCAAGGGAAAAGCACCTACGGCACCGGTTGTTTCATGTTGGTGAACACGGGTACGCAACCCATCGTATCGAGCCGGGGGCTGTTGACCACCGTAGCCTATCGACAGGCGGGGAAGCCCGCGATGTATGCTCTGGAGGGATCCATAGCGGTCGCAGGATCCCTGGTGCAATGGGTCAGGGACAATCTGAAGATCATCCAAAGCACCCCCGAAGTGAATACACTCGCCGAATCGGTCCCAGATTGCGGTGGGGTGTACATTGTGCCTGCATTCAGCGGTCTTTTCGCACCCTACTGGAGAAGTGATGCCAGGGGCGTGATCGCCGGTCTCACCGGGTATGCCACCGCGGCCCACATCTGTCGCGCGGCTTTGGAGTCGACCGCATTCCAAACCAAGGATATCTTCGATGCAATGGAGGCCGATTCCCACATCAAGATGGAATCGCTGAAGGTCGATGGTGGGATGACCAACAGCCGTCCGCTCATGGAATTCCTGGCCGATCTGTTGGCCATTCCCGTGATCCGTCCCCAAGTATTTGAAACAACCGCTTTGGGAGCAGCCTATGCGGCCGGGTTGTCATGTGGGTTCTGGAAATCCATCGAAGAGGTTGCCTCCCATTGGAGGGAAAAGTCGCGCTGGGTTCCCACTATGGAGGATTCGGTACGTCAAGAGAAGATACTGTTCTGGAACAAAGCCGTTCAGAGAACACTCGATTGGGTGTCGGAAGAGTAGAAGGTGATGTTTACACAAGTGGTGTCCACAATCTGGAGTATTTTGGGACCGATCATTGAGATCGGTACCCTCACGTATCTCTTTTACCGATTCCATACGGCTGTGGCCCAGACGAAGGCGCAGCAAATCGCACGTATCGTTTTTGTACTCATTGCCGTGTATAGTCTTGCGCGATTGCTCGATCTCAGGACATTCCTCTGGTTGTACCGCTATCTCACCATACCTGTCGTCATCTTCATTTGTGTGGTGTACCAACCGGAATTGCGCAGGGCCTTCACCCAACTGTTCAGTGGACGCAACAGATTGTTCCGTATGGGAGCCCAGACCACCGCTGAGCAGATCGACATCATACTCAACGCCTGCAATGTGTTGGTTTCCAAGAATCGTGGGGCATTGATCGTATTCACCAGGCATCTTGGCATCAAGGGAGTCTTGGACAGTGGTACCCGATTGAATGCCGACCTCTCATCGGCTCTCATACTCACCGTATTCGACCATGATACACCTTTGCATGATGGAGCGATGGTGATTCAGGCAGGAAAAATCATTGCGGCGGGGTGTTACCTGCCGCTGAGCGAACAGACCGATATCAAGAAGAGTTTCGGTACACGCCACAGGGCGGCGTTGGGGTTGGCCGAGGAATCGGATGCCATCGTGTTGATCGTATCGGAGGAGACCGGAGCGATCAGCCTCACCTACAACGCCAATCTCTACTACGATCTCGACAGTCCCACCGTGAAGAGGATGCTCTTGGCTCTGTTCAGCTATCACGATGTGACACCGCAGGATATGACGGAGGTTCCTCTCGATGAAACCGAATAAACTGTGGCGTTCACTTCTGGAGGAGTGGCCTGTAAAGGTGTTCTCGTTCCTACTCGCACTCGTGCTCTACTTTTTGATCAATTACGGGATGATGGACTCGAAGCTGGTGGAGATTCCGTTGCAGGTGATATTGCCGCCAGGGTATGAGGCAACAAGCACCATTCCTTCTTCAGTTGCCCTGCGAATCAGGACAGACCAGAGGTATATCGGAATGATAGACCCCACCGAAGTGCAGGCCGTGGCCGACTTTTCCGAAGTTTCCGGGAGCGGAGTGGCAGGGGTTCCCATTCTCATTCAAGCCGAAAAGTCGTTCGTCGATATTGAGGTGTCCTTCACCACCGATCCCGATATACTCAGGGTCTTCTTCCAAAAAACCTCCCAATCGGATAGTCTGGACGAAGCAAAGGACACAGGTGGTGAAACTACGTGAGTAGAGGAAGAATACGGGGGATCGGGATCGATGCGGTGGCCATCGATAGGATGGACATCACGCGGATGGGGATGCATGTGGTCTCCCGAATGTTCAATGAAGCGGAAGTTGCGGAAGTCACCACACTTCCTCCTGCTCGAAAAGCTGAATTCCTGGCTTCCCGGTTTGCCGCGAAAGAAGCCTTCGTCAAAGCCTTGGGTACCGGATTCCGAGGTGTCTCCCCCCGTGACATCGCAGTGGTGGTGGATGACTCGGGCAAACCCTCCCTCAGGATAGAAGAGGAGCCCTTTGGACGTTTGCACCTTGAAAAAATTGCGATCAACCTTTCTGTGACACATGAAGGCAATCTCGCCATCGCATTCGTGGTGTTGGAGGATATCGATGGCACGAGCTGATTGGAATAGACCGACCGAGTTTCCCCTTGGGGAGGGGAAGAGGAGGATACGGTTGCTGCTCAGTTACGATGGAGCGCACTATTCGGGTTGGCAGAAGCAGAAGACTGAGCGAAGCGTACAGGAAGAGATTGAAAAGGCTCTGGTGAAGATCATCGGAGAGACGGTGCATGTGCAGGGATCGGGACGTACCGACGCCGGTGTGCATGCCCTGGGTCAAGTAGCCCATTTCGACACCATCAACCAGAGCGTACCACCCCATATTTTTGCCATTGCCTTGAACCAACGGTTGCCCAATGATGTGAGGATCATCGAAAGTGGCGAAGAGGACGGACTCTTCCATGCCCGATTCACCAGCATCTGCAGGGAGTACAGATATTATTGCAAAGAATTGAAGGATTTCACTCCTTTCGATCGTAATAGGGTGTATAGGGTGAGGAAATTCCCACCGTTGGATCTGCTCAATGCCTATGCGGAGTGTATCGTGGGTACCCACGACTTCACGACCTTCGGTGCGGCAGCCGACCAGAGCCGTTCGAAGGTGCGTGATCTTTACACCAGCGAATTCCATTTCGAGCAATCGCAATGGGGAGGAAATCTGCTGGTATACACGGTGAGTGGGAATGCGTTCCTCATGCATCAGGTCCGTTCAATGGTGGGTACCATGCTGCAGTTGGGAGAGAAATTGACTCCAGTCGAGGAGTTCGCCCGTCGTCTGGCGGCGAAGGACCGCAATGAAGCAGGTAGGACGGCACCCCCCGATGGATTGTATTTGTACAGGATAGATTATGACTCATGATGACCGGGAAGACCGACGGGAAGCCGTGGCAACACTACTGGACTCCACATGGACACTTTTCGATGATGCCCAGAAATATTTGGATCCATCGTATGAGGGTTCCGCACCACCCGATTTCTCCCAACGGGTGATGGAACTGGTTCCCAACGCACAACAGGAGGCCGCATCCCTCTTGGAACGTTCGACACTTGCCCAGATCGCTGAAATGGTTCGCACATGCGATCGATGTCCATTGCACGCTACGAGACGTAATGCCGTACCTGGTGAGGGAAAACCCAACGCACGCCTGATGGTGATCGGAGAGGGACCGGGAGCGGACGAGGATGCCTCGGGTAGGCCGTTCGTGGGAAGGGCCGGCAAATATCTCGATGCATGGCTGCAGGCGATCAACCTCGACCGGGCGAATGACGTATTCATCGGCAATGTGGTGAAATGCCGTCCGCCCGAGAATCGGGATCCGTACCCTGAAGAGGCCGCTTCCTGTATCCCATTCCTTACACGGCAAATCGCCTTGGTGAAACCTGATGCCATCCTATGTGTCGGCAAGGTCGCGGCACACCACCTCCTGCAACGGGACGACGCACTGCGTGCGATGCGATCCACTGTACATCGATTTGCGGGAATCCCCGTTGTGGTGACCTATCATCCGGCTGCAGTGCTGAGAAATCTCCAATTGCGCGCTCCCGTCTGGGAGGATCTCAAACGGGTTGCCCAATTGATCGGTGTTCCAGTGAACCGGTCGGGGAGGTAGTGGATGTACGCCCATGTGGTGATGAGCCATCCGCTTGAGCAGCGCTTCACCTACGAAATTCCGGAAGGCATGGATTGCAGGATCGGAATGCGGGCAATGGTCCCTTTCCGGAACCGTGAAGTGACCGCATATGTGGTGGAACTTGCGGAACATTCCGGCGAAGGTGGGTTCGTCATAAAGCCGATCAAGAGGATGATAGACAAGGAACCCCTCTATGGAGATCGGGAAATCGCCTTGGCCCAGTGGATGTCCAGGTTCTACCTTTGCAGCGAAGGAGAGGCTCTCTCAGGCATGGTTCCAGGAGGAAGGAGGGACACCGAACCTCCCATGATGCCGGTGGACGAGCGTGAATTCGCCATAGGAACCGATCGACTGACCGAAGAACAACAACACGCCATCGATGCGATACTTGACGGAAGGAACCCGCTCCATTATGTGTATGGAATCACCGGTTCCGGAAAAAGTGAGGTGTTCCTCAGAGTTGCCGAAGAGACGATCAAAAGAGGAAGGCAGGTCATCTATCTCGTTCCTGAGATCACCCTCACTCACCAATTGGCACGACAAGTATCCAAGCGATTCGAACAGAATGTCGCCATACTCCACTCGGGAATGACTCCTTCGCAAAGGCTGTCCACTTGGCGAAAGATAAAGCGGGGTGAAGTCGGCATGGCGATCGGAGCGAGAAGTGCCGTGTTCGCTCCCTTTGAACGACTCGGACTCATCATCATCGATGAGGAACATGAACACAGTTACAAATCGGGAAACACCCCCCGCTACCATGCCCGGCAGATTGCACAGAAGAGGGCCTCGGACACAGGGGCGCTGCTTGTGATGGGAAGTGCCACCCCATCGCTCGAATCTTGGCGGATGATGGAGGAGGGAACCGTATCCAAGCACATGCTTACCAAAAAAGTGGCTGGTGGAGCTCCTCCCGAAGTCACTGTGGTGAACATGCTTACCGAAAAGAGAATGCTGTCGACCACCTTGGTCGAGGCGATGAAACAAACCCTCGCGCGTGATCGTCAGGTGATTCTTTTCTTGAACAGACGTGGGTTCTCCCATTTTTTCCACTGCAATGCTTGTGGGTTTGAGATGAGTTGTCCCCATTGTTCGGTATCGCTCACCTACCACAAGAGTACCGATAGGATGGTCTGTCACTACTGCGGATACTCGCGTACCCCCATTTCAGTTTGCCCCGATTGCCACTCGGTGGATGTGGGTTACGCCACCTTCGGTACCGAAATGGTGGAGAAGGAGGTTGGGCAGACCTTTCCATCGAAGCGGATCGCAAGATTGGATGCCGATTCGGCCAAGGACAAACCCATGGTTTCGGAAGTTCTCGGCAAGTTCAAGCATGGAGAAATCGATATACTCCTTGGTACCCAGATGGTCGCGAAGGGCTTGAATTTCCCCAAAGTCGATCTGGTGGGGATAGTCCTTGCCGATAGTGCGCTGAATCTTCCCGACTTCAGGGCCCAGGAACGAACCTTCTCACTCATTGTCCAGGTGAGTGGTAGGGCCGGTCGCTTCAATGATGCGGGTAGGGTGGTGGTCCAAACCTATCATCCGGAGAATGTGGCTATTCGAAAGGCGATACAAACCGATGTCCAGTCATTCTATGAGACGGAACTGCTGGCGAGACGGGAGACGTCGTTTCCTCCCTACACAAGGTTGGTGAATTTTGTGATCAGAGGGCGGAACAAGGAAAAGACGATGCGGGAAATCAACACGGTCCGTTCCATGGTGGAACAGGTGTTGGCCGATATGGCTTCGAGTGGAGTCCCTCTCTCCGATATCCCCGATATCTTGGGAACGGCCCCCTGTCCGATCGAGAAGATTGCCGGAAACTGGCGCCAACACCTACTGTTGCGAGGTAGCAATGCCGCCTATGTGGTGCACACGGCAAGTATGGTCAGGTCTGGATACTCCTCTCCCTCGGGAATTTACCTGGAAATCGATGTGGATCCTTTGCAACTGCTCTAACATTGACGGTTGTGACCCTTTGAAGGTATTATTGTCCCATGTTGGATATCTATACACTAGGTGAAGAAGTATTGCGTGAGAAAGCGGAAAAGATCACCGTTTTCGACAACGCGCTCGCGATATTCGTTGATGCGATGTTCGAGACGATGGCAGAGTCGGATGGAGTGGGTCTGGCCGCACCCCAAGTAGGTGTGCCGAGCAGACTCTTTGTGGTGGATACGAGGAATCCGGGCGAAAAGATGGTGTTCATCAATCCCGAAATCATCGAGACAAGCCAGGAGCAAGGCGTATACGAAGAAGGATGCCTCAGCATCCCCGGGATGTACCACGATGTGATCAGGCCGTTGAAAATCTCGATTCAAGCCCAGGATATCAAGGGGAAACCGTTCGTATTGCATGCCGAAGGGATGCTTGCTCGTGTGATACAGCATGAGAACGACCATCTCAATGGGGTGTTGTTCATTGATCGGATTGAGGAGGTGGAACGGGAGAAGCTTGTCGCCTCATACAAACGACGGCAAAAACGACGTAAATAGGAGCCTGCGATGACAGCGTGCTCCGATCTTCGGATACTATTTGCGGGCAACCCCGATATCGCGGTACCGGCTCTGGAGGCCTTGGCATCAACCTACCGAGTGGTGGGAGTGCTCGCCAACCCCGACAAACCTGCGGGAAGGGGGAGGCATCTCGAACCACCCGCGGTCAAGACAGCCTCCGAACGTTTGGGAATTCCCGTTCTCCAATATGACAAGTTGCGCACCGAAGCACGGAATGCAGTGGCTAAGCTTCAACCCAACATGCTCATCTCCTTTGCGTGTGGACACTTCTTCGGTCCAAAATTCCTTTCCCTGTTTCCTTCTGGGGCCATCAACATCCATCCCTCGCTATTGCCCAAATATCGTGGCAGTTCACCGTTGCAGTTCGCCATATTGAACGGGGAAAGTGAAACGGGAATATCGGTGCAAAGGATAGTGGATGAGATCGATGCGGGCGATATCCTCGCACGTATGAAACTTCCCCTCGATGGAACCGAGACGACACAAAGTCTGGGGAACACAGTCTCACAAAAGGCGGGGGAACTGATCGTCGCTACCATCCACGATCTCTGCAACGGCACTCTGGAGGAACGCCCGCAAGTACATGATGATGCGACATTCTCACGAATGCTCAACAAGGAAGATGGGCTCATCGACTGGAATCGAACTGTACGGGAAATCCATTGCATGGTGAGGGCCTTCCAACCATGGCCACGAGCCTACACCTCTTTCTGTAAAGTTCCCCTGTTCATCACTGGAGTGTATGGATCCCATTTTGAAGCTCCTTTCGAACCATTGCCGGAACAAGTGGTTCCCGGTACTGTCGTGAAGCGGGTCAAGAAAAAGGGACTTGCGATCGCATGTGCCGATGGATTGCTGTATGTGGACAGGTTGCAGCTTGCCAAGAAGAAGGAAATGGATAGTGCGGCGTTCACCAATGGCAATGCCACGATCATCGGATCTGTGTTGGGTACCGATGATGAAGCGTGATGGCCGGCGCACACGGATATTTGCGGTAATCCTCATTCTGCTGAGTCTTTCGACATCATTGTTCGGTGAAACCACCAAAACCATTGTCTTGGGAGACGAAACGATCGGTGTGACCGCGTATGGGAAACGTTCCTCACAAGAGTCCGGGTATCCCAAAGTGGCCTTGGTCCTCTCAGGCGGTGGTGCACGTGGCTTCGCCCATATCCCCGTCATCGAAGCGTTAGAACGGGCGGGTATTCCTGTGGATCTGGTGTTGGGTACCAGTATGGGAAGTCTCGTGGGAGGGCTGTACGCCGCTGGATATTCTCCCGGTGATATGCGGCGGCTTATCGATTCCTATGATATGGTGCAACTGTTCGCACTCTCGGCCTCACCTCCATTGCAGACCGATCCTTCACCACTAAGAAGGGATCGGGACAACTTGTTCCTCCTTGGTTTCGATAGCGGTGGATTGGGGAATGTATCCGGTGTGGTGGGTGATCAAAGAATCCTTCAGATGCTCAACGATTCCCTCTCCCGGGTAGCGTGGATAGATGATTTCGATCAATTGGCGATTCCCTTCCGCTGTATCGGGACCGATCTGGTCACAGGAGAAAGGGTGGTGTTCTCTTCGGGTTCATTGGTAACCGCGATCAGATCGAGCATTTCCATTCCTGTGGTATTCACCCCTTATCCAGCGAATGATCGTTTGATCGTCGACGGTGGCTTGGTGGACAACATGCCTGTCGATCTCGCACATCGGATGGGAGCCGACATTGTCATCGCCGTGGATGTGAATGCGGTCGATTACCAGATAGCGGCCGAAGAACTCGAATCGCTCACCGATGTGCTTTCCCAATTGATCGTGATCCTCACCAAAAATACGGT
Source organism: uncultured Spirochaetaceae bacterium (assembly GCA_964478945.1). Classification (GTDB taxonomy): domain Bacteria; phylum Spirochaetota; class Spirochaetia; order Sphaerochaetales; family Sphaerochaetaceae; genus CAYZJV01. Next base: position 25,713 of record CAYZJV010000005.1, on the reverse strand, counting down.
GGTGGACCAGAGCAAGGACGCCGACATGTTGGTGCAGCCACAGTTGGTCGATTATGGCATACTCGATTTCGTCGAAGTCGAAGGAATTCTTGCGGTGGGGGAAGAAGCGGCTCGAGAGCATGCCGAGGATATCCATTATCTTACCCAGGAGATCGCACTCTCACGATCCTTGGAAGTACGGGACCCCAATCGTTACGGACCCTATTTTGGTCTCCCCGATGTCCATGTGGGCTCGGTGTCCCATCGCTCGGTGGGAATCCACACGTACGGTGATGGGAATTTCGATCTTGAGAGCTTCTCACAATTTGTCGGACTCCCCTTGGACACGGTAAGAAAACGCCAATTGAACTCCTTGTTCGATGAATTGCGCAATTCTCAAGGATATGCCACGGTTACTTATGATTACACCGATGTGTATATCGGAAATTCGGATAGTGTGTGGGGAAACCTTGAAGTACTCACGCGTCGCTTTGGACCCAAGAGTTCTTCCATCGCAGCTGGAATCTCCGGATCATTCTCCATGGTCGCCGACCCTGGGGAAACCCCGCGATTTCGCTTTCTTCCCGATTTTTCATTTCGCTACACCAATCGAAAATTCCTCGATCCCGCGATCACGCTCCAAGTGGTGTTGGAAAGCAACGACTCCACCACAGTCTCTACCCGATTGGAGTATGCCCTCCTTCCTCGGTTCGATGTCGGGTTGGAACTCGCCTATGCGTTCGGAGGCATCCATCCCCTGAATCTGCGCTACGATTTGTCGGGGACGGATGATCGTGACAGGATGGTGGGTACCCAAGTATTCGGGCAATTCCGTTCGAGTGGTGAAGCCTTGTACCGATTGTCCCTTGATATGGAATATCTTTGGTACGGACAAGAGGTGGTCGCCGAGGAGGCGTTGTTCACATCGATCCGTTTCGATGGTGTCTACAGCACCATCCCCTACCGTTTTTTCCCAATCGAAGGATTTCGGTACGACTTTTCTATTCTTGCGGAAATCGAGGATCCCTTTGGTTACAGACTTGAGGGACGGGTGCAGAAGGTGTTTCCTCTCGGAAAAAGCGATGTGATTTGGGTCGATTTGCATGCCGGGTCTTCCCACGTATCCTACTCCAGGAAGGAATCGTTCCTGGAATATGGAGGATCGAGGGGAGTTCCCACCTATTCCGGATTGACGCTGGTGGATGATATGGTGATCGCAAGAGTGAAGCATCTGCATCGTTTTTCCGACCAAAGCCCCTCATTGTTGCTTCAATCCATGTTCACACTCTCCTCAAGAGGAGATACGGTCGATACATTGCTGAACCCTACCGAGTTGTTCGATGGAAATCATGGAACTCCGTTTTCGTCGCTCTCCTCTGTCGAATTATCAGGTTCGCTGGCCCTTGGCCTTGCCACCCCGAATATCGACTTGCTGTTTGGGATGGCATTGGATTCCAACCTCAGGGTTGCCCTCTTTCTGGAGGTACTCTGATGACCGAACGATGGCGTTCCTACAAAACATACCTTATCGAACGGTATGGACAACCTGTCTACAGAATTGGTGTCGATGGTGGGTTTACCTGTCCCAACAGAAACGCTGGGAGAACCGGTGGGTGCATCTATTGCGATGCCAAGGGATCGTCGGCCGCCTACCAGCGAAAACAAGAGAGTGGCTATACCAGAAAGAGCGCGTTTGTAGAGAATATCGATGATGTGGCGGATGACTTTGCACCACTAGCGCTTGAAGAGCGCAAGGCCTCCCTTACAAAACAGATCGCCCGTGGAACGAAATTCCTCGATGAACGCTATCCAGGCAGTGCCCGCAGCATCTATTTCCAAGCATTCACCAATACCTACGACTCCTTGGATGTGTTGCAGGCATTGTACGACCATGCGCTATCCACAGGGGACTACAGGGAGCTCATCATCAGTACCCGACCCGATTGTCTCGACAACAAAGTGGTGGAACTGCTCGCCTCCTATAAGGATCGTGTGGATGCCGTATGGGTTGAATTGGGCTTGCAGAGTGGAAACGACGAAACCCTTCGATGGATAGGAAGAGGGCATACGGTGGAGGGGTATCGTGATGCGACCGAACGCTTACATGCGGCGGGACTTGAAGTGTGTACACATGTGATCCTTGGATTTCCCTTTGAAAAGGAATCCCATATTCTCAAGACGGCCGATGTGATCGCAAGCACCAAGGTGGAGGCGCTCAAGATCCACAACCTGCACGTGGTGGCAGGAACCCGCCTGTACGAGATGTATAGGGAATCTCGGTTCCATATCTCCACAAGAGCCGAACATCTGGCGAACACTGTGCTGCTGCTGCGCCACATCCCATCCAACATCGTGATCCAAAGGTTCACAAGCGATACTCCTTCCCACCGTTTGGCCGCTCCACGTGACTTCGGTGACAAGAATATTTTCCTTTCCGAATTACGAACCCATATGGACCTGCTCGACATCACGCAAGGAGACTTGTCATGACGCTACATGCCTATCGATACACCCGAATATTGGGGATGGTGCTCACTCCTGTGGTTATGTTGACCATCACCATCTTGAGTCTTACCCCTGGTGAGAACCTCTCTTCAACCACATGGTATCCCCTCATAGGCGACAAGGGAGCACATGCGCTTGCCTATACCGCCTTGGGATGTTTTCTCCAATTCGCCCTCTCCGGTCGCCATGTCCCCACATCATTCACTTCAATGCTCAAGGAGAACGGGTGGAGGGTTCCCTTGGTTTTGGGCATCTCGATAGTATTGGGGACAATCATCGAAATCGTGCAACCGTTCTTCGGCAGAAGCTTCGAAATGCTCGATATTGTAGCGGAAGTGGTCGGAACTTTGGTGGGGATACTATTCGCACTCATCTCCATGGGCATAGCCCTATCTCTCGAAGGACGAGGAGGATTACATGGCGACACCGACAATTGAATATGTGCAACACAAGGTGCGTGATGCGTTGTTGCATGCGGCAACCCATCTGGAACCCTCTTTGGTAAGCAAATTGGAAGCGATGGAAGAACAAACCAATTTGGAGTTGCGTCGATTGTCCGATGATGATCCACGTAGGGACTCCTATGCAGCTTCAGCGGATGTGTTGGCGATGATTCGAGAGAATCTGGAACTGTCGGGGAAGACCCGATTGCCCATGTGCCAAGACACCGGCATGGTGGTCTTCTTTGTGGAAATGGGTCCCAAAGCACCCTTTGGAATGCATATGATCGAGCAGATTTTGCATAGAAGTGTACAAGAAGCGGTCAAGATAGGCAATTTTAGAAACTCGGTGGTCTTTGAACCGCTGTTCGAACGAAAAAATACCGGCACAAACCTTCCCCCGGTGATCCATTGGTTCACCAAACCAACAGGAGGGATCACGATACGGGCAATGTTGAAAGGATTCGGAAGTGAAAACTGTTCCTCCCTACATATGCTGAACCCGACTGCACAGGAGGAGCAAGTGCTCGAAGCCGTGGTACGTGCGGTACAGTCGGCGGGAGGAAAGCCCTGTCCTCCGATTGTAGTCGGAGTAGGACTTGGCGGAACCGCTGAACGGGCAGGCCAACTTTCCAAGAGAGCGTTGTGCAGACCGGTGGGAGAGCCCCATCCGGATCCACGCTATGCCGCATTGGAGCAAAGGATGGAACGGGCGGTGAACGATACCCATGTCGGACCTGGAGGATTTGGTGGACCCTTCACCGCATTGGCGGTGGCTGTGGAATATGAACCGACCCATATCGCGGGACTCCCTTTGGCAATCTCCATCAGTTGTTGGGCCGACAGGAAGGCCGTAGTGGAAATCGAGGGAGGAGAACATGCGTAGAGTGGAGCTTCCGTTGGATCGTCCTACGATCGAATCACTGCATGCCTACGATCGGGTGGCCCTTTACGGTACACTTCTGGTCGGAAGGGATCAGGTCCACAGAAAATTGACCGAATTGTTGGCCGCAGGTGCTCCATTGCCGGTGTCCCTACAAGGTGAAACCATCTACTACATGGGTCCTGCCGCTACCCCTGAAGGAAAGGTCATCGGTTCCTGTGGCCCCACCACCTCATCAAGGATGGATCCCTTCACTCCCACACTCATGGATGCGGGGCTTGTGGCCACCATCGGCAAAGGGCCTCGCTCGATTGCGGTTTCAGATGCGATACGGCGACACCGGGGGCTCTATTTCGTAGCGTTCGGCGGCTGCGGAGCTCTCTATGCATCCAAGGTTCTTGTGATGGAGACGGTTGCCTTCGAAGAATTGGGTCCCGAGGCGCTTGTGAGGCTGGAGATTGCCGATTTTCCGGTTATCGTGGGAATGGATTCGACTGGGAAATCGGTGTTCGATCGATAGCTCCAACGGAGGAGCGACAATCACCTGATGCACGATGCATATCCCAAACGCAGCTCTATAGGTAAAGAAGTGCAATCCTTTCATTTTATGGTGGACGTATACCGACTTTACGTTTACCATCAGTGAATGGGGTTGGGGGAAAGGATGTGGATGCATGGTCGATCGGTTGAATAGAAGAATTCCTGTTCATCTGTTTCCCCTAGTGGTCTTGTTGACCTACAGCATACTGGTGTCGGTGGGATGTGGAGCTCGGGAATTACCTCGTGAAGAGGCGACACCCAATACAATCGTACAACCGGTGGATATCGTGCCCGAGGTTTCGGAACCGGCTCCTGTGGTGGAGTCCGATGAACCGACACCATCGGTGATGGAACAGCTTCCCGAACCCGAGACCTTGGATCAACGATTCAGTTATACCTATGGATATTTGTTGATGGCGACCGCGATGCGGGATGTCCAGGACCTCGATCCCCTCTATTTCGCACGTGGAGCCTATGACGCCGGTCTGGAGGCCGTTCCCCTCATCGATGAGAGTATGATGAATACCGTGCTCTATGAGTATCAGGACAAATTGATCACCGAAGCAGCGCGTCGTTTGGAAGAGCTGGCGCAGAAGAACTTGGAGGATGCGGAGAGTTTCCTTGCGGTGAACGGAAAACGGGAAGGTGTGGTGACCACTGCCAGTGGGCTGCAATATGAAGTCGTGGAGGACTCCGAAGGAGAGAAGCCTTCGGAACAAGATACCGTACGGGTGAACTATCGCTTGACCTATCTCGATGGCAGGGAAGGTGATGCTTCGATTCGGGGGATCCCGAGTACATTCGACCTTTCCTCCATGATACCGGGCTTTCGCGAAGGGCTGCTGTTGATGCCCGTGGGTTCTCGTTTCAGATTCTATGTGCACCCTGATCTGGGATATGGTGCGGAGGGTTCCACCAGGATAGAGCCGAACACACTACTTATCTTTGATGTGGAGTTGGTTGAGATCGTCCAGGATCCCCAATAACTCCTCCAGTCGGGTTATCTCGTACGTCGCGGGTAGTTCAGGATCCTTCTCCATGGAGAAACGATTCACCCAGCAGGTGTCTATTCCCGAATCCAAGCCCCCTTTGATATCGCTGGTGGGACTGTCGCCGATAATCAGGGGATGATCGGCGCTGCCACCTGCCGCAACCACCAATTCCTTGGCTTTTTTGAAATAGTCGGGGTGGGGTTTCTGGATTCCTATCTCTTCACTGATGATGATGGCCATGAAGTAGTGGCGGGTACCGGTGGCCTCCAATCTCCCCCTCTGCACAGTGGAGATGCCATTGGTGATGAGCGACATCGGAATACCCCTCTTTTCAATTGCATCGAGCACCTCGATCGCATCGTCATACAGGTGGCTCGATTCTCCGAGGATTTCAGTGTATCTATGGGCGGTTGCGTGAGGATTGCCCGATACTCCATAACGGGTGAAGAAACGCCTGAAACGTTCGGTCTTCAACTCGGTCATACCGATGATCCCCTGCTCGAATTCGAGCCATATGCCGTTGTTTATGCGACTATAGGTAGCCAGAGAGTCGTCGTTGGCGGGTATTCCCACCTCGTTGAAGACTCTTGAAAGGGCCCACCGTTCGGCTGCCATGAAATCGAAAAGAGTTCCGTCCGCATCGAAGAAGAGATGATCGTACATTGCATTTCCTTTACATCGTCGTGGAAAAAGGTGATACTGCCACTATAGCGAGTCGGGAGATCGAGTGCAACGTCTCCCGTTTCGCAGGAGGAACCCATATGAAAGTCAAAGGCCGTTGGATTGTGCAACTGGTCATCGCCATCCTGGTGGTCATTATCGGAATCTTCATACTGGCACGACAGGATCTGTTCAAACAGATTCTCGTCATCGCATTGGGAGTACTTGCGCTCGTCACCGGCATCATTTCCCTTGCGACCATGCCGAAATATTCATTCGGCAAGTTCAACCACGGTACTACCCTTGTGAAGGGAGTGTTGGGAATAGTGGTAGGCACGCTCGCCATTATCATGCCATTGGCAACGGGAGGAGCAGTGTGGACCACCATCATCTATATCCTGGGAGCCCAGTTGGTGCTTTCGGCCGTGGTGGTGTTCATCGACTCGATTGCGGTGAAATCGGCGGGATTTCCCGCAGCTCCATTGGTGACCGAAGGTATCGTATCGCTTTTGTTCGCGGTGGTGTTGTTCCTCTTTCCCCGTGATGTGGCGAATCTGTTGGTGACGATTCTTGGAATCACAGTACTCATTGTAGGACTTACATTGGCACTGCTTGCGATCATATTCAGAAATCGTGGTGGAGCGACAGTGGAAGCCGTGGATGTCGAGGTGGAGGACGATCGGTAAGCTATTGACACTTCCAAGGTCGTTCGATAGGCTCAACGCATGAAAAGAATGATTGCACACCATCACCATCACCACGATATGGACAACTGATGGAATGCGTGTGCATTGGAACCTGTAGGTACTGCTCCGCATTTTGCGGAGCTTTTTTGCTATTTGGAGGAATGACACATGGAAACACGCCTGAGGATCGCGGTACAAAAGAGCGGACGTTTGAGTGAAAAGTCACTCAAGATCATCACCGATTGCGGCATACGGTTCGGTTCCGACTCCCGTCTACTCAAGGAGGAGGCCGACAATTTCCCGATCGAATTCCTCTACCTCAGGGACGACGACATTCCCCGTTATGTCCAGGATGGAGTTGCCGATATCGGGATCGTGGGACGCAATGAATTCGATGAACAGGACCTTCCTCTCGATGTGATCAAGGACTTGGGGTTTTCGAAGTGTCGTCTATCCATCGCGGTTCCCAATGACTTCCACTACGATGGACTCGCCTCATTGGAAGGAAAGCGGATCGCTACGAGCTATCCGGGAATTCTCTCCAAGAAGCTGAGGGAGGCCAAGGTCGAAGCCCGTATCTACGAGATCTCGGGATCGGTCGAGATCACCCCATCGATCGGAGTTGCCGATGCCATCTGTGATTTGGTGAGTACCGGAGCCACCTTGGCCAGCAATGGCTTGCGGGAAGTGGAGGCGATCTACCATTCCAGTGCGATCATGATCGCCCATCCGGGATTGTCGGAGGAGAAACGGACCATCTTGGATAGACTGATGTTGCGCATAGATGCGGTCATGCGTGCCAACGACTACAAGTACATCATGTTCAATCTGCCGAAGGAACATTTGGATGAGGCTGCTTCCATCATAGGCGGTATGAAAAGCCCGACGGTCACCCCCTTGTTGGATACTGCATGGTGCGCAGTGCAGAGTGTGGTCCAGGAATCACGGTTCTGGGATGTGTTGGAACAACTCAAGGCCCTTGGTGCACAAGGAATATTGGTCACTGCCATCGAGAAGATGGCCGATTGAGAAGGAGCAACCAATGAGTCGTATCGAAAGGATTGTCGATCCGGAGGTGCTGTCCATTGAGCAGCTTCTCGCACGTCCGGATATGGATTCGGCATCGGTAGCCGATTCAGTCTCCCATATCATCGAGATGGTGAGGGAACAAGGCGATGGAGCACTCATCGCGTATGCGAGACAGTTCGATGGAGCCCAATTGCAGTCGGTGGTGGTTTCGTCGGAGACCATGGAAAAAGCAAAAGCTGATGTTGATGAAGATCTGCGGATGGCGATAGGAAGAGCCAAGGAGAATATCGAACGGTTCCATCGGGCCCAGAAACCCACCGATGAGCGGGTCGAGACCGAACCGGGAGTCTACTGTTGGCGCAAGAGTGTTCCCTTGAAGAGGGTGGGACTATATATCCCGGGTGGAAGCGCACCTCTTTTCTCCACTGTGCTCATGCTTGCCGTTCCCGCCCGGATCGCCGGTTGCGGGGAAATCGTGCTTTGTACTCCGCCTCGTCCGGATGGAACGATCGATCCCGCGATACTGTATGCGGCGTCGATCAGCGGAGTGACGAAGGTGATCGCCAGCGGTGGAGCACAAGCTATCGCCGCTCTTGCCTTCGGAACGGAATCGGTACCCGCTGTGGATAAGATATTCGGTCCTGGCAACCGATTTGTCACCGAAGCCAAGCAACAAGTGGCAGGTTACCGCTGTGCGATCGATATGCCGGCAGGACCCTCGGAGGTCATGGTGGTGATCGATTCCAAGAGCAATCCCGACTTTGCCGCGGCCGATATGCTGAGCCAAGCCGAACATGGTCCCGATAGCCAAGTGATCCTCGTGGTGCTCTCGGATGATGTTGTTGCTGGAGAAGCTCTGGTCGATCGGGTTGAGCAGAAGATGTCCGAACAGATGAAGAGCTTGAATCGGATTGAAGTCATTGAGCACTCATTGAAGTATGCGAAGGCGGTCATTGTTACATCCATGGATCTTTGTGCAGAGGTGGTGAATCGATATGCTCCGGAGCACCTCATCATCAATATTTCCAATTTCGTGGAACTCGAACGTCGGGTGGTGAATGCAGGATCGGTATTCCTCGGTATGTATTCATGCGAATCGGCCGGTGATTATGCTTCGGGCACGAACCACACACTGCCCACCTCCGGATGGGCTCGTTCCCATAGCGGGGTTTCACTCGATAGTTTCCTGAAGAAGATCACCTTCCAACGGATTACGCAGCGCGGACTGCGATCGCTTGGTCCCACCATTGAGACCATGGCAAAGGCCGAAAAGCTCGATGCCCATGCCGCTGCGGTACGGGTAAGATTGCACACCCTCGGAAAGGAGAAGAAATGAGTGACTACACGATACGGGAATTGATGAGACCGAACATCGCATCTTTGGTTCCCTACTCTTCGGCAAGAAACGAATTCACAGGGGTTGCCAACGTGTTTCTCGATGCCAACGAAAATTGGAGGGACTATGCAGGGGGTAGGGGCCTCAACCGTTATCCCGATCCACAACATAGGGCGTTGAAGAAGAAGATTACCGAGGTGATGGGATTGCCGGAGGGCAAGGTGGTCATCGGCAACGGGAGTGACGAGATGATCGATGTGTTGATCAGGATCTTCTGCTGCCCAAGGAAAGACAAGATACTTCTGATGAGTCCCACCTATGGAGCCTACGAGGTCTTTGCGAATATCAACGATGTGGGAGTATCGCATTGCCAGTTGCGTGACGACTTTTCCTTCGATGTGCCGAGAATGGAGACTATCTGCCATCTGGTGAACAATGGAGCCCCTGCCACAGGAATGCACAAGATGCTCTTCATCTGTTCTCCCAACAATCCATCGGGCAACAGTTTTCCATTGGAACAGATTGCCATGGTGGCCAATCGATTCAAGGGCATCACTGTGGTTGATGAAGCTTATATCGAATTCTCCGAACATCCCTCGGCGGTCTCGCTATTGGAGGAAATTCCCCGTCTGGTCATTCTCCGTACCCTATCTAAAAGTTGGGCATTGGCGAATGTGAGGGTGGGAATCGCCATCGCGAATCATGAAATCATCGATACCATGCACAAGGTGAAATATCCCTACAACTTGAGTGGAGTCGCGCAAGAGCTGGCGATCGAAGTCCTTGACCATGCCGATGAGGTGAAACGCCAAGTGGTGGAGATACGGCAAGAGAGGAATCGGGTGGCGCAGCGGTTGCAGGCAATCTCCTACGTTGAACAGGTATTTCCAAGCGATGCCAATTTTCTGTTGGTACGGGTGACCGAACCCGATCTCCTCTGTGAGCGATTGCGTCTCCAAGGTATCATCATCAGGAACAGATCGACTGTACGGGGATGTCTCGGCTGTGTACGAATTACAATCGGCAGCAGAACCGAAAACGATACATTGCTCGATGCGATGGCAAGGATGGAGTGGTGACATGAAGAAAAACGCACGATTGTTCATCGATCTTGAAGGACCGGTGATCGGTACAGATGGAAAATGGGTCGACAATCTATTTCCTGTGCTCCATTCGATCAGCTGCTCAGGAATATATGAACTGTATCTGATCGAAGGTGATGATGGGACGGTTGCACTGCTTTCGCACCAAGGAATACCGCTCGAAAGTGTTACACGGTCAGCACTCGAAAGGATGGATGGGAACACCGATTGGAACCATTCCCATATCATTACCTCCAATCGTGATTTGTATGAAGCGTTCGAACGGACAACCCTGCTGGAATTCACCGACTGGAAGGAGTTGGAGTCCCATCTGCTTGCTGGCAAATCGACTTCGCTTAGGCGGGCAACGGCAAAGCGCGACACCAAGGAGACCTCGATCACCCTCTCGTTGGATATCGATGGGAGTGGCAATGCCGACATCGCCACTGGCTTGCCGTTCTTCGACCATATGTTGGATCAGATAGCACGACATGCCCGATTCGACATCACGTTGAAATGTACTGGAGACCTGGAGGTCGATGAGCACCACACCGTGGAGGATGTGGCCTTGGTACTCGGCAAGACGATTGGTGAAGCCTTGGGTGACAAACGGGGTATCGGCCGCTATGGCTTTATGCTTCTTCCCATGGATGAATGTCTCGCCGAAGTCGCCCTCGATTTTTCGGGAAGGCCTTGGTTCGTATGGGATGTCGACTTTTCCCGACAAACGGTGGGTACCTTTCCAACCGAATTGTTCAGCCACTTCTTCAAATCATTCAGTGATGAAGCAAAATGCAATCTCCACATGAAGGTCAACGGGGGGAATGCGCACCATCAAGCCGAAGCCCTGTTCAAGGCGTTCGCACGGGCCTTGCGGATGGCAGTCTTCCGTTACCCGGGAAATGATGATCTTCCCTCCACCAAGGGGGTCCTCTGATATGGCATCGGTTGCGATAGTGAAATACAACGCCGGCAATATCCGTTCGGTCGATTGCGCACTCAAGCGTCTTGGAGTGGATGCGGTGGTGAGCGATGATCCGCAGGTGCTCAAAAGTGCGAAACGGATCATCTTCCCTGGAGTCGGAGAGGCCTCCACTGCTATGGAATATCTCAGGAGAACTCATCTCGATGAACTCCTTGTGACCTTGCGGCAACCGTTCCTAGGCATATGTCTCGGCATGCAATTGATGTGTGCAAGCAGTGAGGAGAACAACACCCGCTGCCTTGGAATGTTCGATGTGAAGGTGAAGAGATTCGCAAAGGAAGCGAACCTGAAAATACCCCACATGGGATGGAACACCCTTGATTGTACGGCCGATCCCCTTTTCAAGGATATCGGGGAGAATCCTTGGGTCTATTTCGTCCATTCCTACCATGTGCCCCTATCCGAAGGAACGATCGCCGGCTGTACCTATGGAACCACCACTTTCAGTGCGGCCATGGGGCAACACAATTTCAGGGGTGTGCAATTCCATCCCGAGAAAAGCGGTTCGGTGGGATCCCGGATTCTGGAGAATTTCCTTTCTTTGAAGGAGGATGCATTGTGATTGCCATACCTGCGATGGATATCATCGACGGCTCCTGTGTCAGATTGCGCATGGGTGACTATTCAAGCAAACGTGTCTATGACAGCAACCCTTTGGAAGTAGCGAAACGGTTTGCCGATGCCGGGTTGAAACAGCTGCATCTTGTCGATCTCGATGGTGCGAAAGCTGGCCATGTGGTGAACATGAAAGTACTCGAATCCATCGCAACCCATACCGATTTGGTCATCGATGTGGGTGGAGGCCTCCAATCCCCACAAGATTTTTCCAGTGTGTTTTCCGCAGGTGCCCATATGGCCACCGTCGGTTCACTTGCCGCCCGGGATCGTGGAACCACATTGGAGTTGTTGGCCACATGGGGTGCGCAGAAACTCATCCTGGGGGCCGATTGCAGTGATGGGAAAATCGCGATTTCGGGATGGGCCTCGATGACCGATCTTGAATTGCATGAGTTTGTGGCTGCATACCTTGCAGAAGGCTTTTTAAAGGTAGTGAGTACCGATATTTCAAAAGATGGCATGCTCGGTGGACCTGCGACCAACATGTATGTACAACTGCTGGAAGAGATGAGGGAAAGAGCCCTGCCCATCGAATTGATCGCAAGTGGAGGAATCAGGAATCTTGTGGATCTCGACACCTTGTCACAGGCGGGACTTTACGGTGCCATCATAGGCAAAGCCTTGTATGAAGGTAAAATCGATGCCGATCAGTTGGCCACTTGGCAAGCGGCCGGGAGTGGATTGGATGTTGGCTAAGAGAATCATTCCCTGTCTCGACATTCGGGATGGGCGTACGGTAAAGGGTGTGAATTTCATCAATCTCAGGGATGCCGGTGACGCTGTCGAGTTGGCTGCCCTGTATGCAGCACAGGGTGCCGATGAACTTACCTTCCTCGATATCACCGCAACGGTTGAGAATCGCGGCACCTTCAGTGAATTGGTGAAAAGGATTTCCGAAGTGATCGATATCCCCTTCACCGTAGGTGGTGGCATTCGGAGTATTTCCGATGTGGGAGTGTTGTTGGAAGCGGGTGCCGACAAGATCTCGATCAATAGCATGGCGGTGAGAAACCCTACAATCATCAATGAGCTGGCAAAAGAATTTGGATCCCAGTGTGTGGTCTGTGCAATCGATGCACGTAGGAATCCCCGATTCAATACATCCGATGACGAGGGTTGGGAAGTGTATGTGGCCGGCGGCAGGACTCCAACTGGAAAAGAGGCGCTCGCGTGGGCCACCGAAGCCCAAGAGCGGGGCGCCGGTGAGATCTTGTTGACCTCCATGGATCACGATGGTACCAAGGGCGGATTCGCATGCGGACTCACCAGACGATTCGGCGATACGCTGGAAATACCCATCATAGCTTCGGGTGGAGCAGGTACCATGGATCATTTCGAAGAGGTGTTCACTTTTGGAGGTGCCGATGCGGCGCTTGCGGCATCGATCTTTCATTTTCATGAAATCGACATTCCCGAATTGAAGATTTTTTTGAAGAATCGTGGTATACCTATACGCCTGAAAGGTTGAGGTGGAGGAAGTATCTATGCAGATTGATTTTGAAAAGGGAAATGGACTCGTTCCGGCTGTTGTGCAGGATGCGACCACACGTCGTGTATTGATGCTCGGATATATGAACGAAGAGGCCTTTAGGATCACCCAAGAGCGGGGTTTGGTGACCTTCTACTCAAGAAGTCGCAACACACTCTGGACCAAGGGGGAGACCAGTGGGAATTATCTCACTGTGCGCGACATCATCGTGGATTGTGATCATGACACCTTGCTCATCAAAGCCATTCCCTCCGGACCTGTGTGCCATACAGGCAACGATACCTGTTTCAACGAAGAGAACGATCCCGAACACATGACTTCCAGCGAGTTCCTCAATTACCTGGAAGAGGTGATCATCGATCGTAGGGAGCATCCGATCGAGGGTTCCTATACAAATCATCTCTTTTCAAGGGGAATCAACAAGATCGCACAGAAAGTGGGCGAGGAAGCCGTTGAATTGGTGATCGAAGCGATGGATGACAACAAGCAACTGTTCCTTGGCGAAGCTGCCGACCTCATGTACCACTTCCTGGTCCTCTTGGCGCAGAAGAACATCAAGTTGGAAGAGGTGATGGGTGTGCTGAAGGGGCGGCATTCACGCTGAGGGATGGTCCGATGGCTTCCAATGAAAAGAGCGACCATGCCAAAAGGGGAGTGAAGGTCTCCCTCATCTCGATTGTTGCAAGTGTGGGACTTTCCTTTCTCAAACTCGCCAGCGGTATCATAGGCAAGTCCTCGGCCCTGATATCGGATGGGGCCAATTCCCTCACCGATGTGATCAGCTATACAGTGGTGATGGGAGGAGTTGCCGCCAGTGACAGGAAGGCGGACAACAACCACCAATATGGACATGAGAAGCTCGAGAGTATCGTATCGGTCTTTCTTGCGATCGCAATATTCGTCACAGCCGTTGGGATTGGTTACAACGGTGTGGTGCAGATTCTACACAACGACCGTTTGCAGATTCCCACCCTGCTCCCCCTCTTTGGAGCGATCGCTTCCATTGTGGTGAAGATCATCCTCTACCGGATCACCAGAAAGGAGGCGCTTTCCACCGGTCTCAACTCACTCAAGGCGCTGGCCTCCGATCATCTTGCCGATATCCTCTCTTCCACTGGAGCTCTCATCGGAGTCATTGGTGCCAGATTGGGACTCCCTGTTCTCGATCCCATTGCTTCGATCCTCATCGCCCTGTTGATACTCCGCTCTTCGATCGAGGTATTCAAATCGGCGATCGATGTGCTCATGGATGTTTCGGTGGATCCCAAGACCAACGATGCGTTGGAAAAGGAAATTCTCTCAAATCCACATGTGAAGCGAATCGACCTGCTGCGAACGAGGAGCGTCGGGGCAGGATATTATGTTGAGGTGGAAATCAGTTGCTGTCGCCACCTCAAACTACACGAAGCACACGATGTGGCAGAGGATGTACATGATCGTATCGAGAAAATCTTTCCCAGGGTACGCCATGTGATGGTCCATACCAATCCATGTTCGGGGGAAGACGATTTCTGCTCCGATTGCCATCAATAACGGTTCAAGTTGACCTATTCAAAACCACGATTGCAGCGATGGTGAGGATCCCCAGAACAGTAAACATCAACACCATTTCCCACTGGCCGAGTTGCGCGAAGTAGCCCGGACTTACAATCACCGAATAGAGGAGCATGCCACAGCCCACATGGTACCATGCCCTGATTCGAAGCCATGAGCGTAAGACTCCAATTCCACTGACAATCAGAAGAAGAGCGGTTAATCCTTCCGCAGCCAAATGGAAAGCGATGCGAATCGGTTCGCTCTGTAATTCTGGGACTTGCCCCATGGCGATGAAGAACATCCACTGTCCGATCATGAGACAGCCGACCACTATGGCGAACCATCCGGAGTATTTCATATGGAGCCTCCTTCATACATAAAATCGACCATCGAATACCATGATACAGCGGCCCCAATGAAGTATCGTACTAGGCGATCCCCGGTCTACCTTTGGGGTTTCACCGCTTCTATCATGTAGGATGCCACATATCGATCGAGATTACTGCCGGGAACCCAAGTGGAAAGAATTTCCCTACTTGTATCTTTTGGTTCCAGGACAATCGAAGAGAATCCTGCTGTCCGAAGTAGTTGTTCGATCACCGTTACCTGTTCGGCACCTGCAATGCATCCGGTGAACATATCCAGGTCCCGGCGGATCTCCTCAGGGATTTCGGCAGTCGCAACCACATCCGCAACCGCCAGTCGTCCTCCTGGTTTAAGCACCCTATAGGCTTCTTGGAACACTTTTCGTTTATCCCGTGAGAGATTGATGACGCAATTGGATATGATCACATCAATGGAATCGTCTTCGATTGGAAGTGCTTCAATGTTTCCCTCGATAAAATCAACGTTCGCATAGCCCAACTTCAAACAATTCGATCGTGCGAGCCGCACCATTTCGGAGGTCATGTCGACTCCGACCACTCTTCCGCTCTCCCCCACTTGTCTTCGTGCGAGGAAACAATCGAATCCTCCGCCGCTGCCAAGATCCAATACCGTCTCTCCTTCCTGCAAGGATGCGAATACCAGCGGATTGCCACATCCGAGACCTAGGTTCTCATCATCCGAGCCATTCTCCCCATAACCGAGAAGACTTGAGATCCTTCCGATGTCTTGGGGCGCATCGGTACAACAGGAGTTTCCATGGCAACACCCGGCAGAGCTCTGTGTTCTTGCAATTGAGGCGTATCTCTTTTTGATATGGCCTGTCACCACATGGGCATCACGCATCTTCAATGTCCTTCTTTTGTCGGGAACCATTTCTTGGTTCTGTTCGCTATCTTCACAAGTGTGAGCATCACGGGTACTTCAACCAACACGCCCACCACTGTGGCGATGGTGGCACCAGAACTCAAACCGAATACCGAAATTGCCACTGCCACCGCCAATTCAAAGAAATTGGATGCTCCTATCATACCGGCGGGAGCTGCGATGTCATGCGGCAGCTTCCACGCCTTTGCCCACAGATAGGCCACGAAGAAGATGAGTAAAGTCTGGAGAACCAGAGGAATTGCGATCAGTACGATATTCAGTGGATTGTCCACAATCGTTCTGCCTTGGAAGGAGAAGATGATGATCAGTGTGAGCAACAATCCGCTGATGGTGACATTGCCAAACTGGGGAATGAACGTATGTTCGAAGTAGTCGAGACCACGTCTCTTTGTGATGATGACTCGTGAAAGCCAGCCGGCTCCCAAAGGAATCACGACGAACAGCACAACGGAAAGGAACAAAGTCATCCATGGGATGGATATTCCACTGATTCCCAACAGCAATCCAACAATGGGCACGAAGGCAACGAGTATGATCAAGTCATTCGTTGCGACCTGTACAAGAGTGTAGGCAGGATTGCCCTTCGTCAAATGACTCCACACGAAGACCATTGCTGTACATGGAGCGGCTCCCAATAGTACGGCTCCAGCAAGAAACTGTCGTGCCAGGTCGTCCGGTATCAATGAACGATAAACCACATGGAAGAAGAATACTGCGATCGCATACATGGTGAAGGGTTTTATGAGCCAATTTGTGGTCCAAGTGACCACCAGCCCTTTGGGATTTTGACCAACCTTTCTAATACTGTGGAAATCCACCTTGAGCATCATGGGATAGATCATAAGCCAGATGAGGACAGCCACCGGAATGGATACATTCGCATATTCGAATTTGGAAAGGAATTCCGGAATGGTCGGTAGGTATACACCAATCACCACACCGATCGCCATGCAAGCCAATACCCAAATGGTAAGGTACTTTTCAAAAAAGCCGATATCACTGCTATGTGTGTAAGGCCGTTTCATCTGTAACCTTCCTATTGCTGTTCCTCTAGCCATGTGAGGATTTTTCGTTGAATATCGTCCCTAATGGGACGAATCCCTGCGAGCTTTTCTTCATCGGTACCCTGTATCGCACTTGGATCGGGGAATCCCCAATGCATCCGTTGATGCTTGCCGGGGAACAAGGGACATCGTTCCGCGCTGCTTTCATCACACACGGTAACCACATAGTCGAACTTCTCATCGCGATCGATATACTCTTTGGCTGGTTTGGCATAGTGGCCATCCATGGGAATACCGATTTCGGTCATGGCCTGTACCACCAGTGGATTGAGTGTGCCCGACTCGATGCCGCTACTGTGCACATCGAACCTGTCTGAAGCGTAGTGTCGTACGAAGGCTTCACACATTTGGCTTCTCGCCGAATTGTGGATGCATACGAACATGATCCTGAACTTCTTCATTTTGGAGACTCCTCCTTGGTTGAGCAACATCCACCACCGCACGATGTCGTCCCTTCGGATTTCTGTTCGGACAGGGGTTTGAAATGGTTCGCACACAACATCATGTCGAAAATACAGGGCATCACCAAGGTGCAGTTCACCCTGGTTCCCTCCTTCTCCATCGCGATCACTCCGGCATTGTTGAGCAGCGAGAGATGTTTCGAGGCCGCCGATTTGTTGAGGCCAAGGTGGGATGCGAGTTCACACACACACCACTGCTTCTCCCTCAATGTCTCAACCATGGCCAAGCGCACCGGGTGACCGAGTATCTTCAACAATCGTGCGGCTTCCTCAAACCTCTGGGTCGATTGGGTATCCATGGGATCAATGTTGCAACTTTTGGAAACTTTGTCAATCAAATCCGTTGACATCATCATTAAAAGTTTCCAATATTGGAAACATAAGGAGATGCAACATGGTAATCCAGATACTCGGCTCGGGTTGTCCCAAATGCAAGACACTTGAAGCCAACACACGACAGGCCATCGAAAACGGTGGTATCGAAGCTACCATCGAAAAGGTGACCGACATCGATGCGATCATGGACATGGGTGTTATGATCACTCCCGCCTTGGCGATAGACGGTGAGGTGGTCAGTGCAGGTAAGGTCTTGAACAAAGATCAAATACTATCGTTCGTAAAGGAATACCAATGATGGGATGCGTATGCTCTTGTGGTGGTGATGACAAAGTCAACCTAATCTACGCATGTTCTGGAGCGGCGAACACCGGCTTGCTTGCCGATCAGGTCGCCCGTACCCTCTCTGCGAACGAGAAGGGGGCAATGACTTGCCTTGCCGCGGTGGGAGCCGATCTATCGGGTTTCCTCGCCTCGGCCAGAGGCGCCGATAAAAATGTGGTGATCGATGGATGCAAGGTCGCCTGTGGCGCCAAAATCTTCAAGGAAAAGGGGCTGCCCTTCGAACATTACATTACCACCGATTTTGGAGTGGTGAAGGGTAAGACTCCCATTACCAAAGAAGTGATCGATACGATCGCCCTGCAAATCGAAAGGCTGATGTGACATGGCAAGCAAAGAATATTCTCCAAACAAGAAACTACTGGTCCTCGCGGGGGTTTTTCTTGCCGTATTCCTTACCCCCTTTACACATCCCCGCATAGCTGGCGCTATCCAGGAAGCCTTCCTGATGCTCGCCGACTACGCGCATGAGCATGTGTTGCTCTGCGTGGTTCCCGCCATGTTCATCGCAGGAGCAATCGTGGTCTTCCTCAATCAACAGGCGGTGATGAAATATTTGGGACCGAAAGCCAATAAGTTGGTGGCCTACTCGGTCGCATCCGTATCGGGTGCGATTCTGGCCGTTTGTTCCTGCACGGTGCTGCCTCTGTTCAAGGGTATCTACAAGAAGGGTGCGGGACTCGGACCCGCGCTCTCGTTCCTCTACTCGGGTCCTGCGATCAATATCTTGGCGATCGTGCTTTCCTACAAGGTGTTCGGGTGGAAACTCGGGATGACCCGCATGGTGGCATCGGTCGTGTTCGCCTTCATTATCGGTCTGATCATGCAGCTTCTGTTTCGTAAGGAGGATGAGAAGCGGCTTGCCGACGAGCGTCTGTTTCAGAAGATGGGTGGACCAGATGCCCGCTCCTTGGGACAAATGGTGCTGTTCATGGCTTCCATGATTGGAATCCTGGTATTCCTCAACTGGGCACCCTCAAGTGGCGCCAGCTCTGGTTGGGATGTTATCTTCCGGGCTAAATATTGGATTACCGGAGCCTTTGTCCTTCTGCTCGTCTATTCTCTGGTACGTTGGTTCTCCAAGGAAGAATTGGTCGAATGGGGTGGTGCAACACGCGATTTCGCACTACAGATTCTCCCTCTTCTGTTCGGAGGTGTGCTGGTAGCCGGATTCCTGTTGGGAAGACCTGGCCATGAAGCCCTGATCCCCTCTCAATGGGTAGCTTCCCTCGTGGGAGGCAATTCATTGTTCGCCAATTTCTTTGCTGCCATTTCCGGAGCCTTCATGTACTTCGCTACCCTCACAGAGATTCCCATTGTACAGGGATTGCTCGGAGCAGGAATGGGGCAAGGTCCGGCACTGGCGTTGTTGCTTGCCGGCCCCAGTCTCTCCCTACCCTCGATGTTGGTCATCGGAGGGGAATTGGGAATGAAGAAGACTATCGTGTATGTGGCGTTGGTGGTCGCTTTCTCCACTTTGGCTGGGTTCCTGTTCGGTCTTTTCGCATGACCACCTCTTCCCGAAAAATGATCGGAAGGCCTTGTCTCGCTTATTTTCCCGAGCAAATGGCATCGGCAGCATACCATCCCGTAAGTATCGCGGTAGGTATACCTGCGGGACTATAGGCCCATTGTCCACACTGGTACACATCGGGTATGGGAGTATGGACTGCTTTGGTGATCTTCAACAATTTGTTGATGGCAGGGGAGGGTGATTCGAATGTCCATCCGGTGATTCCTCCCTCGCTGCTGTTGAATCTTCGCTCGATGCCCAATGGAGAAGATGAGAACTGGAGATCGATCTTGTCCAAGAGTCCTTTGAAGATCGTCCGATTCAAGGTTTCAATCATCTGTTGTTCGATATGCAGTTTGAATTCGCCATACCAGTGTACCTTTTCAACCAGTTTCACGAGATCGTATTCCAGGAGAAAGCTCACCACCACACCGGTCTTGCCTTCTGGTGACAGACTTGCATCACGTAGCGATGGGATCGATATTTCATAGGTGGTCAACTCACAATACTTGGTCACCCATGCAAAAATCTCCGCCTTGCTTGCCTTTTCTCCTTTGTCCAACAGTGTTCGAAGTTCCGACAAGTGGGTTTCACCGAGACCCTGTCTCGATGGAGTATAGAACAAGTGTCCATTGGTGATGTCGGCGAAGGCCTGTGGTGGGGCATCGACTCCAAGAAAGAGGGAAAACACCGAATCGCCGCCTCTAGCGGTGAGGGTCTTCTTGGCACTGGACTCGATCGCTGGAATCGAATCCGAGTCCAACCCAGTGGTGTCGAGCTTCCGATACAATGATTTGAGATCGGCACACCACAACAGCTTGTCATAGGTGTGGGAGTTGCCTTTGCTGTCAAGTACCATCTTCTTGGCCGGGTGAATTGCCACTACTTCCGTATCGACTTGAATTTCTCCTCCCTGTTCAATCACCTTCCTGGCCATCTGACCAGGGAGTTTTCCCGTCCCTCCCTTGGGGTAGAGGTAGTCGAGGTAGACGTAGAAGTAGCCCAATGCAAAGAATGTGGGAGTACGCTTGAAGAAGTGCTGGTCGATGATGTCCATCAGAGACCGGTTCGAGGAAAGCTTGGAGAGATAGCCTTCGACCGGTTGCTGCATCCTTTCCATACGTGATACGGCAAGTAGGAATCTTCCCATCCAAGGAAGGAGTTCCGTGAAGAGATATCTTCGGTCCTGCCGGTAGTTCTTGAATACGGGGTTTTCGAATCCATAGATGACCTCCATCTCCTTGTAGACTTTGTCGATCACTTTGAAGATCTTGCGCACATCGTCCACCGATTCGGGATAGAGGGTTTCCAACACTTGTCGATACCGTGTGATGCTCTGTTTGGATTCCATGTCGACGATTTCTGATTCGACACCAATCGAAACGGGACTGTCGAGCAGTTCCATCTCTATACCAAGATCCCTGAGCATGGGTCTGATGATGCCTGAATTCTCAATCGATCGGGCACCGGCGTCAAACACAAACCCATCTCGGGTGAAGGAATTCAGCAATCCTCCGCAGTCGGAGTTCTTTTCCAGTACTTGTACAGAATATCCCGCCTTGGAAAGATATGCCGCCGCGGACAGGCCCGACAAACCTGCGCCTACTATCAGCATCTCATGGTGTGTTGCATCCATTGAAGTCCTCCCATTTCGAGACTTTTTTGCCAGAGCCTTTCGGCGACTATGGGATCGAGTGCATGGGGAGCAGGAATTTCTTCGGTGGTGAAATTGAAGAATTTCCCACTCACTCCCTCAAGTTCTTCCGATACTCCAAGATAGTAGAGCGCTTGTGCCGAAAGTTGTGGACTTCTGGCGGAGGGATTGATCAAAAGATGTTTGAAGAACTTGTAGATCTTACCGTTGTTCTCCCCCATATTCGTCTTCACATCTCCTGGATGCATGGCATTGATCGTTACTCCGCTCTGCTGAAAATAGCGGGAGAACTGGAACATTGAGAGCAATTGTGCCGTCTTCGCCGATCCATAGCCCTTCAATCCCGTATAATGCTGTCGTTCCCATCGCAGATCATCCAGTTTCAATCCTGCGATCGCAAAACGATGTCCTTCGGAATTCACATAGATGATACGAGCTTGTGCCTGTTGCTTCAACTTCTCCTTCACCCGCTGATTGATGATGAAGGATGCCAGATAATTCACCTGGAACACTTCTTCGATATCATCATCGGTGAATCGTCTTTTGGTGTTGTAGACACCGGCGTTGTGGATGAGCACCGCGATATCACGATCGATATCGGCCAGCATGTCGGCTGCCGCATGAATCTGATCGATATGGGAAAAGTCGGCGATATGGTAGCTGCATGGAACGTGGTAATCACGTTGGATTTCCTGTTTCAACAGTTCCGATTTTTCCTTGTTTCGATTGATTACCAACAATTCGGCTCCATGGGAGGCGTACAGCCGTGCGGTCTCATGTCCAATCCCACTGGTGGCGCCAGTGATCACCACCAGACGACCATGGAAATCACGAAGCTCCTCTTTCGGCGTGGCTCTGTTGTTCTTGATCATAGCGATGATATTCGACCACTTGTACTCTTTCAGATATGGATTCATCTTCAACATCCTCTCAACCGAATTTCTTATGCATGAACTTGCGATACGCCTTTCCGAACCTGGGAATATTGTCGAAGATATCTCCCCACAAATCGTAGTAATCCCTTTGCTCTATGATTTTCCCATCATCGTTCAAAGTGACTCTGCTTGAACCGTAGACGGAAGAGTTTGGGTACTTCTTGAAACTAAGTCTCATTTCCCATTCCAGGAATATGATGTTGCCGTCTCTGGCGGTATGTTTCACATCCATCTTCAGGTCATTCGAACGTGCGATCAGACGTTCCGTCATTGCTTTGAATTCATCGATACCATGAATCTTTTGGACGCTGTCGCAAAAGTATATGTCATCATCATAATAGGGAAGAATGTGGGACCAATCGGGTTTACCTTCGGTATTGTAGATGTTTGTCCACAACTCCTTCAGATGTTCCTTGCTCTGTATCGTGTGTTCCATTCCGGTGCACCGTGTTCCTTTTCTTTGTATAAGTTATATCATGGATTTTGGATTCGGTCACAAATTTGGCACCAATATTGATTCATATAGATATCGATTTGATACAAGAGTTACGAAAAGGACCCTGCATTTTCTTCTTGTGTACCTGAAGCGTCCACCGTAAAATCACACGTAATGGGAAACGAGGAGGACATCGTGGATGCCATATCGATCGCCTTGATGCTGTTCGGAATCTTGGAATTGTTGAATGTCCTTGTGCTGTATCTGGCACCTGGATCCAAAAGAGGCAATAGTGTGGGCTTCTTCAATGCCTATGAGAAGTCCAAATCGGATCCTGAGGTCCATGCCCTGGTCATGTACCTCGTCAACTGGGTTGCGGGAACCAAGTTGATCTTCATCGTACTGCTCATTGGCATCATCATCACAGGAAATGCCGCTACGAAGGTGTTCAGTATCATCGCCCTGATCTTTTCCATTCTGACCTTCTTTTCCCGATTGTATCCGGGGATCAAGCGGATGGACGAACAAGGACAGATCACTCCCCACGGTTATTCGCGGACTCTTGCGATCATGATCGTCAGCTTTGTGATCGTGTTCTTCATCGCCTTATTTATCACCCTGGTAAGAATGTCACATAATCCTCGTTGACCTGCATTCCAGATGCATGGAATGCAGATGTGTGTGAAATCTGGAAAAAGGGCTTCCTCGTAGAGCTGCATTCTAGGGGTGGTTTAGGGGGATGGTTCTAACGACAATTTATCTTCATTGCATCCATTTGTGCCCCATGGTATATTGGCTGGCTACAAGGGAGGCAGCCATGAGACACACGGGATCATGTCTTTGCAAGCGTATTTCATATGAGATTGAGGGAGATTTTGAAGATTTTTATCTTTGCCATTGTTCCCGTTGTAGAAAAGATACAGGATCAGCTCATGCATCAAATTTATTTTCTTCTACAGCAAAGATCATATGGATATCGGGCGAGGAAGAAGTGAAAACTTATAGCGTTGAAGGAACGCACCATTCCAAGAGTTTTTGTCCGCATTGCGGATCTGCTCTTCCAACATCCCAGATGGAGGGTTCCTTGTTGGTGGTTCCAGCAGGATCATTGGATTCAGATCCCAATCTTTCACCAAAAGGACACATTTTTATGGAAAGTAGAGCTTCTTGGGACAATGACTTGGAGAAGATACCCCATTACCCACAGCTACCTTCTGTTTAGAATTACATTGGTAAGAATGTCTTCCTCATTAACCTGCATTCCAGATGTCTGGGAGGCATGTGTGTGTAGTATGGGAAGTGGAACTTCTTGTGGAGCTGCTTTTCAAGGGACGAAGATTTCATGTGTATTGTCTCCCATTGTTCCTTTTTGTGCGGAGAAGGGTCTAAGGTGCCTTTGTCCAAAAACTTGAGAGTTAAATATGTAGCGCATTCTGAATGAACTGCTGAATTCTGAGATTTCGGTTATGGAGAATTCCAAAGATTGACCTTGGACTGGAATAACGGTTGTGCTCACTATTCCGGAGGATTTTCGATTCCCGTTGCATCTCGATATCTATTGCCATACTTTTCTATTGCGCGTCGGGTACAATCGGAGATGAATGCAGTCTTGTTCTCGGTGTAAGCATCTCGATCATGTTCGAACCTTTTCCACAATGACAATTTCAGTTTTTCATATTTCCTAGCGAGGGCTGGATACTCTATCATGTAGTCCCTAAAATACAGTTCATCATTATCGCCAGCGTATCTTGCATGTAGATGAAACACCCGTTCTTCCAATCCGTTCTCTGTATAACCTTTGTTGAACGATACCCTCTTCTCGCTTTTCGACATGCAGGTATATCCGCTTTTAAGAAGGATAACTTTTACTTTATCCAGGTTTGAGTCCTTCGATACTTCTAGAAGAATATCAATGATCGGTTTTGCCCATATATCTGCAATTGCCGTGCTTCCCACATGACTTATTCGTGTCACTTGTTCACCAGCCAGTACTTTTTGAAGTATTTCAACCTCTTTTTCATACCAGCTGTCCCAATGATCTTGATGTCTTGTCAGAAAGATTGGGAACAATCTCCACAATTCTTCCAAACTCATATCGGATAATCGTTTTCTCATCTTTGACCCAAACTTCCCACTTGACTCCAAGAGCTTCACGACCATCTCATTCTTCGGCGCTTCTTGTCTGGCCATATATGCTGCACCTCCTACAGTAAAACGTTTCGGCCATTTACACAAACTCTGTTACACTACCATCCATCAAATCACCGGTAGCGACTCTGTTTTACTCTAATTCCCTATCAAGAATATCGGTTTGTTTAGAGATCTCTCCATTTAAATATTCGAAAAAACAGAGGTATCAGCAACAATCGTACAGTAGTCCTCATTTCCCACCGAAACGAAGGTAGCGGATCCATTTTTGGATACTTTACCGAACAAGTGCAGAAAACGAAAGCTTGCTTTCATTACCGAGTGGGTGAAGGAAACGTAGGGGTCGATACCCCGTCGTTTGGGGCGGAGGAGGATGCGACATTTCCTGGGTCCACCGCTTGCACCGGGGAAACTATACCATTCATTTCGTCAAGATTTTCCTCTCAATGCAATTTACCCCAAGGTTCCCGAATCTTTGTTAGTCTTTTCATGCTGATAAGGAGTTTCAGTCCTTCTCCCACCGCTTTTTTTGTTCAAAAACCTAAGATTAGTACAACATCACTCATCAGTCGATCGTCAATTATGATGTTTGACTGCATTGATCTCTCTCACATGCAATGTGTATTTTTGATAAATTCCATACACATTAGATCGAAATACGTCAAATCGCGCATTGGTTTCTGGGAATCATTCTTACTAATCCTGTTCACAACTCATTCTCCTCAAGCATCGATCTGTACGATTCATCGGAGAATATCAGGTGATCCAATACCTTGATGCCGAGTATATTTC
>CAYZJV010000004.1:25622-87594 GCA_964478945.1 uncultured Spirochaetaceae bacterium | reverse complement strand
TACCCCAACATACACCGGCGAGAAGCACTTGGACAGCTCCAAGCACTGAATTATGCATTGAATGGCCTCGCAAAAGTAGAGTAGGTGTCATTATACACGAAAAAGGTGCGTTCGGTATCGTGTTTTCAGTTCAACTTGCAGTCGCCAGCATGGGACAAATCGCTGGGTAATACTTGCAATCACCTACTATTCACAATCCGAATCAGCACCTTTTTACCACGAAAATCGTAAAGATAATCGTACCGGTTTAGGCTAGTTTGGGAATCGAACCCACCATCAAGTCACCAGACCTTGCCACTGTTCTTGCACTGAACATACCAAAAATCTGAAAAAGTGTCAATAGAAAATAAAATAAATACAAAAAATAGAGAAATGTCCAACAACAAGCAATCTTGCCTCGAAGGACTCCAGATGGTATTGTCACTCATGCGAATATTCATGGAGGTTCCATGCTTACACTGTTGGTGACGGTTCCCATGACGGAACCACAAAAGGAAACCTTTGCAACGATCATACCCGATTCCACCATCACATTCTCCTCCTTTGGCAAAGTCACACCGGGCATGGTCCGCGCCTCCGACATCATCATCGGCAACATACCGACAAATCTACTGAAACACATCGAATCTGTGCAGTGGATGCAGTTGTACAGTTCGGGAGCTACCGGGTATTCCCAAGGATTGCCGGCACACACGGTGCTTACCTGTGCCACCGGAGCCTATGGACCGGCGGTCGCGGAACACCTGCTTGCCCTATTGCTCTCCGTTGCGAAACATGTTCCCCTCTACAGGGATGCCCAGACCAAAAGGGAATGGATCACACCTGTGGAATCCTTCTTCATCAGCGGAAAGCGTGTACTGGTGGTGGGGGCGGGTGACATCGGTTCCACCTTCGCACGGTATGTGGGAGCACTTGGTGCCCATGTTGTTGGGATACGGAGAACCCCAGTGGGACACATGGAGGGATTCGAAGCGGTCCATACTTTGGACAAATTGGATGGTATGCTTCCCCATGCGGATATCGTGGCCATCACCTTGCCGGGAACCGATGAGACGACACATCTGTTCGATTTGAAGCGATTGTTGCTGATGAAACGAAATGCCATCCTGCTGAATGTGGGACGAGGCAATGTGATCGATACGAACAGTCTGGAAGCCCTCTTGCGGGAAGGACATCTCGGTGCGGTGGGATTGGATGTATTCGAGGAAGAACCGCTTGCCTCCTCCAATCCACTCTGGACCGCTCCAAGGCTGCTCATCACACCCCACGCCGCTGGGGGCCTGCTGGTCGGGGAGACCAGGGAAAAAGTGATTGCGCTCTGCAGGGAAAATCTCAGGCGGTTTCGTGATGGAGCACCACTGTTGAATATTGTTGACCGGAACACCGGCTACAAGGAGAGCCTATGACGCCAATAGAGAAATTGCGCTCTGAGATCAGATTCGATATGGTCAAGAAACCGATCAAACAAAGGGGCTTTCTGCGACCGCTGACCTGGGTGCTCAGCTTTCCCTCCACTTGGCGCCATCATCTGAAGATCAATAGGGTAAACACGGAGAACCTGAAGCCGCCCTACCTGCTGCTGTGTACCCATCATGCCTTCATCGACTTCAAGGTGACTACCGCGGCGATATTCCCCCACCGGGCCAACTATGTGGTGGCCATCGACGGATTCATCGGAAGGGAGTGGTTGCTGCGCCAAGTGGGAGGCATCTGCAAACGCAAGTTCACCAACGATGTGCAATTGGTCAGACAGATTCGCCATGTGATCACCAAACATAAGGATATCTTGGCGCTCTATCCCGAAGCGCGGTATTCACTGATAGGGACCAACGCCGTATTGCCCGAATCGTTGGGCAAGATGGCGAAACTGCTTGGAGTTCCCGTCGTGGTGCTCAACATGCATGGCAACTACCTCAATTCCCCGTGTTGGAACCTCACACCCAGGGGGAATCGACTGGAA
The DNA here is from genome assembly GCA_964478945.1 of uncultured Spirochaetaceae bacterium. Lineage (GTDB taxonomy): Bacteria > Spirochaetota > Spirochaetia > Sphaerochaetales > Sphaerochaetaceae > CAYZJV01. Next base: position 85,634 of record CAYZJV010000004.1, on the reverse strand, counting down.
GCCGACATGACACGGATATTCACCGCGGAGGAACTGGCATCCTCCTCGGTGGAACAGATCAACAAGCGGATCAACGACGCCTTCGCATATGATGAGTATCTTTGGCAGAAGGAGCATCGGATCGTGATCGACCATCCCAAACGGGCCGAAGGATTGCACAAGGTACTCTACCAATGTCCACATTGCATGACCGAATACCGGATGGAGAGCCGCGGTGCGCGGATCACCTGCGGCTCCTGCCACAAAAGTTGGGAAATGTCTGTCCTCGGTGAATTGAAGACGGTGGTTCCCGCCGATGATGAACACGAATTGACCACCGAATTCCCCCATATCCCCGATTGGTATGAATTCGAACGCATTCAGGTGAGAAGGGAAATAGAGAAGGGAACCTATTCGTTCGGTTGCGAGGCCACCGTCGATGCCCTTCCCAATGCGAAACGGTACATCAGGTTGGGAACTGCAATACTTGTCCATGACGAAAATGGTTTTCGCTTGGAAGGTGTATTCGATGGAGAACAATTCAGGTTGGAGAAACCTGTGGATTCCATGTACTCCTGCCATATCGAATACGAGTACTTCGGGAAGGGTGATTGCATCGACCTTTCCACCTTGGACGACACCTATTACATCTATCCCCATGGAACGGATTTTTCGGTCACCAAAATTGCTTTGGCAACCGAAGAGCTGTATTTCAAGAATAAGGTGCGGACCGCTCGATAGTCTCCAGCACCGTCATGAACTCGGCAACGGAAAGATCCAAAGCACGCCCCATCCGTTCGATAGTGTTCAAGTTGGGGCTGTGCTTATCTTGAAGCAATTTGTAGATTTGGGCACGACTCATACCGGTTGCACATGCGAACATCGCCACAGTGAGATTTCTGGAACGCAACAAATGTTGAATTGCTTCACCTACCATCATGCACACATGGTAACACGAGATACAGTCGAAAACCTGGGATTGTTCCCAACCGCGGAAGATTCCCCTCACATTCCTTCCCGAATGTGAAGAAGGTCAGGAAAGGGCCGACTCGTCGACTTCTGCATCGGGAGCGGCTCGACCAATCGCATCGATACCGTTCATACATCCCGTTTTGGTGGAATACCCCTCTTCCGCGATCGCGATATTCTGACCATTCGATGCAAGCAATCTATAGCGGAACTGACCTGCGTTGTCGAGATACACCTCATACTTGGGGAATTTCCTCTTCTCAACCTTCTGCAGCGTCTGATCCTCCACTTGGGAAAGGGCATTCTTTTTGATCGCCTCGATCCCATCCCTGCAGTTGCGCAATGTAGTGTAGTTTTGGCTCGTCAGGATGGTTTGGTAATTCGCCGCTTGAAGGCTGAAACGGAAGAACCCTTTCGGTGTCTTTGTGATGATGAATTTACCTGGCATGACTCTCTCCTTATCAATGGATACAGTCAGTATAGTACCAATACGGTGCAATGGGTATAAAAATTTACCAGCTCTTCATATGAAATAATTACATATTCATTTCGCTTTCAGCAAATGTACTGCAAATCCACCGGCCTCCGGCTGCAGATAGACGACCTGAAGCACCCCCTGTGAATCATGGACCGCAGTCTCCATAACCGCCGAAAACCCAAAGGGACCAAGATAGGCCAGAGCCCTCTCCACATTCCAAGTCCTGATCCCGATATGGCCATGGGTGCCCGGGAACGGTCTCTTGGTGATCTCCACCGAGGGACTGGAGAAATAGGATTTGGACCCCTCGGTTACCGGAGTAAGCACCACCGAAAGCAGGTCGACAATCCTCTTCGCCTCTTCTTCATCCCTTCCGTTGATGCCGAAGTGGGCGAAGGTGAATCCGTGTACCGCCTGCACTGCTTCCCGACAGAGCCGTACAATCTCATCCCATCGTCCTTGTTCGATGAGTTGGGAATTCACCATCCAACTGCCACCGCAGGCGATGATCTGTGGTTGACACATATATTCGGCTAGGTTGTGCAACCCGATACCTCCGGTCGGCATGAACTTCATCGAAGGAAAAGGTGCTCCCAAAGCCTGCAACATCGCAACCCCTCCGGAAGCTTCGGCAGGGAAGAATTTCACTACCTCGAGTCCCCGTCTCATCGCCTGTTGGATCTGACTTGCGTTGTTCACCCCAGGATAGACGGGAATACCGTTTTGTTGGCAGTACACCACCACCTCATCGTCATATCCCGGGGAGACTATGAAGCGTGCTCCCGCATCGATCGCCCGTTCGGCATCCCCGACGTTGGTGATCGTCCCCGCTCCGACGAGCAGTTTGGGAAAACGCTGCACCATGATGCCGATCGCCTCGGCGGCGGCCGCTGTCCTGAAGGTGATCTCCGCGATCGGCAAATTCCCCGCTGTCAGAGCCTCACCAAGAGGTTGCGCCTGCTGTGGTGACGAGAGTGTTATCACCGGTACGATTCCGATAGAATGGATCATTTGCTCGATAGTGTTCATGGGTGTTCCTCCATACCGGTATGGTACCATTGGAATTTGAAAAATGGAACAATATTCCAAAAATAATTGACCTCACCTCTTCCCATGGTATAATCGAGGAAACAAGAGGAACAAATAGATGAAACAGATCGTAACCTTCGGAGAAATCATGCTCCGCCTGAAAAGTCCCCATCATGAACGGTTTTTCCAATCACCCGCTTTGGAAGCCACCTTCGGAGGAGGAGAGGCCAATGTTGCGGTATCGCTCGCGATACTCGGAAACTCTTCCAGCTTCGTCACCGCCTTGCCGAACAATGCGATTGCCGATGGTGCACTTGCGGAACTTCGGCGCCACAATGTGGATGTGTCTTCCATCGTGCGCACTCGAGGAGGCAGGATCGGTATCTATTTTCTTGAAACAGGTGCGAACCAACGACCATCGAATGTCGTCTATGACCGCGAACACTCTGCGATCGCGACCGCTTCGGCGAACCTGTTCGATTGGCGTTCCATCTTCTCCCACGCCGATTGGTTCCATGTCACCGGGATCACCTGTGCGATATCGGAAGCGGCCGCCCAATCCACACATGAGGCGATGGAGATTGCAAAAGTCATGGGATTGACGACAAGTATCGATCTGAACTACCGGAAAAAGCTTTGGAACTATGGGAAAACGGCACCGGAAGTGATGCGGCCACTCACTGCCTTGGCCGATGTGGTGGTTGCGAATGAGGAGGATATCCAGAAATGCCTTGGCATTGAAGCCGATATCGATGTCACCAAGGGAGACCTGTCCGATGGAGTCTACGAACAATTGGCACGAAAGGTGAAAAGCGATTTTCCCAACGTGGGAAGGATCGCCATCACACTTCGCGAAAACCTCAGTGCCGATAGGAACCTATGGCGTGCGGTGATGCTCGGCAAAGAAGGATTCCATGTATCGCAACGGTATGCGATGGACGATATCGTCGATAGGGTCGGAGGTGGAGATTCCTTTTCGGCCGGTCTCATACACGCCCTTCGCACCATGGATGAGGCAACCGCATTGCGATTCGCAGTCGCCGCATCCTGTTTGAAGCATAGCATCGGAGGAGACTTCAACTTGACCACGCTTGATGAGATTGAGGCACTCATGGCGGGAGATGGTTCGGGAAGGGTCCAAAGGTAACGATCAGTTGCCCATCAGCGAGGAAATCGCCCGAGCACTTTCGATTACCGCCGACACATACCCATCACAATGGTCTTCATCGAACCTGAATAGGGGCCAAGACACCGAAAGACCGGCGATCACCTGTCCCGTATGATCGAAAACCGGTGCTGCGATACAACGTATTCCCTCCTCATGTTCCTGCCGATCTTCTCCGTATCCCGAATCACGGATCTTCTGCAGCTCATGTTCGAGTACTGAACGATCGGTGATCGTATGTTCGGTGAAGGGGACGAGCCTCAGGTGATCGAGCGTATGCGACAAGATCTGCGGATCCATTCCTGAAAGCAACACCTTTCCGATGGCGGTGCAGTAGAGGGGAATCCGCTTTCCCACCCTGCTGTACATCCTGATGGTGTACTTGGATTCCATCTTCATGATGTACATCGCCATATCCTGATCAAGCACTCCCATATGGACAGTCTCTCCCAAGCGTTCTCCCAGTTGCATGGCGATGGGACGGGCATCCTGTGCGATATCCATATGGGACAAGCCCTTCGAACCGACACTGAACATCTTCAAGGTGAGCGAATACTGGTCATACGGATCACGAAAGACATATCCGAGGGTAACCAATGTGTTGAGGAACCGATGGAGCGTCGCCTTGGGTAGGGAGGTCTCGTTGGCCAACTGCTCCAAATTGATCTTGTGGTGGTTGGCCAAATGCTCGAGGATGGACAAGGTTCGCTCGGCAGATGAGAGGTGGTTCGGACCCGACATGTACGTCATATGGGTGTGCTCCTCATGCGAAATAATCTTTGGCATTGCGGAAACTGATATCTCTCACCACCGTATCGAGGAGCACTGGATCGTTGGGGATCTCTCCCTCCTCAGCCCATGTGCCCAACAGGTTGCAGAGTATCCTCCTGAAATATTCGTGACGAGGATAACTGAGGAAACTACGTGAATCGGTAAGCATGCCGATGAATCTTGGAAGGGAGCCGAGATTACCCAATATCTTCATCTGGTCGGCCATCCCATCCTTATGGTCGCAAAACCACCAACCTGAACCCAATTGGACCTTGCCGGGAATACCCTTTCCTTGGAACGCACCCATCACCGTTCCCATCACATAGTAGTCTTTTGGATTCAGGGTATAGAGTACTGTCTTGGGCAAGGCATGGTCCTCTTCCAGAGCTCCGAGGAAACCGGCGAGTCTTTCGGCCATCGGTAGATCGTGCGATGCATCATAACCAGTATCGGGTCCGAGTGTGCGCATCCCCGGTCCATTGAGATTCCGTATCGCATTCATATGCAACTGCATCACCACATGGTGTGTGGCATAGGATCGCCCCAGATGGAGCAGCACACGCGTCTGGTACGCATCGATCTCCCCGGCGGTGAGTCGCTTCCCTGCGATCGCCTTCTGGAAAATCGTCTCCACTTCCGATTCCTTCGCCACAGTGTACGGCACCATCGCGATACCATGGTCGCTGGCCTTGCAGCCCCGGCTCACGAAAAACGCCAAACGCTTGTCCAAAGCTGAGCACACATCGGCCACAGAACCGATTGTCATGTCCGCAGCCTTTCCCAATTTCGCGATATACTCCACGAATCCATCGTTCTGGCAAAGCAAGGCCTTGTCGGGTCTGAAGGATGGCATCACCTGTGTACCGATTTTTCCTATCGGGGCGGTACCCCCATTGATGGCCTCATGCATCGACAAGTCGTCGGCAGGGTCGTCGGTGGTACCCACCGCATGGACATTGAACCGCTTGAAGATGTTCGATACGGCCATATCATCGGAAGCCAGAAGGTCGAGTGTCCTATCCCAAATCGATTGTGCGCTCTGTTCATTCAGCGGTTCGGTGATACCGAAATAGCGTTGCAGTTCGAGATGGCTCCAATGGTAGAGGGGATTGCCCAAGAGCTGGGGCATCGTCTTGGCCCATGCCAGATATTTGTCGTAGGGGTCGGCATCACCGGTGATGAGCTGCTCTTCGATACCCACCGAGCGCATCGCCCTCCATTTGTAATGGTCTCCTCCCAACCAAATCTCGGTGAGGTTGGGGAACTTCTTGTTCTCGGCGATCTGTGCCGGGATCAAATGGCAATGGTAATCGAAGATCGGTTCCTTCGCGGCACTCCCATGATACAATACTTTCGCAGTTTCATTATTCAAAAGGAAATCGGGACCCATGAATGGTTTCATAGCTATGTTCCACCCTCGTCGAAGAAGATTGACGAATCACCAGAGACCCGCCTTGTCACCCAAGTATAACGCAACAGGCCGGACTTCTCAAAGGGGATGGTGCTTCGACTTGACCATGATCGCTTCCCATGGTACCAACGTGGTATGGAACCGCTCGAAGGGTTTCCACCGATTGTGCACGCGGATAGCAGGATACTGATATTGGGATCCATGCCCAGCGTGAAATCGTTGGAAATGCATGAATACTACGGATATCCCACCAACGCCTTCTGGCCGATCATGGAGACGTTCTGCGGGTGTCCGCTTCCCGATTGGGATGCGAAGGTGGACATGCTGATATCTTCCCATATCGCCCTGTGGGATGTGGTGTCCAGTTGCGAACGGAAAGGATCCGCCGATTCGGCCATACGGAATATCCGTTTCAATGCCCTGAAGGAAGTGCTCGAACACTACCCGGGTATATCGCACATCCTTTGCAATGGGACCACGGCGATGAGGTTGTTCCAGCGGTACAACAGGAACTTGGGATCTCATCGTATTGTCCTTCCTGTGGTTCCCTTGCTGTCAACCAGTGCCGCCAATACTGTTTCTTATGAAAAAAAATGTCAAATATGGACTGAAAATTTGCACAAGCTACTTGATCTGTCCCGATTGTGACCAACTTGACGATTCAGCGTATTGTGTCAGAACGACGAATGGGGTAGAGTGGTAACGATTGAACCGTATCGACTGGAGGACTTCATCATGGACAAAAGGCATCACGCTCCAATATTCGACAAATGCTACGAATTCACCGCAGCGGCCGAGGTGAGGGCCTCGGGACTCTACCCATTCTTCAAGCCGATAGGAAGAAGCGAAGGGACCAAAGTCTACATCGATGGTCGGGAGATGATCATGTTGGGTTCCAACAACTATCTTGGCCTGGCGAATGACCAAAGGATGAAGGAAGCCGCCGAAGCCGCGGCCGAACGATACGGTACGAGCTGCAGCGGATCGCGATTCATGAACGGAACGTTGGACCTGCATGAGGAACTTGAGCATCGTTTGGCCCAGTTCGTAGGAAAACCGGCCGCCCTCTGCTTCACCACAGGCTACCAAACCAACCTAGGTTCACTTTCGGCCATGTTGAACCGGGGCGAGCACGTGATCGTCGACAAGTACGACCACGCCTCAATCATGGATGGAATATTCATGGCCGAGGGAACCAAGAAACAGATCAACCTGCATCGCTACAAGCACAACAATCTCGAGGATCTGGAGAGGGTGCTCCAACGCATACCATTCAGTGAGGCGAAACTCATCGTGATCGATGGAGTCTTCTCCATGGAGGGAGACATCGCCCCATTGCCGGAAATCCGAAAACTCGCCGATGCCTATGGGGCGGGAATCTACCTTGATGAAGCCCATGCGATCGGAGTGGTGGGTGAGACCGGCAGGGGAACGTGCGAGCATCATGGGAACGATCCCACCTTGTGTGATCTGCTGATGTGCACATTCAGCAAGTCGTTCGGTTCGATAGGCGGCTTCATCGCCGGAGAAGAGGAGGTGGTCGATTATATCAAGCACTTCGCCAGACCGCTGATCTTCAGTGCATCGATGCCACCTGCGAACATAGCCGCCACGATGAAGGCTCTCGAAATCATCCAAGCCGAACCCGAGAGGGTCCATAAGCTGCAGCACAATGCACGAAGACTCATCGATGGATTCACCTCTTTGGGATTCAATGTGGGAACTTCCGAAACACCCATAGTGCCGTTGATCATCGGGGACAATGACAAGACCTTCCTGCTTTGGAAGAACTCCTTTGAACGGGGGGTCTACGTCAATCCGGTCATCTCTCCCGCGGTTCCTCCCCAAAGGGCGCTGCTGCGTACCAGTTGCATGGCCATCCACAGTGACGAGGAACTCGATACGGCGATGGGTATCATCGGTGAAGAGGCCAAGAAGCTCGGAATCATCTGAGCGGACTGTCCGAATCCGACATTACGCGGTATATTCCATACATGAAGAAGATCCGAATAGACAGTCCCGGGGAGTTCGCACCCTTGGTGGCCTCCCACATAGCTCAAGTGGCACAGGGAAACGATCGCGAAATCTCGATCGGTCTTCCCGGGGGAAGGGGAGCGGTATCGGTGATCGCCGGTCTGCTCCTCTGTGATGACGAATTGCTCAAGAGGGTGAGTCTGTACCTGGTCGATGAGCGTCTGGAGGGTCGGACGAATCTCGAAACCCTGATGGATGTGGGATTGCGGGATGCCATCGCGGCAGGACGGTTCAGTACATCCCGACTCCACGTGGCAACAATCGACCAACCCTTCGTGCCATCGGGTGAAAATCTGGACCTGCTCTATCTTGGTGTAGGTGAGGATGGGCACATCGCGTCCCTATTCCCAGGTTCCTATCCCGCTCTCGACGGTAAGGAAACCGCCGATACCGCCTTGGTGGAAAATAGCCCAAAACCACCACCGGTACGGGTCACCGTCACCTATCGTGGGCTGAAGAAGTATGCAAAGCGGGCCCAGGTATTCCTCCTATTTTTCGGAGAGGGCAAGAGGACCGCTTTGGAGCGGTTTCTCTCTGAAAATGAAAGTCCTTCCACATTGCCTTGCATGTTCTTTCCGAGGGAATGGTTCTCGTTCGACATGGTTACCGACATCAAGGAGGTCGTCCTTTGAAACAAATTGTCATCCAATTCGGTGGCACGGGAGATTTGGCCCAAAAGAAACTCTATCCGGCCTATGAACACCTGATCGAGAAAGGCTTCGACTTCACCGTCTTGGCCTTGGGAAGACGCTTCAAGGAGAGGAAGGAATTCATCAAGGCCATGGTTCCGGAGAAGACTTCAAAGAAGTTTCTCGATCGACTGCAATACCTCTACTACGATATGGCCGACCCCAAGGCAACCGAACCGCTCAAGAACGAGATTGAATCCATCATCGGTGAAAATGAGGAAGTCGAGCTCATCTACTACATGGCTTTGCAGCCTTCGTTGTATGAAGAGGCTATCCATCAAATCCAAATCATCGATTCCCAGCTGTCGGGGCACTGTTGCCTGACAAAAAAGATTGTGGTTGAAAAACCCTTCGGTTTCGATCTCGAAAGTGCGCAACGGTACAATGAGATACTGCTCAAGGCCTTCGATGACAAGGAAATATATCGAGTCGACCATTATCTGGGAAAGGAGTTCATGCAGAATCTCCTCATACTGCGTTTCCACAACGACATCATACGAAGTATCTGGGACAACCGATCGATCGAGAGCATCCAGATCATATTCGACGAAACGCATGGTGTGGACCAGAGACTCGGCTTTTACGAACAGATAGGAGTGGTACGGGACACCATCCAGAACCACATCATGCAGATCGTCACCTATCTCACGATGAACGAACCTGCGGCGCTCTCTCCCGAGGATATCGCGGTGGAGAAGGTGAAGGTGCTCCGTTCCATAGCTCCGATCACCGAATTCCACACCGGCCGGTACGAATCGTTGGGGGCGAACAGCGGACATATCGTGGACACACCCACCTATGCGGCACTCAAGTTGTCGGTGAATTCCTACTATTTCGCAGGAGTGCCGATCTATATCAGGACGGGGAAGATGCAAAAGGAGGCGAAGTCGCTCATCTATGTGAAGTTCCGCAATACGACACGCAAGGTGATGCACGACGATACGATCTCTGAGAACGGTGTGATCATCACCATCCACCCCGAATTGACCATCGACATCAGCATGAACCTCAAGGAACCCGATACCTCATGGAAATCGAAATCGGTACGATTCAGGTTCAACCAAGCCGAAACCTTTGGAGCCAATACCCCGGAAGCCTATGAACAGATCGTGAAGAAGATACTCCAAGGTGACAAGAGCCTGTTCCCTTCCATGCGGGAGATCAGCGAGTCGTGGCGCATCGTCTCTCCAATGTTGGAGACCGAACGTCACATGGAGGTCTATCCTGTGAGGACACTTCCCCGTTTCGCCAGCGAATTGGCGCACAGCAACGGGTTCGAGTGGTTCGCATGAGATAAGGGCCAAGACTGAAACGCCTCGGCCCCACTATCCTATTGCTCGTCGAGCAACCGTTTGTCGCCTTCGAGCTTCTGTATGGGAGCGATGTTCTGGGTTACCTCAAGCGTTCCCAGATAGGTTCCCTCGTCATCGCGTACCGCGAAATACCTGATATGGGCGAAGACCTCCCCAAGATGGATATGGAACTCGGCCACATCCCGCTTGCCTGATTTGAAATCATCGATGATCCTCTCCACGATATGCATGCTGGCAGGTGGATGGCAGTTGACCACCTTGCGACCGATGATGGCGGTGGTGCGGGGGAATATCCTCTCGCTCGCTTGGGAGAAGTAGGCCACCTCATCATTCGCATCCACAAAGGTGATGTCCACAGGAAGCGTGTTCAATACCCTGGTGAGGATCTCGGGAGAGAACGAACCGGTGGGAAGGGTTACTTTTCCTTGTGACAGGGAAGCCTTGTCCATCGACGGTTTCACTTCCTCGGGAGGATTCCAGGTGGGATGGTCGTCAAGCAGGCAATAACCGATTTCAGCACTCCCCTCTGTGATCTGACGCCAGTCGGGAAGGAAGAACACTTCGCTCACCATGGGAATGAGGATGTCCTCCTCCTTGGAAATCATCTCGACGATCTTCTCCTTCATCGCCTCCAGATCACCGAGGAACCCGTCCACCTTCCCGGGTGAAGGACGACCCGAGGCAATCAACTCGTCAAGAGTCTTGCGGGTGAGCTTCACCATGTCGCGGATCTCGTCGTCCACACCCCACATCACCTTCGGTGGTGCGGTGATGCCGTAGCGTTCCATGATCGGGAACCAAAGATTCTCCTTCTTGGAGTAGTGCTTATCTATCTGCCAGAGGTCCTTCAGATCCTCCACCAGAGCTCCGATGGCCTTGAGGTCCCCTTTTCCCATCGCTTGTGCATGGACGTCGATACGATCGGAAAGAAGCCGTTCGAGAGCACGGTTCTCCTCCTTGAGCACCCAAGTGGGATGACCGTGGTCCTTGGTCTGATTCTTGTCGGCATGGATATCGGCCACCGAACCCTTGAAGAGCGATGCATGGACATCACAGAGCTTCTGGACCTCCTCGACCTTCACTCCACCATGGTCGATGAGTTCCTTCTCCACAGCGGCGATCTCATCGGCTCCCACTCCTTCGAATTCACGTGCGAAATCGGCTTTCACACGATCGAAGTCATCCCCTGCATGCAACCGTTCGATCAGTCCCTTCAACAGTTTCTGGCGATGTACGCTATTGTTTATTTCGGCACTCATTTCTTCTCCTCCCTAGGATCGTTCTCAATGCGATAGCCTCGTGACTCCAATACTTCAATGATGGCTGCAAGATCCATCGATCTCATCGCAGCCCCTTTGGGTATGGTCATCACCTTTCCCACGGTCGTCCTCATGACCGGTTTCACAATTTCGGTAAAACCGAGCTCGGCCAGCGTATCGACCAGTTCCGGGTGTTCACTACAGAGTGTATACACACTCTTGCGCAAGTCCAAACTATCGTATCCTTCCATCGTATGGTTCCTTGTGATGATAACATGATTGGTGGTGCAACACTGTTGCAATTGCAACATTATGCTGAAGAAGCCCCGGATGTCAAGACATCGGGGCTTCCAAAGGCAAATGGGATCGATCATCAGGCGAACAATGAAGCGATCTCCTTCGCGTAGATCTCGGCAATCTTGTGCCGCATGACCTCCTGCTTGGCCGAAAGTTCCCGACCCACCTTGAACGATTCGGGCAAGATCGCGAACCTGTTGATCCTTTCGTAGCTCTTGAAGCCGTTCTTGGCACTTGCCAGTTCGTTGATCTCGGTATTCAACAGTTCATGGACCTCCGGCAATTCAGTCACATCGTAACGGGCCATATAGGGGATGTTGTTCTCCTTCACATACAACTCAAGCCTCTTGGTATCGGGAACGATAAGTGCAGCGAGATACTTCTTGTCCTGTCCTACGACAACCGCCTGCTCGATGAATTCCGACTCCCGCAACCTGGCTTCGATGGGAACCGGTTCGATGTTCTCCCCACCCGACAGTACAATCGTGTCCTTCGCCCGTCCCCGAATGGCGTACTCACCCTTGTGGGTCCATACCCCAATGTCACCTGTGTTGATCCATCCATCCTTGTCGATCACCAGATCGGTGAGGTCGGGACGTTTGTAGTACCCTGCCATCACCTGTGCTCCACGGGCATGGATCACGCCCTTTTCTCCCGGTTTGACGGATTTTCCCTGTTCGTCGACAATCTTGATCTCGGTTTCCGGCAATGGCGCTACAGTACCGGGTACCTGATGATCCAATCTCCTCAGGCCGATCACAGGTGCGGTTTCGGTAAGTCCATATCCGTCGAGCAGAGTGATACCGATGGCCTTGAAGAACTTGTCCACCGATGAAGGAAGAGACCCCCCTCCCGAGACTCCAGCCCTGAAGTTCGTACCGAACTTTTTCTTGATCGACTTGAACACCAACACATTTCCCAACAGTTTGAAGGGTGTGAGCACGATCACCGGAACGATTCCCAACAGAAGATCGAAGGGATAGAACCGTCGTGTGAACTGGGGCATGCGGTTCCCCACGAGATTCATCGCCGCAGCGTGGTTGGCTCCGACCCAAACGAAGAAGTGGAACAGTGCACGAGCCACTGGACTCTTGCCCTTCACATTCTGGTAGACACCCGACTTCACCGCTTCCCAGATACGGGGAACCGATCCCATCCAAGCAGGATTCACCCGCTGCAGGTCGACCAGCATGATCTTTCCGATTGGCTTCGAATAGGCGATTGTGGACGCTTGCGATACGATCACATACTGAAGAATACGTTCGAACGAATGCCAAACCGGCAACACGCTCAACCAGCGTTCCCCTTTCTGGAAATCGATCACCTTGGGCAGCTGTTCCAACTGGAAAAGGAAATTTCGGTGGGTTAGCATCACACCCTTCGGCTCACCGGTGGTTCCACTGGTGAAGATGATCGTAGCGATATCGTCATCCTTACCCTTCGCCATCTCTCCTTCGACAAAATCGGGATGTGAAACTTGGTGCTCCTTCCCCATTGCAACCAATTCCGTGTAGGTGAGGATGGTGACCGTTCCGTGTTCCTCCAACTCCTTGGATGCATGGTGTGTGGTGTCCATAAGGATCAGATGTGTGAGCTCGGGCAAATTGCCGGTGAGATCGAGAATCTTCCTTGCCTGTTCCGAATTCTCGGCGAAGCAGACCTTGCTGGAGGTGGTCTTGAGGATGAACTCCAGTTCATAGGGCATCGCATCCCTACCTCTCGGTACGTCGGAAGCACCCAGGGAGAGTATCGCCATATCGGCAGCCAACCACTCCTTCCTGTTGTCGCTGATGAGTCCGACCGGGTCCTTTCTTTTCACTCCAAGAGTGGCGAGTCCTGCGGCCAAATCCAACACCTCCCGGTAAAAATCGCGGTACGTGGTGGGGATGAAGGCCCCATTGTCGTCCTTTGAGAGTTGGATTTCATTGGCACCATATTGATTCACTATGGTCTGCAACAGTTTGGGAAGTGTATCGTACATGTTTGTCTCCTATGGATATGTCAAACTATAATTACACAATATTAAAATTTGTCAACATCAATATATCGGGAATTCTTACACAGGGCAAGAGATTGTACCTCCAGTTCCTATTATTTTTGACAGATTTGAAGAAAATATCTAACTTGACACAAAGTGATAAAACCGTCAGGATAAAACACAGGGAACACCGAGCCGAAACGGGTTCCCAAAATAAATCACAAAAACGGTCCGACTTGTTATATACTTGACCTGTCGAGACCAACGGTACCGTGGAAACCACGACACCAATGGAGGTCCTGCATGAATCGAGTCTTGGTACGTGACGATGAATGCAAAGGATGCGCCGTCTGCGTCTCCGTCTGCCCACACCATTGCTTGGCCATGTCCGGCAAGCTCAATGCCAAGGGATACGAATATGTTCAGTTCATCGACCCGAGTGCGTGCACCGCATGTGGGCTTTGTTTCCTCAGCTGTCCCGAACCCGGGGCACTTGCCGTACTCACCGGCGGGGAGGACGACTAATGGGCCGAAGATTGATGAAGGGAAACGAAGCGGCGGTGCATGGCGCACTCATGGGGGGATGTACCCATTTCTTCGGGTATCCCATCACTCCGGCGAGCGAGATAGCCCAAGCGGCAGCCTATTATTTCACCGCTTCAGGTAGACATTTCTTACAGGCCGAATCGGAAGTCAGTGTGATCAACATGCTCTACGGTGCGGCGAGCGCCGGAGCCCGGGTGATGACCGCATCGTCCGGTCCCGGTATCGCACTGATGGGTGAGGGACTCTCCTACCTTGCCGGAGCACGCCTTCCCGCGGTGGTGATCGATATGCAAAGGGCAGGACCAGGATTGGGCAACATCTGGCCAGAGCAAAGTGACTACAACATGGTGGTGAAGGGAGGGGGACACGGCAATTATTCGAATATCGTGCTGGCGCCAAGTTCGGTACAGGAAATGTTCGACTTCACCAAGAAGGCCTTCACGATTGCAGACACATACCGGATGACCGTATTCATCCTCAGCGATGCCTATATAGGACAAATGATGGAACCGGTGGAGATTTCGGGGCCCGTACTCCATTCACAAAGGAAGGACTGGGCCGTATACGGTGATGCCGACAGCAGAGGCAACCTGATCTCCTCCATCCATATGAGTCCCGAACTGCAAAGGAACCACAACGAGGAATTGCAGGCGAACTACAGGAGAGTCGAAGAGGATCTGGTGGATTACGAAACCTATATGGTGGACGATGCGAAGATCGTGTTGGTCGCATATGGAATTTCGGCACGAATATGCCATTCCGCCATCCACACCTTGCGTGAGAAGAACTTGAAAGTCGGTCTCTTGCGACCGAAAACACTCTTTCCCTTCCCCAAGGAAGCGATCCTATCTATCGCCAAGAAGGGTATTCCACTCATGGCGGTAGAACTCAGCAGCGGACAGATGGCCGACGACATCGAACTGGCGAGCAAAGGACGTTCGACGGTCCATCGGCATCTCACCATGGGAGGAGAAACCCCTACGGTGGCCGAAATCGTCGCAAGAGTGGAGAAGGAACTTGCTTCACAACATGAGGAGAGTGGAACATGAGTGAAACGAAATACGGCAAGGCACGATCCTTCTACGATTCGTATGAACGCAAGGGCGACGACACGACGAGTACCCACTACTGCCCCGGGTGCGGACATGGGGTGGTCCATAAACTGATTGCTGAAGCGATCGATGAACTGGGTATACAAGACCGGGCAATCTTCCTCTCTCCTGTCGGTTGCGCGGTATTCGCCTACTACTATTTCGATACCGGAAATATCCAATGCTCACATGGAAGGGCTCCCGCGGTCGCCACAGGAGTGAAGCGGACGGTGAAGGATGCGATTGTAATCAGCTACCAGGGGGATGGCGATCTGGCGGGGATAGGAATGACCGAGATCATGCATGCGGCGAACCGCGGGGAACCTGTCACCGTGTTTTTCATCAACAACGCCATCTATGGCATGACAGGCGGCCAGATGGCGCCGACCACACCCCTTGGACAGAAAACGCTGACCACTCCATTCGGGAGGGAGGAGCGACGGGATGGGAATCCGATCGGAATGGCGGAAGTCATGCAATCGCTGAAAGCCCCGGTATACATCGAACGTTGCACGGTATCGTCTCCCGCTCATATCATGAAGACACGAAAAGCCATCCACAAGGCATTGAAGGCCCAAATGGATGGATTGGGTTTTTCCTTCGTGGAAATCCTCTCACCTTGTCCGACCAACTGGCACATGTCTCCTGTTGAGTCGCGAAAATGGATGGAAAGTGAGATGGTCCATCAATTCCCTCTCGGCATATTCCGTGACATTACAAAGAATAACGCCTCGGCAACACCTTTTGCAGAACCGCAGATGATGGATGATGGACAGTTGATCGATTTGCTCAGCGGTGAAGCGAATGTACCCATCGTCCGCGAAGATCCACTTGAAGAGACCCAAAGGATAAAGATCGCCGGATTCGGTGGCCAGGGAGTCCTTTCTGCAGGGGAACTGCTTGCCACCTGCGGCATGATGGAATCCTTGGAGGTCTCCTGGTTGCCCTCCTATGGTCCGGAAATGCGTGGAGGGAGTGCGAACATCAGCGTGACACTCTCGAAAGAGGAGGTCGGTTCGCCATTGATCGACCATCCGAACGTGCTTGTGGCGATGAACGGACCATCACTCGACATGTTCGAACCCCATGTGGTTCCCGGATCACTGATATTGGTGAACTCCTCTATCGTGGAGCGGAAAGTGGAGAGGTCGGATGTGAAGGCCCTCTATATCCCGGCAACCGAGATCGCACGGGAAGCGGGGTTGCAGTCGGCCGCGAATGTGGTCATGGTCACCGCATATCTGCTCGAAAGTGGTGTGATGCCGCTTTCCACGCTCGAAAAATGTATCCCTTTGGTATTGCGGAAAAAGGAATTTCTCGGTAAAAATCTCGAGATAATGGAGCGAACGAAAGCATTTCTGCGGCAACACACCTGAGATGGTGGAGGGAGAGTCATGCGAACCACATCGAAATTGGTACTGGCGATAAACCCCGGCTCCACCACGACGAAACTCGCATTGTTCTCCGATATGACGGAAACCGCCCAAGTGTGTCATGACCATGATGCCGAACAATTGACCAAGTTTCGGACGGTATTCGAGCAATTCACCTTCCGTCGCAATTTGATCATCTCCTTCCTTGCGGAACACAAGATACAACCTGGCGATCTGGCCATGGCCATGGGACGGGGAGGGCTGTTGCATCCCCTGCCCAGTGGAGTCTATAGGGTGGGACATGCCATGCTCAGGGATCTGCAATCATGTGTCTACGGCGAACATGCCAGCAATCTTGGTGCGCCATTGGCCGATGCCATCGCAAAACGGTTCGGGTGTGAAGCGATGATCGCCGATCCTGTGGTGGTCGACGAGATGATCCCCGAAGCCAGGATTTCGGGACTTCCCGATATCGAAAGAAAAAGTATTTTCCATGCATTGAACCACAAGTATGTCGCACGGAAGGCGGCCGCCCAATTGGGACGGCGTTACGAGGATGTTCGCCTCATCGTTGCCCATCTTGGCGGAGGAATATCGGTAGGTGCCCATTTCGAGGGAAGAGTGGTCGATGTGAACAATGCACTTGATGGTGAGGGACCATTCACCCCCGAAAGGTCGGGAGGACTCCCCGTCGGGGACCTGGTGAAGCTGGTCCGTTCGGGAACCTATACCTACCCGCAGCTGCGCAAGCTGATCACAGGCAATGGAGGGCTATTCGCCTACCTTGGAACCAGGGATGTGAAGGAATTGGCCGAAAAGGCCCAAACGGGTGATGATGAGGCCTCATTTTGGATCCGTGCACTGCTGCATCAGGTGTGCAAGGAAATCGCATCCCATTTCGCGGTATTGGAGGGCAAGGTCGATGCGATTGTACTTACCGGAGGAATCGCGAAAAACGACATGATGATGGGTATGGTGGACAAGAAGCTCGGCGCCATGGCTCCAATCATCATAGTGCCGGGAGAAGGGGAGATGCAGTCATTGGCTGAAAACGCGTATGCCGTGCTCGCGGGTGAGCGGGAGGTGATGGACTATGAATGAAACACACAAAGTGGTTGCGATCGTAGGATCGGTACATGTGGAGAGTCTGCGTACGATGCAGGAGCTTCGTAGCAAAGAGGATATCGAATTCACACTATTCGGCAATGAGAAGGAAACAAGGCAACTGGCAAAGGATTTGAAGATCGACCTCCAGGGTGTCTCCATCATCGATACCGATGATGAAGATTCCTCTTGTCGCAAAGCGGCGGCAGCAGCCGGGGAAGGTACCGTCCATGTCTTGATGAAGGGTTCGGTCCATACGGCATCCTTTCTTCATGCCATTCTGGACAAGCAGTTGGGACTCTTGCCCGAAGGTACCCTATTGAGCCATATTGCTCGACTTGAACTGCCTTGGTACCACAAGCCGCTGTTCCTCACCGATGCCGCCGTGTCGATACTGCCCGATTTGGAAAAGAAGGTCCTCATAGTACAGAATGCCCTCATGGTGGCACGGGCGGCACACGTGGCACGGCCAAAAGTTGCTCTCGTATGTCCCGTCGAGACGGTGAATCCAAAGATAGTCTCCACCACCGATGCCTCCCAGATCGCATTCCTGCACAAGAACACCGATGTATTCGGGGATGCCGAAGTCGAAGGTCCGTTTGCCCTCGATGTCGCCCTGTCCAAGGACGCGGCCCGAACCAAAGGAATAGAGGGTGAAGTTCCCGGCGATGCCGACATCCTGGTGTTGGGAAACATGGATGCGGCGAATGCGACCTACAAGGCCTTCCTTTCGGCGCCATCGGTGCAATCGGCCTCAATCGTGGTGGGAGCCAAGATTCCCATCGTACTGACCAGTCGCTCTGAGACGATGAAAAGCAGGATGACATCGGTGAGATTCGCACTTTCTGTCGCTGCCGGGTAACAAGACTCTGGTAGCAACATGATTCACATGTTACACTTGCTCCCGTTAAGGAGCTGAGGGTGGACGAGTCTTTTTACCGCAACATTTTATTCGACTCATCGATGGGATATGCCCTGTTTTCCGTGGTTCTGGACGATCATGGCATGGGAGTGGATCTGAGGTGTGTGGAGGTGAATGCGGCCTTCGCCCAACTGTTCTCTCTGGACGAATCCCTGTTTCCCGGCAACAAGTTCTCTTCCCTCCTTCCCGAAGTATATGAAGATGAGGACAGGTGGGTATCTTCCCTGTATCGCGTGGGTCGTTCGGGCATGAGTCTTCGTGTGGTGCAACATATCGGGCATATCGACAAATGGTTGCATGTGCGGGCAAGTGCTCCGAAGTCTGACATGGTAGTTCTGTTTGCCACCGATGTGACCAGTGAGATCGAACGCATCAAATTGCTCGAGGGTGTGGTGAACCTGACTCCCGCACTGTTGTTGGTCTGTGATCTTGCGGGTAAGATCATCATGGTGAACGACGAGTGGACCGAATCCATGGGATATCCGAAATCCACCCTTCTCGGTTCCGATATTCTTGAATATGTCCATCCCGACGATTTGCAAAGGACGACTGAATTTGTCGAGGGATTGCAGGTGCACGGTGAAATCAAGGATTTCATCAATCAGTATCGTCATATCGATGGATCCTATCGTACGTTCGAGTGGAGAGGATTCGTGAGCGACAAGCTCATCTACGGCTCGGCAACAGATATCACCGAACGGTTGGCCGAAGAGAGGAAGAAGAGCCGTGAACTGGATCTAATGAGTCTCTTCTTCGACCAGAGTATCCTTGGCATGCAGATGATGATGTTCGAAACACCGGTCGATTGGAAGCATGTCGAAGACAAGGAATCCATGATGGAAACCATCATGGCCACCACCAGGATCGTGAAGGTGAACAAGGCCTTCCTGGAATTCTCTGGACTCGAAGAACATATGGTGTTGGGAAAAACGATTTCCGACATCTATCCCTCCGAATCCGAACATTTGCGGAGCATGTGGTGGGAGTTGCTCGAGCAAGGAAAAATCGATAGTGAGTTCGAGACCAGAAAGCTGGATGGGACGCCGGTGTGGTTGACCGGTGATTACCATTGCCTCTACAACTCCTCCAATGAAATCGTGGGTCTGTTCGGCATGCAACTGGATATTTCCGATCGTCGTCTCAATGAGATGGAGCTGGAAAGAAGTGAAAGACGGTATCGATTGATCGCCGAGCATGCCTCCGATGTCATCTGGGTATTCCTGTTCGAGGAGCGGTGCTTCACCTATATAAGTCCCTCGGTCGAGCAATTCATCGGTTACACTCCCGATGAGATCATGGAAAACCCTCCCGCTTTCTCAATCCATCCCGATGATGTGGAAAGGACCAAGCGAACCTTGAAGAGGATGGTGGCCGAATATGCCGCCAATCCAACCGCACAGAACAAATGGGCCTTTCAGGTACGGCATGTGAATACCAACGGTTCAATCATTTGGTCCGATGTGTCGGTCAACTTCCGCCATACAACCAGCGGCAGGATAGAGGCGATCGGCGTAAGCCGTGATATGACCGAGAGGAGACGCAATGAACAAAGGATCCTCCATCTGAGTTATCGGGACCAACTCACAGGACTCTACAACAGAAGATACTTCGAGGAACAACAGAAACACCTGTATCGAACCAAGGGGAATTTTCCCCTTTCCATCATTGTCTGCGATGTAAATGGACTCAAGCTCACCAATGATGTGTTTGGGCATGGTGTGGGGGATCGTCTGCTGATCGCCTGCGCCAAAGCGCTCGAAACGCACAAGGACACCCCGGATATCTTGGCTAGGATCGGGGGAGATGAATTCGTGGTGTTGTTGCCCCATACCACCAACGAAGAGGCTTTGGAGAAGGCTCAACGGATTCAGGAGGAAATAGCGCACAAGCGTGTCGACAAGACTCTCCTATCGGTATCCTTTGGATGCGCCACAACGGAGGAGCCGAGCGTATCGTTTGAGAATCTCTTCAAGGAAGCTGAAGATGAAATGTATAGAAGAAAGCTCACCGAGAGTGCAGGATATAAGCAGAATGTACTGATGATACTCATCGACAGCCTGTACGACAAGGGACTGTATGAGAGGGAACACAGCCAAAGGGTATCGGAACTGTGTTACCATTTGGCAAGAAGGATGCATTTCAGTGGTGCAGAGGCCGAGGAACTTCGTCTCGCGGGTCTGTTGCATGATATCGGGAAGATTGGCATTCCCACCGATTTGCTGAACCGCAAAGGTCCCCTTTCGGCTAAGGAGTGGGAGCAGATGCAACGACATCCCGAAATGGGTTACCAGATATTGCGATCGGTCCAGAATTTTGGAAGGGTTGCGGATTGGATTCTCGTGCATCACGAACGACCCGATGGGAAAGGGTATCCCAGGGGGGTGGAGGATGAGAAAATCCCGCTTCAAGCCAAGATCATCGCTGTGGCCAATGCCTTCGATTCGATGACCAGTTCGAGCGGGTATCGTGAGAATCCGCTGGGTTTCACCGAAGCGCTCGATGAACTCGACAGATGTGTGGGAACCCAGTTCGACAAGGATGTGGTGGAGGTGTTCCGCCAACTGCCACTCGAAGATCTTCTCAAGTCGGCACCAGTAAAGGAGGTTGTACTGGATGGAAGGTTACGGACCAAGTGATCTCTATGTGAATCTGCTCAAATCAATTGCGGATCCCTTCTTCATCATCTCAGAGGACGGTACCTATCTCGACGTGTTCGGGGGAACCGAGCGTACTCTCTACGATGATGCGGCTTTGTTGAAAGGACGGAACATCCATGATTTCATGGAGAAGGAGTTCGCCCAATTCTTTATGTCCCAGGTGAAGCGAACCCTTGAGAACTACTCCTTGAACAGCTTCGAATACCAACTTGCGACCGAGACGGTGGAAGGAATTCCGAAAAATGGCCCCGGTGGGAGTCAATGGTTCGAAGCACGCATGTTTCCACTCAAGGAACCGTATGAGGGACATCGTGCGGTTACCGCCCTCATACTCAACATATCGGAAAGGAAATACCTCCAACAAAAGTTGCGGGAACTCTCGTATCAGGATTCTTTGACCAAGGTGTACAACAGACGCTTCTTCTTCGAGCGGTTGAGCGAACAGCTCGAGATATTCACCAGGGACAAATCTCCACTTTCCATCATTATCATCGATGTGGATCATTTCAAACCCATCAACGACACCTATGGGCATTTCGCCGGTGACAAGATTCTCAAGGAGTTGGCGGAGGTGATCCAATCTTGTGTGCGCAGTGACGACCTGCTTGCCCGATTCGGTGGCGACGAATTCATCATATCCTGTGCGAACCAGAGTATGGAAAAAACCATGGAATTCGCCCAACAACTACTCAAGGAAGTGCAGGAAGCCACCTTTACCTTTGCCCAGACCCATATTCCCCTCACCATCAGTGCCGGTGTGGCGGATGTCACCATCTTCGATACGGACACCGCCAGTGTGATCGCCAGAGCGGACAAGGCGCTCTACAAAGCCAAGGCCGAAGGACGCAACAGAGTGGTGAGGTTGTGATATGGTGATAGACATCGTCTACAATATCGCACTTTTGCTCTCGTTGAGTGTGGTGTACTCCGCCCTTCCCCAGAGGAGATTCACACAGAACCGATTATCCCTAGTCGGCATGGGACTCGTCATCGGTGGAGTGGGGCTGCTGATCATGTCCCGTCCATTGGTGCTGGTTCCCGGAGTGGTGTTCGACGGGCGATCGATTTTACTCTCTGTCACAGGGATGTTCTTTGGAGCCATCCCCACCACCGTCTCGGCGTTGATGATGATCGTCTACCGGATCATCATCGGTGGAGGTGGGGTGACCACCGGTCTCAGCGTGATCGTCACCGCATCGCTGATCGGTATCACCTGGCACCATTACAGATTGGAAAAATTCATGAAGCTGCAGGATCCACTCCATATCGAATTGTATGGGGTCGGTCTTCTGGTGCATGTGGTGATGCTCCTCTGCATGTTCCTCATGCCTAGGGAGATGTACCGCGACATATTCCTCAACCTTACCCTCCCGATTCTACTCGTCTACCCCTTGGGCACATATTTGTTGGCGATGCTCATCCATAATCGGATCAAACGGATCGAGGCCATCAGGAAGTTGCAGGAGAGTGAATATCGTTTCAAGACGATTTTCGACCAAGCCCCCATGGGCATCACTGTAACCGATTCGTTGACAGGCGAGGTGAAGGCGGTGAACGACAGCTTTCTCAATATTCTCGGAATGGAAAGGAGTACCTATTTCGGGGTGAACTGGCACGATATTTCCCATCCCGACGATATAGCCGAGGATGAAGAGCATATGAGACGTCTCCTTGCGGGAGAGATTACATCCTATGCCATGGACAAGCGGTACATCAGACCGAATGGATCGTATGTCTGGACCAATATGGCTGTTACTCTCTTGATTCCCTATGGAAAGGAACACCCCACCCATCTTTGCATGATCACCGACATCGCCGCGAGAAAGGAGATGGAACAGGCCATCCTCTGGGCGAATCGACACGACGTGCTTACCGGATTGGACAATCGGCAGGCGTTCGAGGAAGCCTTGGGGAAAAAC
Organism: uncultured Spirochaetaceae bacterium; assembly: GCA_964478945.1. Lineage (GTDB taxonomy): Bacteria > Spirochaetota > Spirochaetia > Sphaerochaetales > Sphaerochaetaceae > CAYZJV01. Next base: position 62,650 of record CAYZJV010000004.1, on the reverse strand, counting down.
GATAAGGAAAAGTTCCTCCCACTGTCTGTCCTTATCGGAGATGTAAATGGTTTGAAAGTGGTCAACGATGCCTTCGGACGTGCAGAGGGAGACCACCTGCTGAAGGATATCGCCGACATTCTGACAGCGAACACCACCGATGGAGCAACCTGTTCCAGAATCGGAGGGGATGAATTCGCGCTGATCATGCCACGGACATCAGAAGATGAGGCATGGAAGGTGGCTACCCGAATCAGTGCTCAAGTCTCCTCACTGCGGGTACGGAATGTGGGGGTCACGATGTCGTTTGGAATCTCGGTGAAGACCGATGGAAATGAAAATGTGAACGATGTGCTCAAACATGCCGAAAACGGTCTGAATCGCAACAAGTTGAGTGAAAGTCCCAGCACCCGCAACCGAGCTATCCACACGATTATCAGCACATTGCATGAAAAGAACCGTAGGGAAGAATTGCATTCCCGGAGAGTCAGTGTATTGGTGGCCCGTCTTGCAGAAGCGGCTGGTCTTGGCGAGAAGAAGATGGCCGAGATGAGGACTGCCGGTCTACTGCATGATATTGGGAAGATCGCGATCGACGAGTCGATACTCAATAAGGAAGGACAACTGGACGAAGAACAGTGGAATGCGGTCAAACGACATCCCGAGACGGGTTGGAGGATCTTGGGTTCGGTTGGTGAGTTGGGAGAAATGGCCAACTACATATTGTCCCATCACGAGAGGGTGGATGGAAAAGGCTACCCGAGGGGACTTGTGGATGAGGAGATTCCGATGGAGTCGAAAATGATCGCGATCGCCGATGCCTACGATGCGATGACTGCCACCCGCACCTATCGGGCACAGGTGGACGATCGCCGGGCGGCGGAGGAATTGAAAAGATGTTCCGGTACCCAGTTCGACGAAACACTTGCCCGACTGTTCGTCGGGCGGATACTCCAACTGGATTGGGATTCACTGTAGGGTCATTCGACCTCGAGCACCTCGATGAGATCCTCTGGTTCGAGACGGAAAGGTGAACCTTGGCCTTCATAAAAGCCATGGTCCCGTACGAAATGGATGTGGAGGTCGGTGAAGACCACCTCTTTTCCAAGGTGTTTGTTCACCACTGTGGTATTTACCTTCTCATACATTCCCGGACCACCGAACGGAGAGGGGAGTTTGCCCCTCACCGAATCGACCTTCACCTCGAAATGACCATCCATGGACATGAACTCACCAAGACCATCCAAACCCGCATTCCTGAAATACTGCATCCTTTCGGCAATCTTGGCATGCGTCGTCTCCGCCCTACGGACCGTCGCATCATCGGCTGCGAGAATATCGATGAGCTTCCGTGTATCGGTACCCAGGAATCCCTCCAAGGTGATCACCCCGGGTGCCATCTGTCGTTGTATCGCATCGTAAGCGGGTGTCTGCTTCATAATTGACTCCTCTTTTCCAATCAAGCGAACTTATCGTAGTAGATACGTGCTTCGGGCATTCCCAATTCCTGCAACACCTTTACGCAGGCGTCTATCATGCCGGGACTCCCACAGAGATATGCCTCGCTCTCGGAAGCATCCTCGGTCAACCGTTTCACCACATCGGTGATAAGTCCCTCTTCACCTTTCCAGTTGTCCTCCGGAAGTGGATCGCTAAGGGCCGGGATGAACTTGAAGTTTTCCATTTCATCTTCAAGCGCCTTCATCTCATCAAGCAGGAACAAGTCCCTTAGGGCCCTCGCTCCGAAGAAGTAGCGGACTTTTCTCGAACTCTTCTTTTCCGCCATATCGAGAAGGATCGACTTGAGGGGAGCCATACCCGAACCTCCGGCGATACAGATGATCGGACGCTCGGTATCCCTGAGGAAGAATTCCCCATACGGTCCGTTGACCATCACCTCATCGCCTTCCTTGAGATGTTTATGCACATACGTGGTACAGATTCCGTTCGGTACCAAGCGGATCTCCAATTCGATATGGGTGGTATCGCTCGGTACGGAAGCCATCGAATAGGCCCTGTAGACAGGTTCGTCGGTCAGTTCGTAGGCGGGGACCTGGAACTGGATGAACTGTCCTGCCTTCATCTCGATATTCGCCGGTTCGATCAACTTGAGCCTCACTTCCTTGATGTCGTGGGTGAGGTCCCTGATGCTCTCCACTTTGGTCTGGAATTGCCGTACGGAGAACAATTCCTCAGGAATCATGATGGAGACATCGTTCTTGACCTTGAACTGGCAGGAGAGACGAACCTGTTGCTTCTTCTCTTCCTCGGAAATCCAAGGCAATTCGGTGGGAAGGTAGTTGCCGCCACCTTCGACCACGCGAACTTTGCAGAGTCCGCATGATCCCCGTCCTCCGCAGGCGCTGGGTATGAATACACCCTCTCCATTGAGGGCCTTCAACAGCGGTTGTCCGCCTTGGACCTCCAGTTCCTTCTTATCGTTGATGTTGATCTTCACCACACCGTAGTTTCCCACGGTCGCATCGGCTATCACCATGAGTAGGGCGAGCACGACAGCGATCGCGGTGATCACAAGTATGCTGATCAATAATGTTGCTATCATCTGCTCCTCCTATGAGATGGTGATCATTCCCGAGAATCCCATGAAAGCCATTGCCATGAATCCTGCGATCACCAGGGCGATTCCCGCTCCATCGAGCCCGGGAGGTATCTTGGCGGTTCTCAGCCGCTGTCTGATGCCTGCCATCGCCAGTATCGCCAACAACCATCCGAGCCCGCTGCCGAGACCGAAGAAGAAGCTGGTGATGAATGAATATTCACGAATCACCATGAACAGCGAAACACCGAGAATCGCACAGTTCACTGTGATCAATGGAAGGAATATTCCCAATGCGAAATAAAGCCCTTCACTGTAGCGTTCGATCACCATTTCGATCAGTTGTACGAATGCCGCGATCACGATGATGAATACGATGAATCTCAGATACTCCAATTGGAACGGAACCAAAAGAAAGTGATATACGACCCAGTTGATCGCCGTGGTGACCGCAAGTACGAAGGTGACCGCGATTCCCAATCCTGCCGATGTCTCCAACTCCTTGGAAACCGAAAGGAAGGAACACATTCCCAGATAGTTGGTGAGGAGGATGTTGTTGGTGAAAATGGCGGCGAAGAACACAGCCAATGGAAACAAGAACTCATTCATGGCTTCCCTCCTTTAAAAACGCTTCACGTACCACCCACATGAATATCGCGAGCATGAAGAACCCTCCCGGTGGCATGATCATGATCGCCCAGCTGGTCCACCAGGAACCAAGGACCTGGAACCCGAACAAGGTGCCTGTTCCAAGCAATTCACGGAAGAATGCGATCACCAGCAATACATAGGCGTATCCCATGCCGCTGGCCAGACCATCTATCAAGGAGAGTCCCGGTTTGTTCTGAAGCGCAAAGGCTTCGATACGTCCCATCACGATACAGTTGGTGATGATCAATCCGACATAGGGCCCCAGTTGTTTCCACATCTCCGGGTAATAGGCCTTCAATGCGATATCCACGATAATGACGTAGGTCGCAATCACCATCGTCTCTATCATCATCCTCACCCTCGAGGGGATCCATTTGCGCAAGAGGGAGACCGTCAAACTCGAAAGTGCCGTGGTGAACATCACCCCCAGTGTCATCACCAGCGTGTTCTCCAACTTGTTGGTTACCGCCAAGGTGGAACATATGCCCAATACCTGGGCAAATACGGGGTTGTCCTTGCCCAGAGGGGCTAAAAATGTTTTCTTTGCCAATCCTGCCGCCATATCATTGCCCCCTCGAAATGGTGTCGCTGTTCGCCACAGCCCTATTCACGATATTCCTGAACGACTCGCTGGTTCTCGTCGCACCGGTGATCGCATCGAATTCGTCGGGTGCGGCACTGGTTCCCTCCTCCACCATGCTGAAGGGTCCCTGTTTCCCTGCGAACTGTTCTGTGAACCAAGGTTCCTCTATTCTCGCACCGAGTCCGGGAGTTTCGTTCTGACTTACTATGGACACTCCGCTGATGGTGGCCAGATCGTCCTCGAAGCCGATCATGATGGTGATCGGACCCCAGAGTCCGGGTCCGGTGATCTCAATCACATGCCGCAGCGAACCATCGGCTGTCTTCACATGATACACACCGGAATCGAATTCCACATTTTCTGCGAAAAGCGCCGCAACCGAGGTTGGTTGGCCATCATGTACCACTCCAGCCGCATTGAGAATGCTTCGATTGAGGAAGAATTGCTCATTGGTGGCAACACGTTCGCGTGTATAGAGGTGTAACGACGCGGTGATGAGGATACATGCGATGGTGACCATGGCCATCACCACAATGGGATGGATTCTCCTCACATAAAAACTCTGTGTCTTCATGCGGCACCTCCCGCCTTCGCTTTCTTCTTCGCTTTCCTCTGTTTGAAATAATGGTCGAACAGGGGACCGAACATGTTGGCCAACAGGATAGCGAATGTAACTCCCTCGGCCCAGTTCGAAAATACCCTGATGACCACGGTCAACAAGCCGAACATGATGCCGTAGACCCATCGTCCCGGATCGGTCGATTGGGATGAGGAGACCGGATCGGTGATCATGAAGAATGATCCGAGAAGGAATGAGCCGCTAAGCAGTGCGTACAACGGGTTTGAAGCATTCGGATGACCAGCAGCCCACAATATGGTCTGCAATACCAAGAACGAGACGATCGATCCCGTGACGATCTTCCAGTTGGCAGCCTTCTTATAAAGGATGAAGGCTCCACCCAAGATGATCAATATGGCGGAAGTCTCTCCGAAACTTCCACTGATGTTTCCCAACAGGAGGCTGAGATAGGATGCCGATTTCGTTGCCATCGGAGTTGCGGCCGATACGCTGTCGGCTGTGGTCAACCATGTGCCGAAGCCCGCCGGGAACCAATTCAACGCAGTCTGCGGCAACACGAAACGGGCGGTCATCGGAACACCGAAACTGATATAGACGAATGCACGGGCGGTGATCGCCGGATTGAATACATTCTTGCCGAAACCACCGAATACCATCTTTCCGAATATTATTCCGAACGCGATGCCCACGGCAGCAATCCATATTGGAATTCCGGGTGGCAATGAAAGTGCGAACAACATGCTTGAGACAAACAACGATTCGGTCACCTTCAGTTGGTATCGCTTGGCCATGAGCCACTCACACAGTAGTCCTGTCGCCGCCACCACCAATAGGACGGCAATGAACCGCCAACCATAGAGGTAGATAGCCGCAAGACACAATGGAGACAATGCGATCAGGACATTTCGCATCACCTGTTGTTTTTGGATTTTCACCATATCCTCCCTCAGAATTTCCTCCATTGTAGCGCATGTTTTGGATTCTGTAAAAATTTATAGCGAAAATTTGGGCCAAAACCGCATCAAATCACTGAAATCGAGGCGACTTCGAGGTATAACGCGCCATCATCGTCGCGTACCATTGCACGTATCACCAGCGGCCTCTGTCCATAAAGCAGTTTTCGATAGGCCTCATGCACCTGTGGGAAGAAAATGGTTTCGTAGAGTGCCGTTTCATCTTCGAATGAGATGAAATCCATTGGCAATCCATTCTTTGTCCATACCGTCTTGCGTGTGATCGGCCATCCTATGACCGAAACCCGTTTTCCCACATGCACGGAAAGATCGATTGCCCTGATGCGTGGGATGGCCATGATCCGACGGGCCCAAAGCATCAAAGGATGGTGGTCCCTCAGAAAACCCAGGGACTCGAATTCCCGCAAGAGTTCGGCCTCGCCACGGACTTTTCCGGGTACTGGCAACGGGATGGAGGATAGAGGCTCCTCCATTGCGAACAACTGCCCCTGTTCGGAGGTGTTTCTGCGTGAAAGGAGCATTGTACGCAACTGTTCGCTTCTAGGCAGAGCGGGAGCAAGGGAATCGCAGGTTCCCGCTGCCACAAGCGATACGAGATCTTCCCTTCCCAACGAGAGCCGGGACGAAGCCTCCTCCAATGAAGTGAAGAATCCATGGCGCTCTCTCTCGGAGAGTATGGTGGAGACCGCGGCCTTGGAAAGGTTTGCGATTGCCATGAAACCCACGACCACTGTACAACCTTGTCCGAAATACCCCCAACGACTCCTGTTGATATCGGGTCCCTCCACCTGCAGACCCATTCTCCTGGCTTCACTGATATAGGCTTGGGGCCTGTAGTATCCTCCCTGGTTGGTGAGGACCGCGGCCATGAATGGAGCCGGATGATGGACCCTGAGATAGGCCGATTGGAAGGAGACCATCGCATAGGAAGCCGAGTGGGGCTTGCAGAACGAATAACCGTCGAAAGAGAGCATCATTTCCCAAATTCGTTCTACGGTCTGTTCCTCCACCCCATGCGAACAACATCCCGAAAAGAACTGTAGTCGATACCGTTCAAGTTTTTGTCCGCCAGATTTCTTCGAGATCACTTTCCTCAGTGCATCGGCATCCGCTTCATCGAATCCGGCGAGTGCCATGGCAACTTTCGAGACATCCTCCTGGTAACAGAGTATTCCGTAGGTTTCGTCCAATATCTTCTCCAACAGAGGGTGTAGGGGTTCCCATGCGCCACCTTTGAGTCTTCTCACATATTCATTGATATAGGCGTTGGCGGCGGGACGAATAATGGAAGAGTGGATTACGATATGGGCGAAATCCCCCCTTCCGGTCTTCTTCTGCAATTGGCGCATCGCAGGTGATTCGATGTAGAATACTCCGATGGAATCGCCAATGGCGAGAGCTTCCACCGTCGGTCGATCTTCGGCGGGATGCCAAGTACGCTCATCGATCGACACCCCTTCTTCACGGAGGTTTGCCAACGTATCGCGGATCACCGCAAGGGAACGGTTGCCCAAGAGATCGATCTTCACCAATCGGGCAGACTCGGTACCCTCCTTCTCCCATGCGAGCAGAGGGTACCCTTCACGCGAGTATTCGACCGGGGCATAGGTCCCGATCTGCCGCGGGGTGATGACCATCCCTCCGCAGTGCATCGAAAGACCTCTCGGCATACCCTCCATACGGGAGGCCAGTGCGCATACCGTATGCCAGAGTGGGTCGTCGATTCCCTCGAGACCCGACTCGAACAATCTCCTCTCCATACGGGTGGTGTCGGCATCCGAAATTCCGTACGCTCGGGCCGTTTCTCTGAGTGCGGAACGGAATCTGAACCGATTGTGGTTGGCCACACGGGCACAGTTGTCCTTGCCGAACCGTTCAATGACGGCATGGAGTATCGCATCCCGTTCATCCCATGCGAAATCGACATCGATATCGGGAGGGTCGCTCCGCGACAAGGTGAGAAACCGTTCGAAATAGAGGTTGTGGGCGATGGGGTCGACATTCGTGATGCCCAGTGCATAGGAGACGATCGATGCGGCGGCGGATCCTCTTCCACAAGTGCGGCTCGCCATGGCTACGATATCGTCCATCACAAGGAAGTAGGGTGCGAATCCCTTTCTGTTGATGATATCCAGCTCATATCCGATGCGTTCCAGGATCGCATCCGACAACTCTCCGTAGCGCTTCTCCGCTCCAACGAGCACCCGCTTGCGCAGTTGGACCTTTGCATCGGGATAGGATGGAAATACGAAGGATTCGAACAACGAAATGTCGGCACATGCATCGGCAATGTGTTCGGTGTTCCGCAAGGCTTCGGGCCAAGAGGAGAGCGCTTGCATATAATGCTGTGTGGTAAGAATCCGATGCTCGGCAGGCTCCACCTCATCCTCACCCAGCATCCCCATATTCTTCTTCAGATGGATGGATCTCAGTACCTTGTGCACCTCATGGTCGCCGGAAGCAAGAAAGGTGGCGTCATCGATCGCCATCAACGGTATTCCCAATTGCCGTGCAAGTGGAATGCTTCCAAACCAATGTGGCGATATCGCAGCGTACAATTCGGAACCATAGTGTGCCAATGAAACGAGCATCTGTGGCATGGATGCCGCCAACACCAGACCCTCGGAATCCCTTCCCAGTGCATCGACCACATCGAAACCAACGGTACACCGCTTGTGGGAAAGAATCGTACACAGGCGTGAATACCCTGTGGGATGCTTGACGAAAACGAAGATCGAACCATCGGGTGTGGTCAATTCCGAACCAATCACCACACGCATCCGATGATCGAAAGCCTCCTCACGAATCTCATGCAGACCATACATATTGTCCCTGTCGGTGATCGCAAGTGTGGTACAGCCTTCGGAGGCAAGAAACTCCATGATCCCTTTCGGAGCACAGGTTCCCCACAAAAGCGAGAAGGATGAGCGGATTCCGAGGCGGCTACACATGGAACACCGCCGCCGCATGGGTGATGGCTCCCACTCCGAAACGGAGACGGGTGGCGTCGACCGCGGTCTGCAGCCGATCTTCCCGGGACACATAGCCGGGTGGAGTGAACAGATCGGGTTCCCTTCTTGCCGATGAGAGATCACGTAGCACGAGTGCCATGGAACGGATTTTCACCCGACGTTTCAACGCCTTTTGCAATGCGGACCAGGCGCCATCGATGATCTGTTCATCAAGGATCAAAGGGCTTTTCGTTCGTTCGGAACCTTCACTCGTAGAACCGTCGGCCCAGAAGACCGCGCACCGCACCGATGAGCATGAGAGAAGTTCCCTCCTCATGGCCAAGCCGGCATCTTCGGCCGTGGCCACCATGGCCGCCCGGAGCGCATCGATCCTATCTGTGGGTTCGGCGAAGTCGATGCGTCTGCGGATATCCCTCGCTCCCGGATCGCGTGGGTCGACAGGTGAGGTGTCCCAACCCCGCGCCGCATTCCTGAGTGCGATTCCCCGCGTCCCGAGCAAGGCGGTAATCTGGTGGTCGTCCAACACAGCGAGCTGTCCAATGTCCTGAAAACCGGCCACCGACAACAATTTTCCTATGGATGGTCCCACTCCGGGCAACAGTGCGATATCCTGCATGGCGAGGAACGACGATTCATCGCCCGCCTTCACATAAGTGATGCCACAAGGACGTATCGCCCTTGTTCCCACCTTTGCGACCAATTTGTTGGTTGCCACGGCTACCGCGGGATCCATGTTCAGTCCAGCATGGATCTCATTGCGGATCCTGACCGCACAATCCATAGGAGGTCCGAACAGGCGGGAAGTGCCCGATACATCGATGTAGAGGTGTCCTCCAAGATCGTGTTGGACCGTTGGAGAGAAACGTGAGGCGATACCGCAAAGCATCGCTTCGGCTTGTGCGGTGGCCTTCGTATCGGGAGAGACGACCCTCAATGAAGGATCGATCCGCAATGCGGTGGCCACAGGCATTCCCGTATGGATTCCCTCTTCCATGGCCCTTCGCGAGGGAGCTATCACGACTTGCCTGGAAGCTCCCTCCCTCGCCATGACAAAAGGGGTATCCGCAAGGGAAGGTTCTTTTGCGATCGCTACCGCAGCGGCGAAATTGGTTACATTGATATGGACGATATCGGCCTTGTCATGCACCATCACCCACTCCCAGAAGCTTGCGCAGGGTCAAGGCGTTTTGGACCGCTTGCCCCCTGCGATGGTTGTTGAAATAGACCAACACCAACTTGGTGGGTGTTGCCAGCCCCCGTATGCGTTCGGCAATGGCTTCGAGCTCCTTGTCGGTATAGAGATAATCATATCTTGAGGCCGCGTCGGAACCCCACCAAGTCTCCCTGTTGCGGCCATGGAGTCGGATATAGGCCAATGACGAAGTGTGTACATCCATCATCGGTGGAGTGCCCTCCACATCCGGCAAGTCGAGCGATGCGAGTGCGACATTCCTCTCCCTGAGGGCATCGAGGGTGCGGTTGTTGTACCACCGGCCATTGCGGAATTCGACAGCAACGGGATACCCGGGGAAAGCCCTCAACAATTTGTCGAGGTAGGTGCGTCGGTCGGGTTCGTAGTGGAACGAATAGGGGAACTGGAACAGGATCGCGCGCAAGGAGTCTGTCCCACGCACTACATCGATCGCGGAACGGAAGCTTTCTGCGGCGGAACGCCAAGACGAAGGATCAATGGTATGGGTAAGCGATTCATGGGCCTTGATGGAGAAACCCAAGCCGGGAGCTTGGATGTGCATCGCCTCCAATTGTTTCGCCTCGGGCATTCGGTAGTAGCTGAAGTTGAGCTCGACCGTGGAAAAGACCGATGCGTAATGGACAAGGTACGAGTCGGCTTTCGTTCCCTTCGGATAGAAGGGCCCGACCCATTCCGTGTAGCTGTATCCCGATGTTCCCACCAAAATTGTCGTCATATCTCTGGTATACTATACAAGTGTATAGTAGTCAATAAGGATCACATCACCCGTTCCTTTTGGATTTACGGTTGTGTTTCTCCCTCCCAAAGGGGATAATACCCCATATGGGTACCTACATCATACTTCTTTCGGGGGGATCTGGAAAACGCTTGTGGCCCCTCTCAAACGATATTCGCTCAAAACAATTCCTTCGGGTACTCGATGACGGCTCGGGAGGCAGGGAATCGATGGTGCAGCGGGTATACCGACAACTGCGCATCGAATTCCCAAATGAAAAGGTGGTGGTGGCCACCGCGGCGGCCCAAAGGGAGCAAATTGAAGCCCAATTGGGCGGTGGTGTCGATATCGTGTGCGAACCGGCCCGCAGGGACACCTTCCCCGCGATCGCACTGTCGTGCACCTATCTGCACGATAGCTGCGGAGCAACGGAGCACGACATCGTGTTGGTGCTTCCCGTGGATGTCTATGCCGAGCAACACTATTTCACCGTGGCTGCACAGATGTGCGATTCGGTCGCACGCGATGCTGCAGCCCTCGTGCTCATGGGAATCGCTCCCACACATCCGTCCAACCGCTTCGGTTACATGGTTCCCACAGTGGGTTCGGATGACAGGATCGATCGTTTCGTGGAGAAACCGTCTGGGGATGTGGCTGCATCCTTGATCGGGCAAGGGGCCTTGTGGAACGGGGGTGTGTTCGCCTTCACGCTCGGACACCTCTTGGGGATCATCCATGCGAGGATGGGTCGACTGACTTTCGACCGGTTCCTGGCCGACTACGCAACTACAGAAAAGATCAGTTTCGACTATGCGGTGGTGGAAAAGACCGAATCGCTGGCGATGGTGAAATATGTGGGAATGTGGCGTGATCTGGGGACGTGGGACTCGCTGATCGGAGAAATCGGTCCCGCAGGAATCGGAACGCACTTTGCATCCGGAACCAAAGGTACCATCGTGGTGAACGAACTCGATATTCCTGTGGTCGCCATCGGAACCGAAGCGCTAGTTATAGCGGCAAGTCCCGATGGGATACTGGTCGGAGATAGGGAGGCGATCGTGAACCTCAAGCCTCTGGTCGATGGCTTTGACGATGCCCCACGCTTTGTGGAGCATGTCTGGGGCACGGAAAGGGTCGTGGATCGTACCACAACCGGAACCGAGGTCAAGATTGTCCACATCCTTCCCAATCGGGAACGTACGGTGGAATGCCCCTCGGGACAAGAGATCAGGATGCTGGTCATCGAAGGAAAGGGTAGTGCGGAAGGGAAAGTGATCTCCCCCGGAGATGAAATGGTGGTGACTTCTGCACAGGGGGTGCAGCTATCCGGAGGGAACGGCCTCCATATCGTGGAAACACTACTGGTTGTATGAAAAATCCATGAAATTTTTCAATGCATGTTGCCGCTTCATGGTATTTCACTTACACTTCAAAAAATTGAAAAGATTTCAAATATTGATATAGGATACCATGGAGGGACATATGGTGGCGGTTCGGAAAATCTCGATGATTCTATTGACGCTTCTCATCCTTATTGCGATGACCTCCTGTGTAAAGGAGACGCAAGAAGTGGCGGTGGTGGAATCCACATCGGCGGCCACCGACTATACCCAGCTGGTCACTTCCACGGTGGTAGTCGAACGGGCCGCCTTGCGACCTACCATTGAAGCGAGCACAGTGGTGCAGGGGCAAAACGAACTCATCGTAAAGGCCAAGACCTCCGGTGTGGTGCAGAGTGTCGATTTCCAGTTGGGACAGAAGGTTGAAGCGGGAACCACACTGGTGACCCTTGAGGCTACCGCGGCCCGTCTTGCGGCCAGCCAACTCTCCCGGCAAGTGGAAAATGCCAGGAAGGAGGTTGAAGTGCAAACCCAACTCCATGCCAAGGGTGCGGTATCGTTGAGCTCCCTCAACCAAAGCAAAGCCACCTTGGAAGGTTTGGAGTCCCAATTGGAGCGGGCACAAGCCACCTTCGACGACACCAGGGTGAGCGCGCCGATAGCGGGAAGTATCGCTGATGGAGGTTTTCTGCCGGTTGTGGGGGATACCCTTCAAGCGGGACAGACCATAGCAAGAATTATTGATCTGGACAATCTCAGGGCATCCTTGTCTTTGGGACAATCGCAAATATTTTCCGTACATGAAGGAGCGAACGCAGTCATCGAGATTTCCACTCCCAATGAGACGATCAAAGCCGAAGGTGTGGTAAGAGCCATAAGCAGCGGTAGTGATGCCCGCACCGGAAGTTGGACAGTGCTGGTCGATTTTCCCAATCCCCGACCCGAACTGATTCGATCCGGGGTGTCGGCCAAAGTGACGATTGAAAATGATCGTGCTCCGCTTCATCCATTGGTTCCCAATGCGGCTATGGTGAACAGGGACGGCAAGACCTATGTGTATGTGAGGAATGGCAGTACCGCTGATCTGGTGGAAGTGGATGTTGTGGATCGTTATGGTGACAACCTTGCGATACGGCCGATCGACGAGGACTTCGACATCGTCGGTTCGGAGGTGTTGGTAAGTGGCTTGTCGCGTATCGAGGACGGTTCATCGGTAGCCACCGGTTACGAAGAATGAGTGCAGCGGAGGATCACATGGAAACCGACAATCGCGATACACGATTCAGCATCGGACGCTTTTCGGTCACGAAACCCGTCCTCATCAACATACTGATGATCACGATACTTGCACTTGGAGTGTTCAGTCTCGTACGGCTTCCCCAAGAGCAATTTGCCGAGGTTCCCTTCTACTGGGTGAACATCATCGTACCCTATCCAGGAGCCAGCGCCGAGGATCTCGAGTCATCGGTCACGATTCCCGTGGAGAATGCCTTCCAGGGAATCGACAAACTCAAGAGGATAACCTCCACCACTAGTGAAGGATTGTCGGTGGTGAGGGTCGAATTCGACGATGGGATCACCAACGATGAATTCAGAGCCCTTTATCAGGATGCGCAGACCAGATTCAGTCAGGTGGCGCTTCCCGATGGAACCCTCGATCCTCTGGTGGACGACTTTTCCTCAGCCGATTTCCTTCCGGTGATCGAAGTCGTGGTAAGTGGGAACCTTCCCTATGACCAACTTCGGGAAGCGGCTTTCCATCTGAGGGATAGGATCCTGCGTGTGCCGGATGTGTCCGATGTGGAGGTGATCGGCTTACCCGATAGGGAAATCGCCATTAATCTCGATCCGGTGAAACTCTCCACTCTGGGGCTTTCGGTCAACGAGGTGTTGAGGGCGGTACAGGATCAAAATCGGGTGATCCCGGGAGGAACGCTTGCAAGCGGATCGAGAGAATACCTTCTCAGGACGCTCGGTCTGATAGAGAGTGTCGACGATATTTCCGATGTGATCGTGCGCCGTTCCTCCAGTGGTACCGGAACGGTGAGGGTGGGTGATGTGGCTGTCGTGGTGGACGGCTTCGACCCCGATGCCCCCCTCTCCCGTTACAACGGAACACCTTCGGTGTCCTTGAAGGTGACCAAAGTGCCCCGTGGCAGCTCTGTAGCAGTGGTTTCGGGGACCCAACAAATAGTGGAGGAGGCCAGGGCCGAACTGAAGAATGGTGCCACCCTCACTTTGTTCAACGATTCCACGGTGCAAATAGCATCGAGCCTCTCGGTATTGGCCAGCAATGCGGTCATGGGTTTGGTGATCCTTCTGGTAATCCTTTGGTTGTTCATCGGTTTCCGCAATGCCTTGATGACGGCACTGGGGATTCCGGTCACGTTCGCACTCACTTTCCTGGCTCTCGATCTCTTGGGTGAAACGATCAACACCAATACCCTGTTCGGTCTGGTGCTGGTGCTCGGACTCATAGTCGACCATGCGATCGTGATCATAGAAAACTCCTACAGTTACCAACAGATGGGACTTTCCCGTCATGATGCGGCGATCAAGGGGACCAACCAGGTGGTATGGCCCATCATCGCCGCAACCGGTACGACCATAGCGGCATTCCTTCCCCTGATGATCATTCCCGGCACGATCGGCAAGTTCCTTCGTGTCATTCCACTTACGGTTACCATCGCCTTGATCGCCAGTACCGGTGAAGCCTTGATGATTCTTCCCAGCCACTTCGCCGACTGGGGCAAGGAAAGGAAAGCGAGACGAAAGAGGGAACCTGGGGCATGGTTTGAAAAGGTACAGAACGGATATTCGACACTGTTCGCCTTCTTCTACCGGTTCAAGGGAGTGCTTCTTGTACTCTTTTTGGTGGTGATGGTGGGAACGTTTGCCCTCATCCCGCTATTGAATGTCGATCTCTTCTCAGCAGAAGACTACAGTTACTTCACCATCGACATCACCACACCGAAAGGAAGTAGTCTCGGGGTAACCGATTCCGTGGTGCGGCAGTTTGAAAAAACCCTCCTCCCCATGATCGGGAAAGGAGAGGTGTTGTCGATCTCCAGTAGCATTGGAACCACCAGCGGCGACTCGGGAGGTGGCCGAACCTCCAATGCCGCCCAAATCATTGTCGATTTGGCTGAAGTCGATGAGGGGAGGACCCGGAGCATCGACGAAATCATCCATGAGGTTGAAAAGAACACCTACTACATTTCGGGAACCGAACAGGTCTTCTTTCGCAAAGCCCAAAACGGACCTCCGACCGCAGCTCCCTTGAGTTACCGGGTATCCGGAGACAACTATTCGAGTATCGTTGAAGCTTCCAAGGAACTCATGGAGGTGCTTGGGGGAGTGGATGGCGTCTACACCATTGAAAGCGATTATGAAGAGGGCAGCCCGGAATTGAAGATACGTCTGAATCAAGAAAGGGCAAGTGCTCTGGGGATCTCGGTACAAACGATGGGGACTTTTGTCAGGGCACGATTCGAAGGACTGCCTATCGGTTCGTTCTTCATCAACAATGAAGAAATCTCCATAGTAGCCAGATTCTATTTCAATGGTTCCACCGATTATTCTGATCTCGAACAAGCCATGGTCCCGACCGACGATGGTCGTTTGATTCCATTCTCAAGCGTCGCGACCATTGAGCCTGGAGCTTCCGTCGGTTCCATTAGAAGGGTGGACGGAAAGCGTGAGATCACCATCACAGCGGAAGCCGATGAGGATATCGACCTTCAGGCCGTCGACGATTATGTCGCCACATACTGGGAAAACTCCATGGAGGGCCGTTACGAGGGTGTGGTCTTCGGAACCGGTGGAGAGTTCAGTGAATTCTCTTCACTACTCCTCGACATCCTTAGGGTGTTCCTACTGGGAATCTTCTTGATCTACCTGATTCTCGGAGCCCAGTTCAACAGTTACAGCCAGCCGTTGCTGATCCTCATATCGGTTCCCTTCGCTTTTGTCGGAGTGATCCTCTTCCTCTTCTTCTCGGGCACCCCTTTCTCAACCACCGTGATCTATGCCGGTGTGGCTTTGGCTGGAATCGCGGTGAACGATGCGATTGTATTGATCAGCTTTATCAACGAATTGCGTTCCGAAGGCAAATCGGTGGTGGAGGCGGTGCAACTTGCCGCACGCAGCCGCATCAGACCGATACTCCTCACCAGTCTCACCACCATAGGCGGACTGTTGCCCACCGCGATCGGCCTGGGTGGTACCAGTGTGGTGTGGGGACCGATGGCGAGTACCATCATGTTCGGACTGCTGTTTTCCACACTGAGCGCACTTTTCATCATTCCATTGCTCTATGGACTTTTTTACGGTCGTAAGGAACGGAGGACCCCATGAAACCTGTTGTTGTACTCATCTCCTTGGTTGTCCTGATTTTTATGGCACTTCCCATCCATTCGGAAGACTTGGGATACCGCTATCCTGACGTAACCGAGGAATTCACCGGCATGAGTGAATACCCCACCATGTTGGATATTGATGCTTTGGTGGAATTTTTGGAACAATGGGACAGTGGATTGTCATTTGAAGATCCTGTGTACGATACGAATTGGGTGGCCCAAAGCACTACCTTGGCCCGCTTGGAATCGGTGTTGCGTATCCAGGATGCCCAACTGCAGCAAGTGAGAAGGGAAGGGAGACCGGTGTTCTCGATCATGACCGATCCCTCCAATCCCCTATATGGATACAACCTGATCACCAGAGAGAGTTTTCCCGGACCCACCACAACCATCGAATCACACAAATTTGGTCTTGGAGCCGGTATTTCCCAGCAGTTGGGAAGTGCCGGATCGATCGATCTTTCCCTCTCCCACAGCATCTCGCTGACCTCGACCGATGGAGGGGCAAATGCATGGAAACAGCAACCTTCGTTGGGAATTACACTTCAACAACCACTTTTCATCGGCGATGGATTCATCGATGTCTCATATGGACGGAAACTGCTGGAAAAACAACAATTGCAATATGCGGGAGCTTCGCAGACATTGGACCGTACGAAGCAAGAACTCGCGGTCCAGACGATGGAGTTGCACCATGCCCGTCAAGCTCTCTTGGAAAATCGTTGGTTGCTCGTGCAACAGGCCATCTTGTCAAATACCGCACTGGAATCATCGAAACTGGATCTTGAGGCCGGCATCAAGGGAATGAACGAGGTGTTGCGTGAGGAACAATCGTTGCGGGAATTGCTCAACAGCATCACCAGTATTGAACAGGAGATCGCTTCACTCGAAACGACGATCGAAACCCTCTCTGGAGATGAAGTCTCTTTCGAACCGAATCGGATTACCGATGCATCCCTGCAAAGATTGCTCTCCTATGCCGATGGAAACCTTCCGAACGACGATACCACTGTGGAACAGGCTTTGCAGGCAGATGGTGCATATATGGACGCGCAACGGGCCTTGCAGATCTCACGATTGGACAGGAGCCTGGGAAATCCAGCGGATGCCCCGCGACTGTCCATATCAATGCAGGCCTCGCCATTCTATACGGTAACGGCGGGCAATACATTCGTCGACTCGGTGGAAAAACTCTTCTCATCAAGTGATCCTGTGGTGAATGTCGCGGTTACCTTCATGGCGACCGATCTCTCACGATCTCTTGGTAGGACCACCAAGGCTCTGGCCGATGAACAGATCGTCCAGGCTACATTGGACAGCAGTAGCGCGCAAGAGGCGGTCATGGATCGATTCGACCAATTCCAACGTGATGTCGATGAAGGTGTTGCCTCGCTCTCGCTCCTCATGGATTCCTACAATCTGGCGTTGGTGGATGTCGAAGTCGCCCAGATTCGTCTCGATGCAGGCATTATCGACAAAACGGCCTTCCGTAGAGCCGAACTGAAGCTCTACGAGGCCGCTTTCGTCATGTTGCAGAAGCTACGTGCGCTCCGATTGCTCGATGCGCAGATCTCCCTCTTCTTGGGACTTTAATTCTTGACCCGTTTCTTCTCGAAATAATCGGTATGGAGCAGGTGGTGAGACTTCTCTCCCAACGGTTTTCCAAGAAATTCTTCGTAGAGTTGGTTCACCGCGGGGTTTTCATGTGATTGCCTGAATTCCTTACCCTCATCCTCACGGTATATTGCTTGGATCCTCGCTTTTCGAATTTCGTCGGTGGTGAACCTCGGTTGACCACCGCCACCGATACAACCACCAGGACAAGTCATGATTTCAACGAACTGGAATTCATCGGGGTTCTCCCTGATATGTTCGATCAATTTGGCCGCGTTTCCCAATCCATGGGCTACCGCAACCTTTACCTCCTTGCCCTCCAGGAACGACCATGCATCCACCGTTCCGGTCAATACGACGGAGGCCGTCTTTATCCCATCCAATCCGGCCAGAGGTGCGACATGTAGGTTCTCGCTCTCCAAATTCCTTCCTGTGGTGACCGCATGGACTGTCCGCAGGGCAGCCTCCATCACTCCTCCGGTATTGGCAAAGATATCGGCCGCACCGGTCGAGATTCCCAAGGGAGCATCCATCTTCCCCTCCGGGAGCGCCAAGAAGTCGATACCCTCCATTTTGATCAAATCACCCAACTCCCGGGTGGTCAGCACATAGTCGACATCCTGGAACCCGCTTGAACGCATCTCGGGTCGAGCAGCCTCGAATTTCTTGGCAGTACACGGCATCACCGAAACCACCACCATCTTGGATGGATCGACTCCGATTTTCTGTGCATAGTAGGTCTTGGCAACCGCTCCGAACATTTGTTGTGGCGATTTGCATGAGGATAGGTTGGGAAGGAAATCGGGAAAGTAATGCTCGGCATAGTTGATCCATCCGGGTGAACAGCTGGTAAATTGGGGAAGGGGGACTTCCCTCCCCAACACGAATCGACTTCTCAACCTCGTAAGTAATTCGGTTCCCTCCTCCAAGATCGTCAAATCGGCGGTGAAGTCGGTATCGAACACTCCATCGAACCCCAGTTCCTTCAGAGCACTCACCATCTTTCCCGTAACCAAGGTGCCGGGCGGCAATCCGAAGCATTCACCCAATGCGGCCCTGATTGCAGGAGCGGTCTGGACCACCACATGGGTGTGGGGATCGTCGAGTGCGGAAAGGACCTTCTCGATATGGCTCGTCTCCACAATTGCGCCTACAGGACAGACTGCGGCGCATTGGCCACATTGTACGCAGGCTACGCTCTCAAGAGGATCGGTGAATGCCGGTCCTATGGTGGTGTGGTAGCCACGATACTGGGCCGAAAGTACCCCCACATGTTGGATTTCGGAACATACTTGTACACAGCGTCTGCATTTGATGCACTTGCCGTTGTCACGTACCAATGCGGCGGTCGAATCGTCGACACCTCCCGCAGGCTTCTCTCCGGTATAACGGTTGGTTCTGATTCCCAGTTCCTCGGCCAGGATCCGCAGTTCGCAATCCTCGCTCCGCGCACACAGTTGGCAGTCTCCATCGTGTTCGCTCAGAAGGAGCTCCACGACCGTTCGCCTTGCGTCTCGAACCCGTTTCGAATTGGTCCGCACCACCATTTTATCCCGTACGGGTGTGGAACATGATGCCGCGAGGGTAGGAGCTCCTTCGACCTCCACCACACATACCCGACACGCACCCATTGGGGTCAATCCGTCGAGATAGCAGAGTGTCGGTATCTTGATTCCAGCTTCGGTGGCTGCTTTCAGTATCGTGATGTTGTCGGGAACCTGCAAAGACTTTCCGTTGATGGTTACATTACACATGGGCTACCTCCTCGTTGATATGTTTGCCATAGTCGCACCGGAGGCACCGGTGTGCCTGCGCTCTCGCCACCTCTTCAATCCAGGGGAGTTCCACCTCCTCGAAGTTGTGTTTGCGTCGTTCGATCGGGATTTGCTTCACCTGCTCCCGTTTCACAGACGACACCTCGGATTCAGGATCATAGGAGGTTTCAATAATCTTCTCATACCTCCAGAAGGCATGGTTCTCTCCAGTGAGGTATTCGTCGATTCCCACGGCAGCCCTCTCTCCCGATGCAATCGCCTCAACCACCGAAGATGGTCCATCGACGCAATCTCCTCCTGCGAACACACCCGGTAGGGTGGTCGCTCCATTGGTCGGGTCCACTGAAATGAAGTTCCTGTCGTTCAACATAATCTTCTTTGAACCGGTGAGGGACGAGATGTCGAGCCGTTGTCCGATCGCCATGATCACTTGATCGGCTTTGATCGTGACAGGATCCTGGCTCTGCGCCATGGGTCTTCTTCTTCCCGAAGCGTCGAATGATCCCAAGCCCATTCTCAAACAGGATACCGCCTTCACCTTTCCCTGCTTGTTTTTGATGATTTCCACCGGTTGGGTGAGGCAACTGATCACCACACCTTCCTGTACCGCTTCGGCGACCTCCTCCTCATAGGCGGGCATCTCGTCCTGACTTCTCCTATAGACTATCTTCACCGATTGGGCGCCAAGACGCAATGCGGTTCTCGCAGCATCAATCGCGGCGTTTCCACCACCTATGACCACCACATGGTTGCCTACGTCGACCGATCCTCTGATATTGTAGCGTTGCAGGAAAGGAACGGCCTGCACCACACCATCGGCATCTTCACCTGGAAGTCCCATCGAAAGAGAATCGGGTGCTCCGACGGCGAGGAATATCGCTTCATTGCCGTCTTCGAGCAGACTCTCGAGCGTGAAATCCTTGCCCATGGTGCGTTCGGTGACGATCTCAACCCCCATGCGCTCTATCATCCTGATCTCACGTGCCATCGTTTCCCTCGGCAACCGGTAGGCGGGTATGGTCTGGACCAACATGCCTCCAGGACGTACGGACGACTCGAGTATCGTTGGCCTGTAACCGATCCTGGCAAGGAAATATGCACAGGAGAGTCCAGCGGGACCCGCACCTATGATCGTGACCTTCCTCTTCAAGTTGGCATCGTTCGGTCTGACCTCCGGTATCTGGATCGTGACTTCCTGATCCACCATGAACCGTTTCACACTCCTGATCGCCACAGGATCGTCCAATGTCGAACGCCTGCACTTGTCTTCGCAAGTGTGGAAACAGACCCGTGAGCAGATCGCCGCGAGTGGATTGCGTTCCCTATGGAGCAGCAAGGCCTCCGCGTATCGTCCTTCCCCCACCAGTGAAACGAAGCCCGGCACATCCACATGGGCGGGACATGCACTTTGGCACGGTGCCCGAACCAGACCGGGGCAAACGCCGGCTTCACAGTGGTGATCCCTTATATGGGCCTCGTACTCGGAACGGAAGTGCCTGATGGTAGACAAGACGGGATTGGGAGCGGTTTGGCCAAGTCCGCAGAGTGCCGTCTGCTTGATCCAAGTCCCCAGTTCCACCAATTTGTCGATATCTTCCTCTTCTCCCTCTCCATCGCAGATTCGTTCGAGTATCTCGAGCATCCGTTTCGTACCCACCCTACAGGGTACGCATTTTCCACACGATTCCTCCTGGACGAATTCAAGGAAATACCGGGCCACGTCGACCATACAGGAGGTATCGTCGAGTACGATCAATCCTCCCGATCCGATGATGGCCCCCAACTCCTTCAATGGTTCGTAGTCGAGTGGAACGGAAAGATGCTCCTTCGGAATGCAACCACCGGAAGGACCTCCGATCTGGGCAGCCTTGAAAGTACGTCCCTTCTTGATCCCTCCTCCTATCGAGAAGACCAGATCACCCAGAGGCGTACCGATGGGAATCTCCACCAAGCCCGTGGTGTTCACCGCTCCAGCCAAAGCGAATACCTTGGTTCCCTTGCTCGCGTCGGTTCCAACGGAGTTGTACCAATCGGCTCCCCTTTCCATGATGGCGGGAACATTGGCGTAGGTTTCGACATTGTTCAACAGGGTGGGGGCATTCCATAGACCTTTTTGGGCCGGGAAAGGGGGTCTCGGTCGCGGTTCCCCCCGTTTTCCTTCGATGGAATTGATGAGGGCCGTTTCTTCCCCGCACACGAATGCGCCCGAACCCATCCTGATGTCCAAATCGAAATCGAACCCCGATCCGAGGATATCCTTACCGAGCAAACTTTTTTCACGGGCCTGTTCGATGGCCCGATGCAATCTTGCCACCGCCAAAGGGTATTCGGCCCTTACATAGACATATCCTTGGGTCGCTCCCACGGCGAATGCGGCGATAGCCATCCCCTCTATGATGCTGTGCGGATCACCTTCCAGCACGGAACGGTCCATGAATGCTCCCGGGTCGCCCTCATCCGCATTGCACAGCACATACTTCTCGTCTCCCGACGCATCATGGGTGAACTGCCACTTGAGCCAGGTCGGAAAACCGGCTCCTCCACGACCTTTCAAACCCGATTCCTTGATGCTTTCGATAACACCCTTGCGATCGTTTTCTCCAAGCACCTTTGCGATACCACGGTAGCCGCCGTGTCCGATGTAACTTTCGATCTCCAATGGATCCACGGTCCCACAGTTGCGGAGAACGATCTTCCTTTGTGGACTGAAGAACGTCGAATCCTCCGGTTTTTCGACCACTTCCCCATGGTGGTCGTCGGTGAACAGCAGGCGTGTGACAACCTTCCCTTGACCCAGATGTTGGGATACGATCTCCTCCACATCATCCGAGCAGAGGTTCTGGTAGATGGTGTGCTCCGGCATGATCCTCACCACAGGACCCTTTGAACATGGCCCCAGGCAACCTGTTCCCACCACCTTGATCTTCAGTCCCTCACGTGCAATGGCCTCTTCAAAGGTGTTCAGAATGTCCAATGAGCCGCTGGCGATGCACCCCCCTCCGGTACAGACGAGTACAGTCCTTTCTTTAGCCTGCTTCTTCGCATTGGCCATCATCTTGTCCGATTGTTCAAGAAATGTGCGCACACCATCATTCGTTTTCATCTTCATCCTCCCCGGTCTCGTTGTTGTCCTCCCGATATGGTGCGAGCAACTCCTTGATGCGACTCGGCTTCACCCGTTGGTGTACCGTATCGTCGATCATTACCACCGGAGCCAATCCACAGGCACCGAAACAACGCCCGATCTCCAACGAGAAGAGGCGGTCTTCGGTGGTTTGGCCCACATCGATCTTCAACTCTTTGCTGATGGCATCGAGTACCTCCTTGCCTCCACGGACATAGCAGGCCGTACCAAGGCAGACACGGACCGTATGTTTTCCACGTGCGGTGGTGGTGAAGAATGAGTAGAATGTGACCACACCGGCAATTTCACTATAGGGGATATCAAGTTTTTCACTTATATGGACGAGCAATTCCTTGGGAAGATACCCCAAGAAGTTTTGGGCCGATTGCAATACAGGTATGAGCGCCCCCTTGGTACCCCGATACCTCCCGATGATGTCGTCCACCACCGGCAGGACATCCTCCATCCGTATTTCGTGTCCACCTTCAATGGGAACCCGGGTTTCCGAAACAGTTGTTTGCATCATACCCTCCTTATTCAAATCGCCTGTCAAATCATTTGCTGCTCCACGTTTAATGTACTATCTGTAACATGTTATCATGTGATATACCATATTACAAATGGTTTTTGTTATATATTAGTATATTAATTTGATCCTGTGGCGTGTGCCACAACGATATTTCGCAAAGAGTCCATTTATTTCTAAAGGTGCGATTCCCATGTGACAACACGCTCGATTGGTGTAGAATGACAAAAGACCGCAATAGGGGAGGATTGTCATGGAAAATTTCACTTCGGCTTGGGTCACAGGGCTCCACCACATCACCTACAAGAATCAGAGTCTTCCGGAGATCGGTTCGCAGGATGTGCTGGTGAAGGTCAAGGCCTGTGGCATCTGCGGAACCGATATCCATTACTTCAAGGAATTTCCCGATGGAAAGAGCACTCCTCTCGGCCATGAAGTGGCGGGGATGGTGGAGTACACAGGAGACGAAGTGCGGAATGTAAAGGTCGGGGACCCGGTTGTGGTCCAGAACCATGTTCCGTGTGGAGTCTGTGAAGCCTGTCTCAACCAACGCCATGATGCGTGTGAAGCCATCCGAACCTATATGGAGGACCAGGCGGGAATGGGTGGGTATCTCATGGTTCCCTCCAGGATGGTCATCCCATTCAAAGGTCTTGGGTTCGCAGAAGCCACCTTGGCCGAACCCATCACCGTTTCACTCGATCTTTGCAGGGAGGCCTCGGTAAGACTGCTCGATGATGTGTTGATCATGGGTCCGGGGACCATAGGCTTGGGATGCATCCCCATTGTGAAACGACAGGGTGCGCGGCATATCGTGGTGGCCGGTCATGACCTGGATAGTATTCGTGGCCAACACAGGAGGGAAATCGCACTCTCCCTTGGTGCCACCGATGTGGTGGATACCGCCGATCCGGAGTGGAAGATCTCTTTGGAACAACAATACCCATCCCTGTTCGACCGGGTCATCATCACTTCCCCACCACACACCATCACCGATGGAATCGATCTCGCCGGATTCAGGGGATGGATCGTCTACGATGGGATAAGTTATCTTGACGATACGATCAGCTTTGGAGCGAACGATTTCCATTTCAAGAAGAAGCGACTGATTGCCAGTCATGCGATTCCCAACTGGGGCTTCCCACAGGCTCTCGAACTGCTGCGGGACGGTACGATTCCTCCCCATCGTCTCCTTACCCACACCTATCCCTTCGAAAAACTTGCACAAGCACTATACGATTACGGTTCAAAGGAGATGAAGGTGATAAAGATCGCGATCGAGATGTGAGAGCTCCTCTATTCGATCATGTGCATGATGCCTAGATATGATCTTTCGGCGTCGATCTCCAAGCGTTTCTCTTCGATTTTCGAGGCGATGAATTCCATTTGCGCGGTGATCGATGTCTGTTCCGACACATATCCTTGGGATACCATCTCTTTTTGAAGATTCGCTTTTTGCTGCAATGTGGCACTTTTCTCCCGTTGCAGAGCGAGCTTTCGCAAAGTGGTGCGAAGAGACAAGTGCGCTTCCTTGAGTCGTTTTCCAATGTCGTTGCGCACGGCAACCGTCTCCAGTTGTGCTTCACTGGTGCGGGAGGCGGCCCTCTTGATGGAATTGAGTAGCGTTCCTCCATCCCATAGGGTACTTTTGATCCCCACTGAAACGGTGAAGGCGAAATCATCCAGAGTGAAGTCGGTCTTTTCGACAAAGGGGAATTGCGATGAACTGTAGCCGGCCGAGACCACCAGTGCCAGATCGGGCTTTCCATAGAAGGATCCCTTGGCGATTCGTTCCGAGGCATCGGCTGCTTGCTGCAGACGCATCATCGCTGCAATGGCAGGTGTATCCGATGCGATCGCCTGCTCCAGCAACACTTCCAATGGAGTGTCCACCAATTGCTTCATCTTTTCTTCCGCAAATGGGGCCTCCAGTGTTTCCAAAGGGATGGGAACTCCATGCAAATCCTCGAGTTCCACAAGTTGCGTCTCGATATTATAGTTCGTTTCGAGCATTGCCTGCTCAATTTCGTGCAATTCCAAGGCCGTCTTCGCCACCTCCAGCTCCAATACCAATCCTTCTTCGAAGGAAGATTGGACTATGGCCACCAAATCGTTGCCCAGATCGAGTTGCTCCTCCAAGAGTTTCGCCATCTCCTTCAGGCGTACCACCGTATTGCTCCTGAGTGTGATCTCCGTGGCAATTTCACGTCTCTTCTGCTGCAGTTCAAAACCCTTGGCCTCCAACATCGCCTCGGCAAGATCCACCGAGGCATTGATCTTGCCCCAAGTGAATATGGGTTGGGATAGGGTGATCTTGAAGTCGTATGCCGTATTACCCATTCCCGCATAGAGTGGAAATGTCACACCGCTGGGAGGAATCGCCGAAGGAGTACTTGTGATGAGCGGACTCATCAAAGCAAGATCATAATCGGTGATTTCGATTGGTCCGATCGGAGGATTGCTCATCCATGTGGCGTTGAAATCGAGGTCGATTCGAGGCCATCTCCGCGCCTTTGCATCGGCGACGTCGAGACGATGACGCACCAGGCTCTCTTCCAATAGAAGTATATCGGTGTGTTCCGGAAGGTCTGCCCCGAGTGGAAACGGAAGAAGCAGTATGGCCAATACCAGCAGTATACTTGTCTTCATGTATCCCACCTCCCTCTTTTGGACCTCAGGATCACGTGACGTTCGGTGACATGATAGAGGATCGGGATGAAGAATAGCGTGATAAGGGTGGAACTGAAGAGTCCTCCTGCGATCGCTTGTCCCAGCGGGGCATAGATTGCGGCACCCTCTCCTGTGGCGAACGCCATTGGAACCACTCCCAGCAAAGTGGTGAGTGTGGTCATCAAGATTGGTCGCAGCCTGCTTGAGCCACCTTCGATCACCGCATCGTGAAGGATCGCAAGCGGATCGTCACCATTCGTACCATCCTGTCTAAGCGAATTGATCGCATCGATAAGGATGATTCCATTGTTCACCACGATTCCTCCCAGGGCGATGATCGCAGTGAAGCTGATGAGCGATAGTGTGGAACCGAACGAGGCGAGTCCGAAGACCACTCCTATGAGGCAAAATGGAATCGAGGCCATGATGACCAGAGGTTGTCGGAAGCGTTCGAACTGGACTACCATTACCGTATACACAAGGAAAATCGCGATGGACAATGCAGTGGCCATCGGTTCGATCGAATCGACCAATAGTTCGATGAGACCGCCGGAAGCCGACTCCACTCCCGGCGGCAAGGGGTTCGACTCAAGATATGCGGCCATTCTTCGACCGATTCCCGAAGTGTCCTCGCTGACCAGATCCGCCGAAACGGTGACGGTCTTCGCCCTGTCCGTGTGTGTGATGCGGGAAATCTCCCGTCTGGTTTCCAGCTGGGCGATCGATGCGAATGAAATCGCAGTGCCGCCGGATGAAGGGACGGTGGCCGACAGCAGCGTATCACTCGTCAACGGTAGGTTCTTGAGATCCGAATCCATATGTATGGTATGTCGTATTCCCGAATCATCGACCAAAGTTCCGACGTCGATTCCGTTGAACAACAGTCTGGCGGTCAGCCCTGCTTCCGCGCTCGACACGCCGAGATTCGACATGAGCCGGTGCGACATGTCCATCACCAATGTGTTCGCGTCATAGGAGGTGTCGATCAAGGTGGAAAGGACATCGGGATCCTTGGCCAGCTCGCTTCGTATCTTTTCCGCGGTCTCGTACAAAAGCAGCACATCCTCGCCCACCAGCTTCAATCCATATCCTCCACCACCGGAGATGAAGCCTACCAGGGCATCGAAACCCCCGTTGGTGGTCCTCACTTTGGCATCCACCACCGAAGATGCCAGGAGTTTCTGTACTTCGATGATTATTTCATGTATTGTTCGTTCCCTTTGATCGACGGGAACCAGCACCACCTTCATATTCGCCCTATGTGGAGAGGTGAATCCGTAACCGGATCCTTGTCCACTGAACAGGACTATTGATTCGATCTCCCCAATATTCTCGGTGACCAGTTGTTGTGCTTCGAGGGCCTTTTGTCTCGTTCGTTCGACCGAATATCCTTGGGGGAATTCCAAATCGATGTTGAAATCCCCGTTGTCGGTCGATGGTATGAACGTGATTCCCAAAGAACCGGCGGCGAATGCCACAAGAGCCAGTAGTAGTATGGCTGCGAGCAGTACGAACGGACTTGCTCCGAGGCTCCATTTCAAGGCCCTGCGATACCCCCTCTCAAGTGTTTCGATGTAGGTGCCGAATCGTGGTGCACGCCGCACATGCCGTTGGCTTCGCAATACCAATGTGAGTAGGTAAGGAACGACCACCAATGCAACGAACAGTGAAGCGGTGAGGGAGAGGATCAGTGTCACCGCGACATCCCTGAGGATCGATCCCACAATGCCCGACAACATCGATAGGGGAATGAATACCGCGACCGTGGTGGTGGTCGAAGCGAGTATGGGAGAGCCCACTTCATCGGCTCCTCTTCCGATGGCCTCCTTCGGTGAGAGACCCTTTTGGGTATATGCATGCGACACTTGTTCCAACATGACGATCGAACCGTCGACCACCAAGCCGAGGGCCACCACCATACCCGAAAGACTCATCAGATTGACAGTCACCCCAGCAATACGCATTCCGATGAAGGTGAACAGGATGCTGAGTGGTATGGAGAGTGCGATGGTCACTGTCGCCCTGGTATCACCCAAGAAGAGGAGAATGACGATGATCGCCATCAACATGCCCACCATACCCGATCTCACCACTGTGAACAACGAGGCTTTCACATTGCGGCTGTCGTCACTGAGAATCTCATAGGTGATGGCGCTTCCTGTTTCGGCTGTTACCTGTTCCAATACGTTTCGAATCCCATCGACGATTTCCAACGTATTCCCATCGGTTCGTTTGGTGACGGTCACCACCACCTTGGGATCTCCGTTCGCATCGGCATATACCGATTTTTCTGCGGTGTCGAAGGTGATGTCGGCGACTTGTGAAAGTCTGACGATCTTTTTTCCATCGGTGGCACCGATGGGAATCTCCCCCAATTCCTCCAAGGAGGAAATGCTCCCGTCATATCTGAGCGAGGCGGTGTTTCCGTGGTACTCCATGGAACCCACCGGCATCCTCATGTTCGCATACTGAATCGCCTGGTGCACCTGTATGGCGGGAATTCCCGTTTGAAGGAGATCTTTCGTCCGTAATTCCACATGGGCCTGCAGTGTGTCGATTCCTTCCAGTTCGACCTCCGCGACACCAGGTATGCGGGTTATCCTGGGAACCAGGGTCTCCTCCACATAGGACGACAATATGACCGAATCCCGACCGGACGAAAGACTGAACATGAATACCGGAAGCATGGTGGCGCTCCCTACAATCGCCACCGGTTCTCCCTCGAGATTGTCGGGTAGATCACTTTCCAGTTGCCGTATGCGATTGCGTATATCATCCAGCATTTCATAGGGGTCGATGCCATCGCGGAAGGTGATGGTGATCCAGCTGAAGGAATTTGTGCTTGTGGAATCGATATGGGTGAAGTTTGGAAGGGTGGAAAAATCC
Source organism: uncultured Spirochaetaceae bacterium (assembly GCA_964478945.1). Classification (GTDB taxonomy): domain Bacteria; phylum Spirochaetota; class Spirochaetia; order Sphaerochaetales; family Sphaerochaetaceae; genus CAYZJV01. The sequence goes on along the minus strand of CAYZJV010000004.1, from coordinate 34,133 downwards.
TTCTCCAACACATCGGTCACATCCCGTTCGACATCTTCGGCTCCCGCTCCCGGGTATACCGCCAGCACTTCCACCGTAGGAAGCGAGATGTCGGCCATGAACTCAATATTCATTCCTATGAACGAGTAGATGCCAAATGCCACCAATACGATCATGAGCATGCCGATTACGACTGGGTGGGCCACGGCGAAATGCGATATCCGCATGGTATGCTCCTACCGTTCGCCGACCACGACGACCGTCTGTCCGTCGAGTATCGATTGGTGGCCGTCCACGATGAACCATGTGTCGGAATAGGATTGGTCGATGGCGATGGATTCGTCGTTTTCAGCGATGGGTTCGATATCTTTTGCCACCGCGATTGATTTATTTCCGTCGTACAACATGAATGAGCCGTCAGCCCTACGATCAGCTTGCCCAAGTGTATACACATCCTCCAACAGTGTATGGTCGATCCTCACTTGGACCAGCATCCCCGGAACCAGATCGTCAACGGAACCATCGATTTCACAGGTGATTTCGAATGTGTTCGACATTGGATCGACATGTGGTGCGATCGTATCCACCTTTGCCATGACGGCATGACCGTCCAAGTGCAGCACATTGGCGTTCAGGTTTGCTCTGTTGGCGGAAATGATTCCATACCGGGAGGCCGGGATGTCAACCTTCACCACCAAACGGGTAAGATCGGCCACCAATGCGACAGGGCGATCGGGAGATGCAATGTTGCCTGTCGAAGAGAGTGTCTGCAATACGGTTCCCCGTAGGGGTGAGGTGACCTCGGTTTGTGACAATCGTAGTTTCGCACCTTCCCATTGCGCCAAGGTGGCATCCCTTTGTGCCAATGCCTCTTCATAGATTTGGTCGGGAACGGATTTCGACCTATGCAACCGTTCGATGCGCGCGAAAGTGGTTTCGGCGACGATTTTCGCGGCTTGTGCCTGAAGCATCTGTTGTCGGTAGGGTGCGGGATCGATGTTCGCGATGACATCACCCTCATCGATCTGAACTCCCACCTCGATTGGATATTCGGTCACAACGCCTCCCACCAACGGTACGATTGCGACGGTGTGGTCGGATTCCACATATTCCCATGAAGTGATTCCGATTGCCAAGTCGGTACGCTGTGGTCTGGCGATCACCACAGGTGCCGCCGGTCTCTCATATACGGTACCTGCTCGATCGGAGAAATGGATGATCGCGTAGGCAGCCGATCCAATTGCCAACAGCAGAAGGAAGTACCGTATAAAGGAGACAAAACGTCTGTGTGCCATGTCTTCCACCTTCTTGTATACGAGAAACCTACCACAGCCCCCAACCGAGGTCAATCTGACCGTAGAAGGCAAAAACGGAAACTTTTGACTTTATCACCAATCCATAGCTATACTATATATGGCGGCGATATGAACTGGCCGCACCCATACGAATCGGATCCGGGACCGAGTCTCGGAATGAGGGAGCCGGCCTTTCCGTTGCCGCGGGAGGTGAGTATGATGGAACGAGCGATCATTGCAACCGATCTATCGGAGGCTTCCGACATCATGGTGAGACATCTTGGCTTCCTCAAGGATTTTGGAGTTTCTTCCCTATTGTTGCTCCAATGTCCCGATTACCAGGAAGTGGCATCGGAAGTGTTTCCCTATGTGGCCACCATCCAAACCGAAGCGATAGAGAGGCAGAAGGATGTGTTGGAGGAGTTGGGTTTCACTGTGGAATCGCGCATTTCTCCTGGAAATGCGAAACGTGAAATCAACCGAATCGCCGAAGAGGAGGGCTATCCTTTGGTGGTGGTTGGTTCCCAAGGCAGATCCTTGGTCGGTGGAGCGTTTCTTGGGGGTGTTGCACACGAGGTGCTCCTGGGTACCCGCAAGCCGTTGATCATTGTCAGACTCACGGTCGATGAGAGTAGACATCTGAGTGTGGTGGGGATCTCTGAAGAAGGTATCACCAAGAGGATCCTCTATGCAACCGATTTCTCACCAGGAGCCGAGGGAGCCTTCGCACATCTGGAGAAACTGGTCGATACCGGCAACGTCACCAAGGTTACGCTTCTGCATGTGCAGGACAGGAGTCATATTGAGCCGCATCTCGTCGAGAGACTCGACGAGTTCAATGATGTCGACAGAACCCGGTTGGACGAGTTGAAGGGACGGTTGCGTTCAGGTTCCACGGTACAGGTCGAAAGCAAACTCGTATATGGCGATCCCCATACCGAAATCATGCGGGAACTCGAAGAGGGTGATGCCACCATGGTGATGATGGGTACCCAGGGAAGGGGCTTCCTGAGGGAACTCTTTGTGGGAAGTGTGAGCCATTATGTCGCCAGACGGTCCAAGGTCCCGGTGCTGTTGATTCCTGTCGACGAAGGATGATCGGTCCTGTAATCTGAAATGCTCCAACTATTTGACAGTTTTCATGATCTGTGGGATGCTTATACCCACGTATAAAGGGGTGCTACATGTATATTGCGATTATCAACATCCACGGTTTGGTGCGGAGTGAAAACATAGAGATGGGACGTGATGCCGATACCGGTGGACAGACACGTTATGTGATCGATTTGGTAAAGGAGTTGTCCACACGAGAGGGTGTTGAAGTCGATCTGTTCACCAGGAAAGTCGGTGACAAGCGGGTAGGTGGAGACTACAACAAGACCTTCGAGGAGATTGCCGAACATGCCAGGATCGTCCGTCTTCCCTGTGGTGGAGTCAAGTATATTCGCAAAGAACGCCTTTGGCCCCATCTTGATGAATACGTGGACAATCTCATTGAATTCTTTCGTTCCGAGAAACGGGTTCCCGATGTGATCCATGGCCATTATGCCGATGGAGGGTACGTCGCCACCGAGATCGCCAGTTACTTCCATACCCCGCTTGTGTTCACAGGGCACTCGTTGGGGCGCAACAAGTTCGAGTACTTGAAATCGATCGGAATCTCGGAGGAGAAGATCGAGGACTACTACACCATATCCAAGAGGATCGCCCAAGAGGAACGTTCCATCCGCAAGGCCGATATGGTGATCACCAGTACGAATTACGAGAGGGAGGAACTCTACAGTTCCTACGAGAACAGGGTGCTCGAAAAGTTCACCGTCATTCCACCCGGACTGGATCTTGGGAAGTTCTTTCCCTATTACCATTATGAGATACAGGACCCTTCGGTGACCGAAGAACAGAAATTGGCCCAATACAACATGATCAAGGAGTTGCAGCGGTTCTTCACCAATCCCGACAAGCCTCTCATACTGGCACTCTGCAGGCCGGAGGCACGGAAGAATATCGATGTCCTTATCGAAATCTATGGAAGGAACAAAGACCTTCAAGCTATTGCCAATCTCGCAATATTCGCAGGTATCCGTGACGATATCAACAGCATGGAGGAGGGTGAGAAGGCCGTTCTGACCGACATGCTGCTGCTCATGGACCGCTATGACCTCTATGGCAAGATGGCGATTCCCAAACATCATAATCCGGAACGGGATGTTCCGGAACTGTATCGCATCGCAGCGATGAAGAGAGGCGTCTTCGTAAGCGCTGCCGCACTGGAGAATTTCGGACTCACTTTCATAGAAGCCTCTGCGGTCGGTCTTCCGTTCATCGGTACCGACAAGGGAGGAGTACAGGATATCCGCAAGAATTGCGACAGTGGACTGTTGGTCGACATCACGAACCAGAAGGCGATCGGTGATGCGATCCACAAGGTGCTCACCGATGCCGGGCTCTGGGATACCCTTTCCCGTCATGGGGTCGAGAGGATACGCGAAGTCTACAATTGGCACCATCACTGCGACACCTATCTCGAAAATCTCGAGCGGGTGTTGGCCGAACATACGGATAAGAAGACTCCCGAAGCCAGATACGAGAGGAGCATGGCCAAGCGAATGAGCACACTCAAGTATCTGTTGGTGAGCGATATCGACAACACTCTCACCGGAGATGATGCGGCGATCGAGGAATTCAAGCGGTTGCTCGAAGCCCACCACGATACGGTCGGGTTCGGTATAGCCACCGGTAGAAGTGTCGATTCGGCCAAACAGATCCTCTCCGAATATGGATTGCCCCAACCCGATGTGCTCATCACCTCGGTGGGATCGGAGGTCTACTATGGCAAGGATCTGATAGTGGACAAGGGGTGGTCCCATTACATTCGCCGAAGGTGGCATCCGAGGCGGATCAGGGAGGTCCTGGATCCCATCGAAGGTCTCGAATTGCAGGGCGAACCCGATGCCCAGAGGGAATTCAAGGTAAGTTATAATGTGAGGAATCCCGAGGGAATCGAAGCATTGATGCAACAGGTGCACGATGCCCTGGACTTGACCAAATCCTCATGGCATATCGTTCTTTCCCACGACCGTTTCCTCGATATCCTGCCGTACCGGGCTTCCAAGGGAACCGCGGTGAAGTACATCGCATGGAAATGGCATATCGATCTCAAATCGGTCGTCACCGCCGGTGATTCGGGAAATGATGCCGATATGCTGATCAAACCGCTGAAGGGCATTGTGGTGGCGAACCACGAGGAATCGCTCGAGAGACTGCGGAAGATGAAGAACATCCATTTCGCAGAAAGATCGTATGCCGGAGCTCTTGTCGAGGGGCTCAAACGGTTCAAGGTGTTCACCGATTAGGTAGCGGTCGCGATTCGGAGGATATCGGGACCAAGCCATGTTCCCACCAAATAGAGCGGTACGTTCACCAGGTCATCGTCCCTCTTCAAATTGAGGAGGGATATCCTGAGCGCCAGGGGCGGATCGTAGAGCTTCCTGTAAAGGGCCAAGGAATGCGATTTCACATTTCTCGAGGTTTTCACCTCCACCGGGAGCGTATGTCCTCCCAAGGTGATCACGAAGTCGACCTCGGCTTGATGCCCCGACTTCCAATACCACACTTGGCTTTCGCTCAAAGAGAGCAGGCAGGACAAGGCATAGCTCTCGCTAAGCACGCCCCTGAACCTGCTCAGGGAAGGACTTCCTTCATCCACCGAGGTGGCCGGCAAATTCGCCATTCTGCGAAAGAGTCCCGTATCGGTGCAGTAATACTTGTACTTGCTCTGGTAGACGAAGGATTCCACCGGTTGCATCGGCTTGTCGATTCTTCTGATTCTCGTCAATGTTCCCTGCTTTTCAAGGTGGAGGATCAACGGTTCCATCGCAGCCACATTGGCTTCATCCTTCGGTTTGGAGTTGTGGTAGCGGGTGTTCTCCCGTGCCACTTGGGACGGGAGTCTCTTGAATAGGGTCAGGCAGGTTTCATTGCCGATACCCAATGCCTCGGCACCCTCATGCGCCAATTGTTCAAGTCGTCTGTCGAGCACCTCGTCGGTGAGTGCAAAATCGTGGGTCTCTATCCATGTTTCGATGGCAGGACCATAATTCCCCGTAGCCATATGGATGCGAACCAGATGTCCCAAGCGTATGGCAAGTGAGGGAGGTATCGGAGCGATCATGTGAATCTGTCGCACCGCTTCGATCAAATCTTCATTCCCCGTCATGGCAAGGAATGTGGGGAAATCCACAACATCGTTCATCACAACTTCAAATACTGGGAACGCAACAAGGAGCGCAGAACATGATGCAGTATGCCTCCGTTTACAAAATAGGTGACTTCAATCGAAGAATCGAGCCTGCAGACAACCGGTATGTCCTGTGTAGTGCCATCGTTGCGCACCAAATGCAAAGAGCATCGCATGCGTGGTACGATCGTGGGGGGAATATGCAAAGTGAACAGTTCATCGCCGGCAATGTGCCAACTTTCCCATGATTCACCTTCGGTGAACACCAGAGGCAGAATTCCCATCCCCACGAGATTGCTGCGATGGATCCGTTCGAACGATTGGGCGAGTACCGCCCGCACTCCAAGCAGGTTGGTTCCTTTCGCCGCCCAGTCGCGGGAAGAACCGGTACCATACTCTTTCCCTGCCAAAACGATGAGTTCGGTAGGTTCTTCGTGGTACCGCATCGCCGCATCATATACATGCAGCAATTCCCCTTCGGGAAGTTTTGTGGTGAACCCTCCCTCCTTCGGTGCACTGAGTTTCTGTCGGATCCGGGTATTGGCGAAGGTCCCCCGCACCATCACTTCATGATTGCCGCGTCTGCTTCCATAGGAATTGAACCCGGAGACCGGGACACCCTTCTCCAAAAGGTACCGTCCCGCGGGGTAGGTCGGATCAATCGAGCCCGCAGGACTGATATGGTCGGTGGTGACCGAGTCCCCCATCACCAGAAGGGCCCTTGCTTTCACGATGTCTTCGATGTGGGGTGGATCGATGGGGAACTCATCGAAGAAGGGAGCTTTTGCGATGTAGGTGGATGATGGGTCCCATGCGAAGGTGTCACCATCGGGAGCCGGCAGGCTCTTCCATTTTGCATCGCCTTCGAAGACATGTCGGTACCTCTCCATGAAAGATGTCTTGGTGACGAACCGGTCGGCGAGTGTCGCGATCTCTGTGGGATCGGGCCAGATGTCTCGCAGATACACCGCACTTCCATTCGAATCGAGGCCTAATGGATCCTTTTCCAGGTCAATGGTCATTTTTCCCGCAAGCGCGTATGCCACCACCAATGGTGGACTCATCAGGAAAGATGCCTTCACGCTCTTGTGGATACGACCTTCAAAATTGCGGTTTCCCGATAGTACCGCCGCCAAGTTGAGCCCAGCCGTTTCGATCGCAGGATGCAAGGGACCCGAATTGCCGATGCAGGTGGTGCACCCGAAGGCGGTGATGCCGAATCCCAAAAGTTCGAGTGGTTCGAGCAATCCCGTTCCCTCAAGATAATCGGTGACCACTTGGGAACCGGGTGCCAGTGAGGTCTTTACCCAGGAAGGTACCTCCAATCCCCTGTCTACCGCTTTCCTTGCCAGCAGTCCGGCTCCAATCATCACCGATGGATTGCTCGTATTGGTACAACTGGTGATTGCTGCAATGGCAATCGCACCATCCGGGAGGTCGATGGGAGTTCCATCGAGATCGATGGATACCGATTTCTTCACATCGATACCGGTGCTCCTTTCAATCGATTTGGGTGCGCCATCCAAAGGAATACGGTCTTGTGGACGCGAAGGTCCGGCGATACTCGGTACCACGGTTCCAAGATCCAGTTCCAACACCTGGTCGTAGATCGCTTCGATTGTCGGATCATGGAACATCCCGTTCGCCTTGCAGTACTGTTCGGTCTTTTCTGCGAATGTCTCCCTTCCGGTGAGCTTCAGATACCCGATGGTTTTTTCGTCGACAGGGAAAAAGCCCATCGTGGCACCATACTCGGGACTCATATTGGCTATGGTGGCTCGATCCGGTAGATCCAATGATGCGAGTCCCTCTCCGAAGTATTCGACGAAGCAACCCACCACACCTACGGTTCGCAACAGGTTGGTGAGGGTGAGCACCAGATCGGTGGCGGTACAGAGGCGATCCATAGTTCCGGACAATTTCACTCCGATCACCTTCGGTATCGGCATGAAGTAGGGTTGGCCGAGCATGACCGCTTCGGCTTCAATCCCTCCCACACCCCAACCCATGACTCCCAGTCCATTGATCATGGTGGTATGGCTATCGGTTCCGACCAATGAGTCTGGAAACAGCATCCCGTTTTCGGATCTCACACATTCGGCCAGATGTTCAAGATTCACCTGATGGCATATGCCCGAATCGGGTGGGACGATCCTGAGATTGGAAAAACTCTTCTGAGCCCATTTGAGCAAGCTGTAACGTTCGTGGTTCCTCTCATATTCCAGTGCCACGTTGATCGCTCTCGAATCGGGACTGCCATGACTGTCTATCTGGACCGAGTGGTCCACCACCAGATCGACGGGAACCTGTGGATTGATGAGGGTGGGATCGCTACCTGCATGCTGCACCGCATCTCGCAACGACGCCAGATCCACGATGGCGGGAACTCCGGTGAAATCCTGCATGAGTACCCTCGCCGGGTGGAAAGGGATTTCTTCGGGACGTTCGGTTTTTCCGCTCCTGTCGACAATGGCTTCCAATACCGTTTCATCCACCATGTGGGGATGCCTCATGAGGTTTTCCAGCAGCACACGTAAGGAATATGGGATGGAATTGATTTTTCCACCACAGAATCGAACGATATCGATGTAGCGGAAGGTCTCGCCCCCCACACTCAATGTCTCGATGTATGTCTTGTCCATTTTGGCCTCCTTATCTGGCAGAGATCCGGGTAATGGATTCGTAATCCGCTCCGAAAAGATTCGTGAAGCTTAGACTGAAAAGGGGAGTGGGTACGGGATGGTCGATGCTGAGGGCAATGGTTCCGGTCGCATTGAGTGTGAACGCGGCACCTATCGCCATGGATGCGGTGGTCTCCACCCCCAGGTAGACATCCTCTTCCCATGTGAAATTCCCATCGATGGCATGGACCAAAGTCTGTCCATAGAGTGTCATCCCGGCTCCTATCAATCCTCCAAAGGGTATGGGTTGGTCGATGATGCCGAATGGAATGCGATAGCGGGCGGTGACCAAAGCACTGGCTGTGCCGTACTTGTTTTG
>CAYZJV010000004.1:0-25522 GCA_964478945.1 uncultured Spirochaetaceae bacterium | reverse complement strand
ATGGAATGCGATAGCGGGCGGTGACCAAAGCACTGGCTGTGCCGTACTTGTTTTGCTGCTTGAATCCGATTGGGTTGAGTCCTTCGATCAATCCTCCGGTCAAACTTGTACCTCCATCGATATCGAACCTGAGCACCTGATGGGTGTTCCATAGAGGCACTTGTCCCCTGAGACCGAACATCGCCAGCATGGCCGTATCGTGATCGCCAAAGCGGTATCGGGTGCCTACTCCTGCTGAAACGGAGGCGATTGTGGAACCATAGTAGGCTTTCGGTGCCGATATCCCCCATGAGTCGAAATTGGCTAAGGCGTTCACCACCAACGAACTGGTGTCGGAGGGAAAGTTGGCTCTCGTCGCAAGTGACAAGGCCAAGCTCTTGTTTCCGGTGGGAGATGAAGTGCGCCAGATGGGAACCGACAATCCCCCCATCACCGATTGTTGTCTCTTGTCCGCAGATACTTTTTCGTTCACGTTTCCTTGAAATAGGATGGTAAAAGGACCAGGAGCATATTTGTAGGTCACGCTAAGGATCGGAAGTGCATCTGCGATATGGTATCCTCCGCTGATCTGGAGCACTTGGGTGCCGAGCAAGCTCTTGAACAGGGCGGTGGCACCCGGAATGAATTCGGGTATGTCCATGGTGAATGGGAGCCACACATTGAACCTGGGAAGATCGAAATATCGTGAGGAAGCGATGGATTCTTCCGGGAGTGCCGAGATGTGATGGGTGTCTTCAATAGTTGGAATATCTATCGGCACATGTTCCAAACGATCCGATCCAACTTTCCTCAACGCGTATCCGTTTGCGGTGTAGGTGCCGTAGATGACCGAATCCCCCACCTTTTCAGCTCCGACGATCCCGATGGGATCGCGGAGGATCCTGTGGATCGAACCTCCTTCGGGCGACGTTTCGTAGAGGGACAGGATTCCATCGAAATCGGCTGAGAACCAAATGGTGTGGTCATCGATGAAGGTCGGGTGATGCATCTCCACGTCACCATGGGGCCATAATTCCCGGGCACTTCCATCCATATCGACCAATAGAAGCGTTGATTTGCCATCGAGGATTTCGATTGCCACTACGGAGTTCCCATCTGGTGAGAACGATGGTTGGTAGATCGAGCCTTCGGGGTGTTCGTAGAGGACCTTCAATTTCTGTGTCGCCACATCATGGACTACCAGACGGTATCTTTCCTGCACCGCTTCGATGGCCACCACGCGGGTTCCATCATTGCTGACCGCCGGTTGTGTCAATTTCTTGCCATTGGTGAGCGCATGGAAGGTATCGCTTCCAAAATCATATCGATAGAGATCGGAAAAGCCCACTGGAGCGAGCGGTGTGCTCTCCCGTGTGTTCGGTTCGGTGTGGAAAAAGGTGATGTAGGCATGCGATCCGTCTTTTGCAATCGTGCTGTTTCCCCGTCCATTCACCGCGAAATGCACGAGTGGCTCGATGTCGGTTCCATAGCGCACGAGATGATCACCTTCGTCAGGGGTATGGGCTTGTCCGACAAGTCCGATCGCAGTCTCCTTGGGAATTTCGAAATCACCGATGGTGTCGGGTGAGAAGAGTGGGCCCGCCTCCATCGATTCAATCTCCTGTCCGACTGCGGCCAAGGCATCTTCGAACACTTCGGAAGGTTTTTTGCCGGTGACTTTTCCAAATGCCGGTTTCATACCGAAGAATGGCCACGCGGCATACTTCTTGTTGATTTCGACAAAGGCCGCTTCTCCATACGTGTGGTAGAGGTGGTCCACCATCAGGTAGCCGGTGGTATAGATTCTTCCGATCGGAGGATTGAGTGAGTTGTACGCACCTTGGGAGAGACTCCACATTTCATCTTCATACAGTGGTGCCCGGTAGGTGAATGCGAAAGTGGGTGAGTTTCCCCTTCCTCCTGCACTGTAGGTGGATTCGGTGTAGGTGGTGATCCCTTCGACCCACCAACCGGGCATGAGCAGGGTGTTCATTGCCGGAACATCGGGACCGAATATGGGAGTGAGGAATTTCGCAGGTCCCACCGGTGATGTAAGATGGATGTAATGGGTCAGTTCATGGGTAAAGAGTGATCTCATCCAACCCGCGGTTCTGGAACCGAGGAACCTGTTTGCAGGGCTTGTGATATGCATGGTGACTTTTGGTGGAAAGGGGGAGAAGAATCCGTTCGCATCGGCGGGACGGCTGGTGAGGATTACGGGTATTTTCCGTTTCGGAGCATGGTCCAACAGTCCGGACAATTCGTCATATACCTCATCGGCAAATTGGACAAGTTCCCTTGCGGCCCATTCATCCTGCGGTTCGTAAATGATCTCAAACCGTTCGGTGGAGGTCTTTACTCTTCCCGCGTATGATGAAGAGGTTCCGTCGATAGCGAAGAGGCTGTTCGCAACTAAGAGGCAAATCAGTATCGATGCCAAGAGGGTACGACAAGTAGTGTTCATGATCCAAGAATACGTGCTTTTTCCGCATGGCGCAAGAAGTGTTGCCTGTAAAACGGAGTGTAGGCAGACAACGAAATCTCCCGTACCGTCCATTGCATTATTCCTTGTGCATGGCAAGTATCCGATACCACTTTCATTTTCAGTGATTCTCAGGTTACACTGGTAGTATACATGCAGGTGGTGTTCTGGGCGGCTCCTGTGATGGACTATCCGAAGATGGGAACATCGGTTCTCACGGTTGCGACCCCACATTCGGGCAACAAGAGAGGTACACGGTAATTCTATGGATGCATATGCAGTACTATTTGCTTTCGGATTGACCATCTTTGCCGGTTTGGCGACCGGAATCGGTTCGATCATGTCGTTCTTTTCGAAGAAGTTCAATCCAAAGTTTCTCGCCGCGGCCTTGGGTTTTTCGGCTGGGGTGATGATCTATGTTTCACTTGTCGAGATATTCGTGAAGGCCAAGGATTCCCTCACAGGTGCGTTGGGCCCCCGTCCAGGATATTGGGCTACCATTGGTGCGTTCTTCGCTGGAATCGCGATCATCGCGTTCATCGATAAAATCATCCCTTCCTACGAGAACCCGCACGAGATGCATGGAAATCCATGTGAACAGAAACCCGATCTCGATCCGAACGATCCCCGTTTGATGAGGATGGGCTTTTTCAGCGCGCTTGCGATCGCAATCCACAACTTTCCCGAAGGTTTGGCGACCTTCATGGGGGCTTTGACCGATCCCGGTCTCGGCATCAGCATCGCGGTTGCGATCGCGATCCACAATATTCCCGAAGGGGTTGCGGTTTCCGCTCCCATCTACTACGCCACAAAGAGCAAGAGGAAGGCCTTTTGGCTCTCATTGCTCTCGGGATTGTCGGAACCGGTTGGTGCGCTCATCGGTTATTTCCTTTTGCGACAATGGTTCAACGACATTACTTTTGGAGTGGTGTTCGCAGCTGTCGCGGGCATCATGGTGTACATCTCGCTCGACGAATTGCTTCCCACCGCCGAGGAATATGGGGAACACCATGTGGCCATCGGTGGAGTGATCGGTGGTATGGTGGTGATGTCGCTCAGTCTGGTGCTGCTTGCGTGATCGGATGGGAGAAGGGGAGCATCATGGAGATGAGCAGCAGGACTGTTCCCGCCACTGCTCCGACGGTTCCTATGATGGCATAGGAACCCGTGTGGTTGTATGCCAGACTGAACAACCATGGACCGATCGCGCTTCCGGCAACCATAAGCGACATGGCGAAGCCGCTGATGGATCCCAAGTGTCTCCTTCCGAACAGTTTTGGCCACGCCACGATGCTCAACATGCTGAACAGTCCGTTCCCAATACCGTATGCCACGATCAACAGTCCCCTTCCGGCGGAGTACTTCAGTACGGTCATGGACAGTGAGCTGAGGATGATGGTCACTGTGAAGATCAAAAACAACCATTTTATTCGTATCCTATCGCTGGCGTAGCTGCCGATGAATTGTGCGATCACCGAGATGATCGAAATGGGAAGGAATATCGTCACCGCCTCTTCGGCCGGTATCCCGATCTCCCTGTGGATGGATACGATGTGGAAGGTAAATGCGGTGGTGAACAATGTCCATGCTCCCAAGGTGACCATCATGACCCAATAGCGGGGTTGCCGTTTCGCTTCCCGCACCGTGTATTCCACCTCCGAGTCTTGGTTCAAGGCAGTCTTTTCCAGTGTTCTTTCGGGTAAACCCTCCTCAACCTCCATCCCGACCGATTCTGGATCGGAACGGTAGAAGACCAACACGATGGGGAAATAGACCACCAACAACAGCAATGCCAGCATACCCATCGCACCGGACCAACCGTAGCGGGCAACCATTGCTTGCAGTGGTTGGGGTGCATAGGAGAAGCCGAACGCGGTCACCACACCCATGATTCCGACCACAAGGCCTCTTCTCGATCCGAACCATCTGGCCAACATGGTTCTCGCTACGATCGCGGTGACCCCTTGGCCAAAAAATCGGATTCCAAGGAAACCGATGGTGGCGACTGCGAAACCCGAGATGGTGGGGGAAAAGGGAGAGAGGGAGGAGATTGCAGGTGATTTTGAGAGCATCAGCAACGATATGATCAGACCGATCGCCGCAAAGGATGCGGTTTTCCGTGCACCTTTCCTATCCAGGAGAGCACCGGCATACGGAATGACCAAACTACTGGCGAGTGTTCCCACCATGTAGGCGGTGGAGAGGTTCACCCGGGAGATTCCCAAGGCTTTGATGAGATGGTCGGTGAAGACCGATACTCCCATGGTTTGCCCGGGTATGCTTGCAAGTATCCCCAGGGAACTGACGACCAGGATGATCCATCCGTAATAGAAAGGGAGTTTTTTCACAAATGAAGTTCTTGCGAGCGTGTGTGTGTTGTCCAATTGGGGTGCTCCTTGGTGCGGTCTGTCGATTCTCGCAGAAAATGGGATCTTGTGCAATGAATCGGTCGATTGTACGATGGGAGGATGGAACGTGGCAAATTGGTGCTTGAGAAGCGGGTAGTGGGGACTATGATACGGTTGTATTGCACCAAGCAACATCATCGAAGGGATTTGTGTGAAGCATGCGAGCGATTGCTCACCTATTCGCATGAGAGGATCGATCGCTGTCCGGAGGGAATGCACAAGCCGTTTTGCTCACGTTGCACAATCCACTGTTATGCTCCCGAGATGAGGGACAATATCCGGATGGTGATGCGTTTTTCAGGCCCTAGGATGCTCTTGTATCATCCTTTGGTCGCACTGCGCCATATGTTCGCTTCGATTAACCAGAGGAAGGGATGGTGAACGGTGTCAATCGGTGACCCGTTTGTAATCGCTCCCAGGTGGGTGCTTCTTCAAGTATTCGTGTTCTTCGGAGACATCCTTCACCACTTCCTTCAATCGCATTTCCAATGAATTCGGAGTGGTGGTGGCATAGGCGATGTCCACGTCGGAGCCCAATTCCCTTCGTATCGCTTTGATGATCGCATAGATGTGTTCGTTGGCGAATCCGTGCATGATCACCACTTTTCCCGTATCGTCGTGTGTCTGTTCCATATGGGTATTGTATGCGGTTCATCGCCTACAGGCAATACGATGATCATGCATACAGTGGAAATCCAAACAGTTCCTCGATCTTTTCAGCCACTCCGTCGGCGTCGTTGTGTCCAGCGATACCGGCCGCCACCGATTTCACCGATTCATGTGAATTCCCCATTGCGATTCCATACCGTGCCCAGGAGAGCATTTCCTTGTCGTTGTCGGCATCTCCGAATGCCAATACCTGGTCGGAGGTGATGTGGTACATGGACATGAGCCTCGCGAGGGCGGATCCTTTGGTGGCACCGCCTGTCATGATTTCAAAGTAATCGGGATGTGAATAGACCAGATGGAGCGAATCTCCATACTTCTCCTTCAGTTGTGCTCCGATAACGGCCGTTTCCTTTGGGTCCCCGATGAACATGGCTTTGGTGAATCGCATGTCGTCCATGGTGAAGAAGTCGATTGTCTTTCCCAATTGGCTACTCAAAGGTTCAAGATAATCGGCATGGCGTCCCTTTTCAGTGAAATAGAGCGTATGGTCCATGAACACATGGAGATGGGAGGCCACTTTTCCACTGATTCGCACGATATCCTCACAGATGTTCCGCTCAAGGGTGATATGCCATAGGTCTTGCCCGGTAACCGGATCGTAGATGCAGGAACCGTTGTAGCAGACCGCCGGAAATGGCGTGCCCACTTGTCGAATGAAACGAATCGCGGTATCCAAGCTCCTCCCGGTGGCGATCGATACCTTGATGCCTTGTTCCATCACCTTTGCAAGTGTGGCGATCGTACGATCGGTGATGATCTTTGTCGACGTAAGCAATGTGCCATCCAAATCGATGGCGATGGCACGGATTTTCAAGCTGTGTTCCATGCACGTGAGTATGGCGAAACGCGCCTACTATGGCAATAGAGGAAAAAGATTGTCTACAAATGTTTTCTACCCTACAATCATGTCATGAGAAATGTCGTTGTAGCCACCGGAATCCTCATCATACTCCTGGGTATCGTTCTTGTGGTTACGAATGCCGGATTGGAAGGCCTCGAAAATCGCAGCGGAAACGGTGTTTTCGACTATGCTGAAGCTACGGGACTTGAAGATGAACTTCTGGTGCTCGACGGATATTGGCGACTGTTCCCGGGTGAATTCATCGATCCCCACGATATTCCACAAACCGGTGGTGTTTCCATTCAGGTGCCCGGTACGTGGAATGGTGTGATGAATGGAAGCGGCTATGGAATCGGAACGTATGTGTTGACTTTGGAGCATCTGCCGGAAGGCCATTACGGTTTGTTGCTCGATACGATCTATACAGCGGGAAGCACCTTCGTGAATGGGCATCTGGTGGGATCGAGCGGAATGGTCGGAGAGGACAAGGATTCCTATACTCCACAGTTCTTGGATGTGGTGACCACTTTCGGACATCGGGGGGGCGATCCGCTCACGATCGTGATCCATGTGGCGAATTTCTATCATCCGAGAGGTGGAATCGGTGTGGCTCCGATCTTCGGTCCTGCCCAACAGTTGGTTCGTTTCCACATGCTGATAAGCGGATTTGTGATCGTCTTGGTGAGCTTCTTCATCTCTTCGGCCCTGTTCATACTTCTGTTCCATGGGAAAATGAACAGGGACAACGGTCTATTGTTGTTCGCACTGTTCTGCGTCACCATCGCGGTGAAGATAGCCACATCCAATTCCTTGCTTACTTGGATCTTTCCGGACTTCCCCATTCACATCATCTCCAAGTTGGAGCATGGTACGATTCCGTTGGCGGCGATGTGCTTCATGGCCTACAGCACGAGGATGTTCACGATCAAATTCCCAAAGTGGATAAAGACGATATTTTGGGTGGTGTCGACCGGGTACACCCTGGCCGTACTCGTATTGCCGGTCAGCTGCTATCATCAAGCCGTGTCCTTCTACATCATGTTGATCATCCTGTGCTTCCTCTATTGGGTCTATCTCTTGACCAAGGAAAGTGCACAGGAGTCCTATTCCTTGTTGTTGGTGTTCGGTTCACTTGTCATGCTCGCCACCATGGCGTTGCAACTGTACTACTGGGAACAGGGGCGGCCCAATGTGTTTTTACACAACATCATGGGATTGGGAATGGTATTGTTCATTATCGTGAACCATCACCTCTTCTCATATCGTTTCATACAGGCACAGCATGAGGTGAAGGAGTTGACCAATGACTTGGAGGCCAAGGTCAACGAACGTACCAAACGCCTCAATGATTTGAATGAGCAGTTGTCTTGGAGCGCCTCACATGACGAGCTGACGCGGCTATTCAATAGGAATGAGTTGATCAGGACTTTCATGAAAGGGGCGGTCCAAGGCCCATTCTCGGTTGCCTATATGGATTTGGACAATTTCAAGATGATCAATGATCGATTTTCCCATGAGGCGGGTGACGAGGTATTGCGTTCATTCGCCGAACATCTGTCCCGCACCAGCCGTTCGACGGATCTTGTGCATCGGGTGGGAGGGGACGAATTCGTTCTCCTCATGCCCCACACCGACCGGGAAGGAGCCGAATCATTCGCCAAGCGTCTGCTCGAAGGAATGGGTGGAAATGCCTCGTTCAATGATGGGCGCGGTTTGACCACCTCCATAGGATTGGCTGTCGCCGATGAAGGTACCGACGATCTCGATGAATTGGTGAAATTGGCCGACAAGGCCTTGTTGCAGTCCAAGCGGGATGGAAAGAATCGCTATACCACCTTGATATGGTGACCACTGTTTGCCACGCTCCACAACTTTCCCTATATTGAATACACAACTACAGGAGAGCCTATGAAAAGAATAACCGCGCGAGAAACAAAGGCCCGTGTGGATGCCTTGGTATCCGATCTGCCGTCCCTCTATCGTGGATCGATCATAAACAAGAGGGGACGTGCCAACGGTGCCGAACTGCCATACGGCGAAATTGTCGCCAAACGATTGTTGCACACCCACAACATACCCCAATTGTTCACCCAATTGCCCAAGGTTGCGAAAGGGGTGGATTTCAGGCCGACCGATCATGACGGTACGATGTTGAATCCCACGATATTGGGACTGCAACAGGAGAGCAGGGTAGCGGTCGCCCTCTACAACCACCGGGTCTTGGGGACTTTGGGGAAAGTGATCGATTACCATGTGCCCGTGCAACCGGAGGAAAGGGATATCGGGATGATCGATCTTGTTTCCTTCAATGCATCGACTTCGACCCTGTTCGTGATCGGATTCACCTATCACGAAGAGCGTCGCGACACTTTGTTGCGGTGCGCGTTGGAGATCGCCACCCTTCGCAATTCCATCGAAGAGCAGTGGCTGGTAAGATCCTATGCCGAAGCTCTACTGGGAGAGGACGGAGAACCGGTCGATCCCCGAACGGTTGCCGTCGAAGCTGCGGTACTTCTTTTGGAAGGTTCGTACCAGGACAGATCGATTCGCGCACTCAAACGAATGCCCCATGTGGCCGACCTGATCAACGCGTTGGATATCAGGGTGTTCACCATTGGAGTTGATCTGCAGTTGGCCGACCGTCCCCGCTTCACCAGGAAACAGGCCATCTACCCCTACAAACCGGTGTTCCACTTCATCCCAGTACTGCGTGAACGGCCAATCATACCCTCGTGAACATAATCATAGCCACTTCTTGCGCTTGAATAGGAACACCATGCCTGCTGCGACCACTACCAGCGCACCCCAGAAGAAGTAGTAGCCATAACGGAGATGTAGTTCGGGTATATGATCGAAGTTGGTGCCGTAGATGCCGGCCAGCAAGGAAAGGGGAATGAATATCACGGAAAACACAGTGAGGAATTTCATCACATCGTTGAGTTTGTTGCCATTGCTTGCACTGTGACTCTCGATTTGGTCCTTGATCATATCACGATAGGTGTCCATCGCCTCCACCGCTTGGGTGCTCAAATCGTTCAAGTCACGTATGAAGATAAAGGTTGATGAAGTGATCAGATCGGTCTCCAAGCGCGACAACTCCCGAAACGCGTCTTTCGCAGGACGTATGGAGGAGCGGAGGAAATGCAGCTCCCGACGATGTTCGTTGATTTGGGCGAGCACTTGGGGACCGGTATCATCGATAACCAACGGCTCGTTGGCCTCTATCTCCTCGCCAAGTCTCTCGATGAGTATCAGATAGTTGTCGACTATGGTGTCGAGCAGGGCATAGGCAAGGTAATCGGGGCCGGAACGTCTGATACGTCCCCTCTTGCCTTCCAACCGTTCCCTGACCGGTTCGAACACATCTCCCTTCCTCTCTTGCAATGTGATGAGGAAGCGTGCTCCCCATAGTATGGAGAGCTGCTCGCTATGGATCTTTCCATCCGTGGGTTCCAACCGCATCATCTTCACCATTACACTGATATAATCTTCAAACTCCTCGACTTTCGGCCTTTGTCCAGTATTCACCACATCCTCAAGGGTGAGTGGATGGATGTTGAAGAGAGTTTCGACCGGAGCGATTGCCTTCGTGTCATGGAGACCCACGATATCGATCCATGCGAAGGCATCCTTCCGCAGCGCATCGGCGGCCTCCTGTACTGAAGAGTATTCCTTGTCTTCGATGAACTCCTCATTGTATTGGATCATTCGTATGGTGGTCTTCTCCATCTTCTGACGACCAACGAATATCATCTCTCCGGGAACTTTCCCCTGTATCTCATTTCTACTTTTGAAAAATCGTGCCATTGGGAACCTCCTCCTTGTGTTTTCAACATAGCTGGTAAGAGACACTTCATCCAATTCTCAGGTAACGTTCAACGTTAATTTTCATCAAAATCAATAGATATCCTGCAAAGATCCCAGTCCTCCCAAGTTGCCTGGACTCCAACCATGGAGGGTCGATTCCACCAGGTGCTCCGGTACTTCCTCGAGAAAATAGGGTTCTCCCACCGCAGGAGAATGTTGGACCCAGAAGGCATTCCTGTTGGTGGAGGCCCTGGTGAGGATGAGTTCGTCCTTTGCACGGGTACATGCCACGTAAAGTACCCTGCGTTCCTCTTCCTCCGCATCCAAATCACCGAGGCTCCTCACATGGGGATAGTTCGTTTGGGTCGCTGCAGCCACGATGCATACGGGGGCCTCGGTCCCTTTCGCACTGTGTACGGTGATGAGTGTGAGTGCATCTTCGGTGGAATCGTTCCTGATTTGGGTATCGTTCATAGGCTCGAGTGTGAAATCGTCGATGAATTGACTGGTTGAACGATAATTGCGGGCGACCTTTTCCAACAGATCAAGATCCTTGACCCGTTGCTGCCAATGATCGTACCGTTGTGAAACCACCGGTTTCAATTGCTCCACAATCGTATGGACACACTGGGCCGGGTTGGAATAACTTTGTAGTGCCCTCTTGAAGGCAACGAGCGCACCATGATCATCCCCCAGCTCCTGTACAAGGACCGAATCCACGGATTCGACATGTTCCAAGGCTTCGATGATCCTTTGGGCTGTCTTCTCCCCCACACGGGGCCAGAGTTGCAGATACCTGAGCCAAGCAAGGTCGTCCTTCTGGTTCCTCGCCAATCTGAGGAGGGCTAGGATGTCCCGAACATGGGCCGATTTGGTGAGCACCAGACCTCCGATGAATCGATAGGGGATCCCCCGTCTGATCAATTCGGCCTCGAGTGTGCGACCTTCGTAGGCACTACGGAACAGGATCATGATATCTGAAAGCGGCATCTTCCTTTCGGTACATTCCACAATGTGGTCCGCGATCCAATCGGCTTCATCGGTAGGTTGTTCGAACTCCTCCAGTCGCGGCAATCTTCCACACGAACCACGGAACGCCTCAAGTTTGTCTTGGTAGTCGAAGGGTGATTTATGCAGCAACCAGTTGGAGAAATTCAGAATCTCCTGGTAACTGCGGTAATTGAGCGACAGGGGGAAGGTGATGCTGTCACCGAACAGTGCTTCGAACTCGTACACATGTCTAAATTCTGCTCCCCTGAAACGATAGATCGACTGGGCCGGATCTCCGACACAGAACAGCCTCACCCTTTCGGTCGCGAAATGCTTCAGGATGGAGAACTGGATGGGGTTGGTGTCCTGCATCTCATCCACAAGCACTTCATCGAAAAGGGTGCATACAGCCTTCCTGAGGTTTGGTTTCATATCCAACATGCTGGAGAACCGTTGGAGTAGGTCGTCATAATCAAGATACCCTCGATTCTCCTTCGACTTTTGGTAGGAAGAGAACATGGCGTTACACAAATCGATATGTTCCGGTTCGAGATCCGTTTCCTTATCAAGGTACTGTTTCGGCTCAATGCAGGTGTTTCTTGCGTAGGAATACCAGGTGAGTAGGTTTGCCACCGAAGGAAAGCCTCGCTTGGTTCCTTTCAGGCCTTTGAGCAATTCTTTTCTCACCATGCCCATCAGGGAGTTTTGGTCGTCACCATCGATCACATTGAGGCCCGCGATCTCGAAACTTTTTGGAATTCGGGCCATGACCTTCAGGCAAAACGCATGGAAGGTTCCGGCCTGGATCATCAGTGCCGATTCTCCCAACTCGCTTTTCAGCCGTTGGGTGAGCTCCCGAGCCGCCCGATTGGTGAACGTCATGACGAGGATCCTGGATGGATCGGTTCCCTCCTTGCAGATATGTGCCGCACGGGCGATGATGGTCCTTGTTTTACCGCATCCGGCTCCTGCCGTCACCAAGACATTCCTATGCTCTCCCGAATAATCCACTGCTGTAAGTTGTTGTGCATTCAGTTCCATATCTCTACCACAGTATAGCCCAAATCGTGCGATTGGCAATCGTCCACAGGGAAAAAGAGGAGATGGATATAAGTACTGCAAACATGCCGCCGCTCTGATATACTAATACAAAAGCGCTTTATGTATGAAGTGAGGTTCCCGTTGCAGCAATTCGCCAGAATCACCACCATAGTGCTTGTGTTGCTCTCTTGTCTCGTGGTTGGGGTCTTTTATGTGGTCACCACGAGGGAAATCGAGGAAGTGTATGCGGCCGATACGAAGGAAGCGATCTATTCGTTGAAGCAGGACTTCCTCAAGGATTCGGTGAACAACCAGATTAACCGGATCATACAGAGGCGGAAACTAGAAGTGGATCGGTATCGAGGCATTGTCGAAAAGACGGATCAAACCTTGCAAACTCTAGTGGAGAGTTCCTCTTCCGAACAGTTCATACAATTTTTCGAAAACCATTTTTCCTTGCAAACTTCCAACGGACTGTGGTCCGCGATGCTCTGGGATACCACCAATGGTGAAATATTAGTCGATTCCGAAGGCATGTGTACGAACGGCGGGCCTCCCGAAATTGTATTGGAAGGGGAAGTGGAAAGCTTTTCAGCCTACAAGATTACCGAATACGGTACCTTTGGGTCCTTTTTCGGAATACGGATGGAGAGGATCGACGAGTTGGTGAAACAGGCGATCGCAGATGAGATCCACAACTCCACATTCGCCGAGGATTCCTACATCTGGATCAACGAAATCAAGAATTACGATGGGGGTGAAGGGTACGCGGTACGTAGGGTACACCCCAATCTGATCGATACCGAAGGGATGTTGTTGTCCACCTCGATGACCGATATCGCAGGGAATTTACCTTACCTGGAGGAGTTGGAGGGAATCAAGGAGCATGGGGAATTATTCTTCACCTACTTCTTCAAAAGGAAAGACTCCGAGAGGATCGCCGAAAAATTGACCTATGCGAAACTCTATGAACCATACGATTGGGTGGTGGCGATGGGAAGCCATTTGGAGGACATCGAGGGGTATGTGGAACATGCCAATACCCATAGTGCTTCGGTCGTCAATAGACTCCTGCCGCTATTCGCTCTTGTGCTGGTGGTACTGGTATCGCTGGGATTCGTGCTATTGATCCTACATGAGAAGTGGCAAGCCGTACGATCAAGAAGAGCCTTGGAGGAGGCTGCCCATCGCGATATCCTCACCAATGCCTTCAACCGCAGGATGGGGCTGTCCGATTTGGGTCGACTCTTCAACTTGTTCTCAAAAGGGGTGCGGCAGAGCCCCGTCCTGATCCTCTTCGATATCGATGATTTCAAGCTGGTGAATGATGTGAAGGGACACTCGGAGGGAGATGCGGTACTCTCCATGGTCGTCTCCACGATGACTTCGATCATCAGAACCTCGGACCGGCTTTACCGTTGGGGAGGGGACGAGTTCCTGGTGGTCTGCAACGACATCTTGCCACGGAATTCGGAAGTGTTCACCAACAGCCTTTTGTCGCGATTTTCCGCTCTCTACAGTGAGGTGACCATTTCTCTCGGAGTCTCATATTTCCATCGAGAAGACAAGTCCTGCCTTGATTCGCTCAAGAGGGCCGATGAGGCCCTCTATCGAGCGAAGAAGCATGGTAAGAATAGGGTAGAGCTCAACTTCATCTAACCGTGAAGGAAACCGGTG
The DNA here is from genome assembly GCA_964478945.1 of uncultured Spirochaetaceae bacterium. GTDB lineage: Bacteria > Spirochaetota > Spirochaetia > Sphaerochaetales > Sphaerochaetaceae > CAYZJV01. The sequence continues at coordinate 11,628 of CAYZJV010000004.1, read as the reverse complement.
AAGACCAAGATTCACCATCTCCATCGGTAACTGTCAATGTGAATGGGATGGATGATCCGCTCTCCACCGACTTGTCGATCACAAAACGGAAGGTATTCACCTCTCCTCCGATCGGTATTTGGTTCGAGCTCGCATAGCGACTATTGTTGGTACGGTGGCTTCCCGCCGGCAAATTGCCTAGGGAAACCGTATCGCAGAGCATCGTGACATCCTCATTCCCGGTGTTCAAGGAAACCTTCAGATTCCTGAGAGGCAGATTGCCTTGGTTGGAAAGTGAGAATCCCACAGCGATCTGGGTGCCGGTGGGCAAGCGGTCGAATCCATGGTAGAGCGGAGAGATCGCATCGATGGCAAGATGCTTCCAAAGCCCCTCGAAAAGGGCTCCATTGCCCTTTACTTGGTATTCGTTCTCTCCTTCAAGCAGTTGTCTGCCAATTCGGTCGTACCAACCGATGAAACGATAGGACGGATCGGGGGCTGCAACTTGTGGTACGGAGACAACCTCTCCCTCTTTCACAGGTTCATGCACCACTGTGGTACCGGTGAGGGTATCGTCGAACCTCACCGCTTTGGTCCACACGGCATACAGGGTTTGGCTGGTGGGTGGCATCGGGATCTCCTCTCCGGGTTCGTAGGTCACCGAATCGGGAACAATTCCCCAACCCGACAGAATTCCTACTTGTGAACTGTTCACATGGAGCTGGTTTTCATCCGGTAGGGTGATCATGGTACCGGGAAGTTGCCGCACCCGCTGGGCATAGCTGTAACGATAGGTGTCACCTTCAAGGGAAAAGTCTATCGTCAAGGTGGGACGATAATATGGACTGTGATGGTACAACCATGCTGCATACTCGTTTTGATCTTCCTGAGGTTCGGCAAGGATCCTTTCCAGCAGGCGATCGGACTCCTCTCTCGTCATGGTGAATTCCGACAAAGAAGTGTATCTGCCGTATGCTTCACGATACGCTTCGATATCACCCTTCTTTCGAGCCGAAGCCATATCATCCAAGGCATTCCTTCCGATCTTTTCCACACGCTGGTAGAAATCGTCATAGGTGTTGATGATCCGGTCCATTTTCATTGTGGAGAGGTCCATGGATTGGATCTCACCATATTTTTCCTCCGCCAAGGGGGCGGCGAACATCACCGCCGATGTGCACAACAACAAGATCATCACAAGTATCGACAGTTTGCGTAACATGTCATATCCCTCCTGTACACTAATGGTTTTAAGCAAAAGATAACTTGAGTTGCATGGCATCGGCAAGGGGAAATCAGAAAATTCTTGGTTTTAATTGCTTGCTTGTAAAGCAGATGAGAATAATTTTCACACTTGTCTGAAAAATTTTCACACCCAGAGCCAAAGCGCCATCGCAGCGGTACCGAGGGAGAAGGAGACGAACAAACCCTTGAAGTCCATGCGACGATCACGGATGCGGTGCAGGATGTCCGATACCCATGGTCTCCCCATCAGGAGAAAGAGCAGGATTCCTCCCACGACAGTGGAACCTGTCTTGATGAGATTGTCCGGGGAGTAGGGGGAGAACCCGTCAAGTCGGGATACTCCTCCAAGCAACTTGCCGACGATTCCGATGATCCATGGAGCCCATATCCCCGTCGCGATGCAAAGGGAAGCGAGGAGAAGTTGGGCCAAGTGGCGGGGAAGGAAGGATATCTTTTCAACGGATTGGGGAAAAGTATGCTTCATCGGCCAATAGATTCGTGAAAGCTTGATGAAGGAGGCCACGGTACCCACACCTGCTGCAATGAGCAGGAAGGAGACCAGTGAACCTTTCAATGACGATCCCACCAGATATTTGCTCACAAAGCCATTGAACGGGGGAATGGCGGTGATCGAGAGTGCACCCGCAAGAAATGTGACGAATGTGATGGGGAGCCTCTCCCCTGCACTACGAAGTGAAGCGATTGAATTCCTTGATGCAAGGACATCGCGGACTTTCGTGACATCGGTGGTGGTTCCGATACTGAAAAAGAGTAGTCCCTTGAAAAGTGCATGGAACAATGCATGAAGATAGGCCGCCACCATGAGGGCCGCTCCCTCGGGAGTGTGGATGCCCATATGTGCCGCCATACCCCAAGCTGCCACCACATAGCCGATTTGGCTTATCGAATGGTAGGCAAGCAGTCGTTTCGCATCCGATTGGGAGAGTGCCAACACCACACCGAGAAAAGCGGTGATCCCACCTGCCAAACCCATCAGATAACCAACCCTGCCACCGATTGGAAACAATACCAGCACTCTTGAGAGGGCGAATAGGGGAGTCTTGATCAATACTCCCGATAGGACTGCCGATATCGCATGGGGAGCCAGGGCATGGGCATCGGGCAGCCAGCCGTACAGAGGCATCACCGCGACCCGTATCGCGACAGCTGCGACCAGTACCGACAGCGACATCACTGCCACCCCATATGCTTCGGGATCCATGGTCGCCAGACCACCCGCGATTCCCGCGTAGGAGAGTGACCCTGTGATCCGATACAATCCATAGGTCCCCACAAGGAAGAACACCATGGCGGTGGCACTCACCATGAGGTACGAGAACGCAGCCAGGGAAGCTCCCGGTTTTCCCGAAGTGGGAATGAGCACATAGCTGGTGATACCCAACACCTCGAGGCAAACAAAGAGGTTGAACAGGTCGTTGGTCATAATCGTTGCCGCCAATGCTGCGCTTTGTATGAGGAAGATACCGGTGAATGAGGGGCCCTTCGGTCCACTGGAGAGGGAATAGATATAGGCTGCGAGTGCTATGGTGTAGCCTAGCAGGTCGATGAGCCATGCCAGACCGTCGAATCGAAAGGTGATTCCCACCGTACCTGACCATCCTCCGATGATACCGGTGATCACCTGTCCGTCGAGCATGCCGGGCAACAACTGTACCAGCACCACAATCGGTGCCACCAGACCAATGCACGCACCACCATATTCACACACTTTCGCAATCTTTCGTTCCTTGCCCACCAGCTTGGCGCAAAAGGCGATGGCCGCACCCAACAAGGGGAGCATGAAAGTGGTCGCAACCAGATCCTCATAGCCCATCATGCAGCCGCTCCTTGACCTTGTCGATGTCGAAGGTACCTCCAATACGATAGAGATGGACCGCAAGTGCCAATGAAAGGGCGGTGATGCAGACACCGATCACAATCGCGGTCAACATGAGCGCTTGTGGCAGTGGATCAACGAACTGTTGGGGCTCTCCGTTTGATATGGGAGCATCCATTCCTATCCTGCTTCCCTCGAGGACGAAGAGGATGACCACCGCGGCATTGATGATGTTCAATCCGAAGATCTTCTTGATCATATTTCTTTTCGCCACGATGGTCAGAAATCCAATGAGGAATAGGATGAGCAGCAATAACCTGTCAACCATCAGTCCGTACCTCCCATCATCGCGATGCACAAGAATCCCATGCTGGTCCCCACCTTGAGTCCTATCACGGCATTGAGCACGACGATATATCCGACCGGCACTGCCGTATGGTCCAATGGATTGCCGAAAAAGGGCGATCCTGTGATGAGACCACTGGAGGAGACGATCACGAGCAGGAGAAATGCAATCGTCTCGATATGTACGAGTTTCTCCGAATTGGACAGGTGTGAAGTCTCGCCACGTTGATTGCCAAGAGCGAGGAATACAATTCCCGAGGCGATGATGACACCTCCTTGGAATCCCCCTCCTGGAGAAAGATGTCCGTAGAGCATCACATAGAAACCAAACAGAAGTACAATGGGTCCCACCTTGCCGGTCACCACTTCAAGCAAATGGGTTCGCAAGCGGTTGGAACGACGTTTTTCGGCACTTAGCGAGAATGCCGAAACGGTACCGATGGTCTGCTGTGTGTCCCCGACGAGGCTTTCCACTTTGGTAAGGATGCCGATGGTACCCAAAACCGCCACGAGAAGTACGATGGTCTCTCCCATGGTATCGAACACCCGATACCCGAGATAGATCGCGCTGACAATGTTCTTGGCCCCTGTCTCGTCTTCGGCATGCTCGGCAAGATAATCCCGGGGTTCGGTCGGCCATGGAGTGTCGGTGGCAAGTATGGGCAACAACACCGCCAGGATAGCCACCAATGCGAGGATGCTTCTGAAGTCAATCCTTGCCTTCATCGTCCCTCCTGGAGGTATGGCGCAAGGCCCATACGAAGATGACGGTGGAAACACCCGCTCCCACCGCGGCTTCGGTGATCGCCACATCGGGGGCTTGCAGAATGAAGAACAGCAATGCACTGAGTAGACTGATCGCCGACATGGCGATCACTCCATGCAGGAGATCGGGTCCTGTGACGGTGCACACCGCGAGCACGATGATGAGTACAAGCAGAAGTGTTGTCATTCCTTCGGCCCCCGAAGCATTTTTTTGGGTGTTTTTCCGATCTCAAATCCCGATTGCCATACGAATCGTGCGACGATGTAGCTTCCCGTGGGTGCGCTGATGAGAAAGAACAACATGATGATCACGATTCTGGCCCCCATTTCCCAACTGGGGGAAAGCAGCAACGCTCCGATGAAAGTGGAGAAGATCGCCGTGGTTCCGGCCAAACCACCTGCTTGCATGCGGGAAAAGGGATCCGAAAAACGAAAGAGTCCCACCAATCCGAACAAAGCGAATACGGTGGCCGAAGCAAAAGCGGCGAGTGCCAACCACTCCCTGATGGAGATCTCCATTCACTCACCCCCTTTGGAGAGTTTGTCCCGTAGAAAACGCGCAATCGCCATAAATCCGAGAAATCCAAAGATATCGTACACGAGCGCCACATCGAGATAGAGCAGTCTCTGTTGGTATACTCCTCTCACGACCAGAAATCCCAGAGTTGCCCCAGAAAGGATATTCAGGGCCACGAGTCGATCGGCTGTGGTGGGGCCCACCACCAGTCTGATGATGCAGACCATCGCACAAAAGAGAAGAAACCATTGCATATAGTGCAGCAGCAGTGTGGTCATGACCATATGTTTCCTATGAAATTCTCCATGCGTCCCTTCACTTTTTCTCCCGCGGCTTTCGCATGGTGTGTGTCGCAGAAGAACCAATGTACGGTAAGGTGATCATCGTTGAGATCAAGCGTGATCGTCCCGGGAGTCAGGGTGATGGAATTGGCCAGTATCATGCGCGCGACATCACTTTTCAGCCTGGTGCGGAAATGGACAATGCTTGGATGCGCTTTCCCGGTGAATACGGCCTTCACCATCTGTGCACTCGATTGGTAGAGGAAGCACACGAGCAATACGATATAGAGTACCAAAGCGAATGGATTGGGAATGATGTAGCGGATGTTGGCTTGGTGGTGTGCGATGAACACGGGGTAGGTAAGAGCCCCGATCGCAAAAGATCCCACCAGTCCGAACACGACCGAATAGAGTTCAAGGCTGAATGTGAACAACAGCCATACTCCGAACAGGAAGAGGGAAGTGAGCAGAAAACGGACTACTTTCCACCTCCCTTGTGCGCTCATGTACCATGCTCCTTTTCGCAGATGGAATTGAGAAATTCCTTTTGTGTCGTTGCTCCGAGCAATTTGTCCCTCAATTCCCCATCATGCAACAGACGGGCCAGTTTCGATAAAAGCTTCAGATGCAGGGAAGCCCTCCCCGGTGGACCCACAAGAAGAAACATCAACGTGACCGGTTGATCGTCAGGGGTCTCGTCCACCAAAGGTGGGGACAACCTTGCCGCTCCGATGTAAGTGGTCTCCAATCCGGCCGAGTGGGCATGTGGCACCGCACAGCCGAATCCCAGACAGGTGGAGGCGAGTTGCTCCCGTGCAAGAATGTCTGCGACAAGTTCCTCCACATTGGAGAACGAATAGTGTGTCGCCAGCGAATTGGCCATCGCACTGACCGCGGATCGCTTGTCCTTAACCTGGATATCCAACAACACACATTCTGGGGCGAGACGTTTGCATATTCCTTCCATTCCTACACCTCTTCATCCTCGGGAACCAAGCCGGATACCCAGTCGATCGGGACAGTGAACATGATGCCCGTTCCAGGATTGTCCAATCCTCCCACCAACGGATCGATGAGACTACGCACATCCTTGATGGTCTGTTCATCACGCACTACGGAGAGGATGGTCTTGTTGTAGGGTCTGTTGCCCTTCATGAATTCCTTGAATCCGGCGAAGAGCGGGACTTCATAGGCCAAAAATCGGCCCATTCCCTCACTATCGAGTATGGTCGCACCGGTTACACCAGCCTCAACGTAGGCTTCCAAGACCTCTTCGAGGAACTCCTCATTGTTCAACACGAACACCAATAGTTTCATCTTCCGCGGGTCTCCTTGCCGGATTTTTACCCATCAACTGTCGACGTGGTTGGATACTACCACAGGTTTCTGCACATGGCAAAGAAAAACCGCTTCGAATTTGGTTGTGCTACTCGCCTTTGTCGAGTTACAATTCCATATAAGAATTTAAATTAAACATAAGGAAAAATTGGAATGAAAACACTAGTGGTCTACACCTCAAAAAACGGGTATACACTCGAATGTGCGAAGAAGATCGGTGAAGGTCTCCGTGAGAACGGGCATGAGGCCGATCTCAAGGATGCGAAGAAGGAAGCCAGGAAAGCCGATCTGTCCCAATACGACAGCGTGATCATCGGTGGTGGAATACATGCGGGACGATTGCCTGGAGCGGTGAGGAGGTACTGTGCGGCCAATGAGGCGGCTCTGAGGACAAAACGATTGGGTTTGTTCATTTGTGGAACCGATGTGGAACATCAGGAAAAGCAGTTCTCCGACAACTATCCCCAATCCCTGCTTGATGTCGCGGTCGCCAAAGGTTGGTTCGGTGGGAGGATCGTCTTTGCCGAGCAGAGCGCGCCGATGCGTTTCATGCTGAAGAAGATCCTCAAGGGAGCCGAAGATGTGCACGAGGAACGAATCGAAGCGGTAGGGGATTTCCTCAATCGCCTGATCAGTGGATGACCGATCCCACCTTACCCTTGGCCACTTCATAGGTTGGCAAATCGAATGTGCGATAGGTAGCCTTCCCGGTACGTTTGGCGCAATACATCGCAAAGTCGGCGTATTCGATGAGTGTGAAGATATCGAAGGTATCCACACCGTAGAACGCCATTCCCATGCAACAGGCGACATCGAGATCGCCTGCTGTGGTGGGAATGGGGTGTGAGATGACTGTGGAACGGAAGCCATTCCAGAAATCCTCCAGAAATTCCGGTTCGATGGAGTCCAAATCATGAAGGTACATGCCGAACTCATCACCGGCGATGCGGATATGGAGAATGGGATACTGAGAAGCCATGGAGCGCATCCTTCGCGCGAATTCGATCAGATATTCATCTCCCACCGCATGGCCATAACGGTCGTTCACCGACTTGAAGTCGTCCAGATCGATGAAACAGAACATCCCCATGCCGTCCGGGGCCGCTCCTATGATACGTTCGATTTCGGAACGGTACTGGTAGCGGCTGGTGAGACCGGTGAGCACATCCTTGACCAGACGATTGTTCAGATCCTCGTTCAAACGCTTCAACTGGGCATTAGCCTTATGCAATTGACGCTGGGTATTCATCAATTCGTTGTTCAGCTTCTGTATCTGGTCGAAGTGGTTCACCATCTCGGTGTTGCCGAGATCGGAATCGAGGGATTTCTCCAGTAGGACCACCATCAGATGGATACAATCTTCAGATAGTATGGGAACGGATTCGGCGGCATACACAAGATGCTGCCCATCGAGGGATACGACGGAACAATGCATGTGTGTTGCACTCCGTTTCAAATGGATCTTCGAATGGTGCTTCACCATCGCAGGGTTGTTGAGCAGCGAGGAGAACGAGTCGTGTGAAAGCTTCTGATCGATGATGGCATGGATGGATGTGTCGGTGGGGGTGACCAGGGACACGGGTTCGCTCCAATAGATCTCCTTGAGCAATCCACTGTTGTCGGTCCTCACCAGAAATCCCGTCATTATAAACCCTTCACGACATGTGTTTCAGCCCAAGCGACCAGGTCCCTTGCCGACTTTGTATACACGTCCACAGGCCACTGTTCCCACAACCTGTCGGTCATTTCGAACGCCCGTCCTCCCACTGCAATCTTCAAGGAGGGAAAGCGCTTCCTCAATGTGTGCACAATCGTAAGGCAATCCACCAGGTGTTGCACCATGGTGACCGAAAGGGCCACCAGATCGGGATGTTGTTCCGCTACCGTCGCAACAATTGCCTCTTCCGGAACCGCCGCCCCGAGATAGATGCTGTCCCATCCCTGGTATTCGAAGAGGTCGGAAACCATTCTTCCCCCCATCTCATGCAATTCCGTTCCCACACAGCAGGTGACGATGGTATGACCGATCCTGCCGGTGGAAAATATCTCTTCATAGAACTGCGAGAGCACCATCTGTGTGGTGGAGGTACAATAGTGTTCCTTATCGACCGTAATTTGGTTGTGGTGCCACAGTTCGCCGACTTCGTGCATCACCTCCTGCAGGATGTCCTCATAGATCTCATCAATGGGTATCCCCTCCCTCCTCGCTTGCATGATGATATCGATCGCAGCCCTAGTGTGGCTACGCAGCAGTGCGTGCAAATAGGATTGGCGGATGCCGACATGTTTCCCCGAGAGGAACCTCTCGGAAAGTGGGATTGCGGTGACGGCCTTCTCGGTGGCCTCTATCGCCGCCTCGATATATTCCGTAGCCATTTGTCCCGTTTCTCCTCCATACAGTTGCGCGGCTTCAGACGACAGGAAATGAAAATGGTCCACAATCTGGTCCTTCACTTGTTCCCGATCGAACTGTTTCATCAATCCACACAACAATTCGAACAGCCAGATGGCATAGCGGGTGAATATCGTTTTATCCTTCAGGTGCAAGGCTGCCGAGAGATAGGTGATGTTGTAGAGTATGTCTTGGAACCAGAGCCGTTTCTGACGATCGTCGTAAATTTTGTCGAGTTTGGGATCGGCTTCCAGTTGCGCATCGAAAATTCTTTGTGCGATTTCGATCGTAGCCGGATCGCTCGGTGTCATCAACAGACTCATGCATGCTTCTCCTTTTACCCAGTATGTAGTGTGGGAGATCATTTGTCCATCATCGGTTGAAAATAGATGAGAACATGTCGAAAGCGATCAATACCAGGGAGAGTGCGAATATCGTCTGGATGGCCTTAGCAACCTTGGAATGTTTCATGAATGTGGAAATGGCCGCTCCGAAGAGAGTCCACGTCGTGGTCGCCGAGAGACTCAATGTGGCGAACGCAACCGGTGCCAACAGGATGGATCCAAGGTGCTTCTCCATATCACCAAGATACGTGCTGAAAATGGTGAATCCGTAGATGATCACTTTCGGATTGAGCAGTTGGAGCACCATCCCGTTGAAGAAACCCAACGGCTCGGTCAACTGGTCTTCCACCCGATAGGAAGCCTTGTAGCTCTTGTAGGCGAGCCAGAGGATATAGATCGATCCCACCACCGCCAACACATCGCGAAACATCGGTAGTTTTTGTGCCAAAGTGTTCACCAGAAACGCACATGCAATGAAGAGCAGGGTGAAACCAGTCCATATTCCCAAGAGGAACGGAAGACTCCTTTTATAGCCGAACCCCATCCCCATCGAAGCCGATAGGAGTGTATTGGGTCCGGGAGAGAAGGTGGTGATGAGGGCGAACGGTATCAAGGCTGCGAAGTCTATTCCCATGAAAGCCATTTTCATTGGAAATGTCGGGAAAGGCAAGATGGAATGAAAAAAAAGCAGAAGTTCATGAAATTACCCTTATGAGTTAAAAATTTACTCTTGAAATCATTTCAAAGATGACATAGCGGGTGAACTTAACAAAGCTGCACGGAAGTGGCAACCAAGCAGGTGATGTCAGATGAACAAGGTTTTTCCCGAGATGGGTGTATGGATAAGAAACGGAAATAGTGTAACGTTCTAATGAACAAGAAGATACAAATTTGTACGGAAGTACTTTCTTTTGTCATGGGAAGGGTTTTCTTTGAGGTGCGCAATAAGGCAAATGACATGTGTTCGTACGAATCCACCTTCCACCCACTTCCACCACAGGTATTAACAAGCGAAATCCTTTCTGCTACAATTCGGCACGATATCTTCGATTGTGGATGTCAAATCAAAGGAAATACGAGGAACATCGATGGAACAGAAAGTGACCATGAGCGACAAGGGGCTTGTCGTACCCGATAATCCGACCATCCCATTCATCGAAGGCGATGGCATTGGACCGGACATCTGGGCGGCAGCCGTACGAGTATTCGATGCCGCGGTGGAAAAAGCCTATGGTGGAAAACGGAAGATCGAATGGAAAGAGGTCCTTGCAGGCGAAAAAGCCTTCAAGAAGACGGGTGAATGGTTGCCGAAAGAGACCGAGGATGCGCTCAAGGAGTACTTGATCGGAATCAAGGGACCGCTTACCACTCCTGTGGGAGGCGGCTTCAGAAGCTTGAACGTCACCATACGCCAGAGACTCGATCTGTTCGTATGTCTTAGACCTGTCAAATATTATCCCGGCATCCCCTCGCCGGTGAAACATCCCGAACTCATCGACATGGTCGTGTTCAGGGAGAATACCGAGGACGTCTATGCCGGTTATGAACTCAAGGAAGGAACCGAGGAGGCGAAGGAGCTCATTGCCCATCTCAAGCAACGGTATGGTTGGAACATTCGAACCGACAGTGGCATAGGGGTGAAGCCTGCAAGCATCACCGGTTCCAAACGACTGGTCAGGGCCGCGATCCGCTACGCGATCGAACACAAGAAACCTTCCGTTACCCTTGTCCACAAGGGCAACATCATGAAGTACACTGAAGGTGCGTTCAGGGAGTGGGGGTATGAGATCGCCAAGGAAGAGTTCGGGGAGCACACCGTTACTTGGGATGATCTGGTCGATGGCAAGGTTCCCGAAGGCAAGATCCTGGTGAAGGATGTGATCGCGGACGCCTTCCTCCAACAGATCCTCACACGACCGGCCGAGTACGGAGTGATCGCCACCATGAACCTCAATGGAGACTACATGTCGGATGCCTTGGCAGCCCAGGTGGGAGGTATCGGAATAGCTCCTGGAGCGAATATCAACTATGAGACAGGCAACGCAGTCTTCGAGGCCACCCATGGAACAGCCCCGAAGTATGCTGGATTGGACAAGGTGAACCCGAGTTCCGTGATTCTCTCCGGCATGTTGATGCTCGATTACATGGGATGGGGTGAAGCTGCCGAGTTGATCGACAAGGGCGTCACCGGTGCCCTGCAAGCCAAGGAGGTCACCTACGATTTCGCACGTCTGATGGATGGTGCGACCGAGGTCTCCTGCAGCAAATTTGGCGATGCCATCATCTCCCATATGTAGGTCTCGACACAGATCCCCGGAAACACAAAATACCGGGGGTCCGTGTCAGTTTCATAAAAAAGGCAGAAGTATGCAATATTTCCTGCTATGAATCAAAAAATTACCCAAGTAGCAATAAAACCTCTGTCAGGACCGTGAAATTCAATGGTAGAAGTTGAAACACACAGGTAGGAAGATGTGTGAAGATGACAGGAGTTCGTGACCAATTGTTGCGATATAAAATTGTAATTATTACAAAAATAGACGAATCTTGTACCCCATCCGGCTACTACGGTGTTTTGCATACCC